>NZ_JBDZDI010000022.1:0-91511 GCF_040044975.1 Gordonia oleivorans
CCGAGACCACCCCGAACGTTTCCACCAACCACCCACAGTCAAACGACCGCAGCAACGCGTCGCCATCAACCTGCACCACCAACCCACCGCATAACACAACAAAATCGGGAACTGACTCACCACGGCTTGACACTCACCGACCGGCGAGATGAGGGGCTCGGCCGGCGGGATGAGGGGCTCGGCCGGCGGGATGAGGGGCTCGGCCGGCGGGATGAGGGGCTCGGCCGGCGGGATGAGGGGCTCGGCCGGCGGGATGAGGGGCTCGGCCGGCGGGATGAGGGGCTCGACCAACAGACTGGAGATCGGCTGGCGGGGTTGGGCTCGGACGGCGGGGTGGTGGCTCGGCCAACAATCTGGGGTCTCGATCGGCGGGTTGGGTTCGCACGGTCGGTCGTGGTCGCCTCATCAACGCCAACAGCCCCCGGCGAATAGTCGCCTGGGGGCTGTCGGAACTTCTGGAGTTGTCAGATCTCGATGTGGTCCTTCGCGTCCTCCGGCTCGTTGCGACGTCGGATGATGCTGGAGATGAAGCTGGCCGCGATCAGGACGACACCGACGAGGCCGGTGACGATCTCGGGCACGTGCGTGCCGATCGAGTAGAACAGGATCAGGGCCAGGGCACCAATCGCCCAGTGGGCGCCGTGCTCGAGGTAGACGTACTCGCTCAACGTGCCCTTGCGCACCAGGTAGACGGTGAGCGAACGGACGAACATCGCGCCGATGAAGCCGAGGCCCAGGGCGATGATGATCGGGTCCGCGGTGATCGCGAAGGCGCCGATGACGCCGTCGAAGGAGAACGACGCGTCGAGGACCTCGAGGTAGAGGAACAGGAAGAAACCGGCCTTGCCGGTGGCCTTCGCGAGGTCGCTGGGGCCGGAGCGGCGACGCAGTTCGGCGTCGGCGACCGACGCCGCCTCATTCACCCCAGGTGTGCGTTCCGCCTGAGCGCGTTCGTCCTCGGACTCGTCCGGATCGTCCTCGTCTTGTTCGGTGTTGAACAACTCGCCCAAGCCGTTGACGACGATGTAGGTGATCATGCCCAGTAGGCCGGCGAACAGCACCGTCGACCGTTCCTCGTCGGGCGCGATGAACTCCGCGGTGATGACCAGCAGGATCGAAGCGACGACGACCTCGAGCTGATCGAGCTTGCCGATCTTCTCCAGCGGACGCTCGATCCAGGAGAGCCAGGTGATCTCCTTCTCCTCGAAGATGAAGCCCAGGAACAGCATCAGCAGGAACATGCCGCCGAACGCCGCGATCTGCGGGTGCGCGTCGGTGATGATCGTCTCGTAGGACGGGCTGCCGTCCGGGAAGTACTCGGCGCCGTCGGCCGGCGGGTTGAGCGCGAGATCCAGTGCCTGGAACGGGCTGAGGCCCGACGCGAGCCACACGATGGCCAGCGGGAACACCAGGCGCATACCGAAGACGGCGATCAGGATGCCGATGGTGAGGAAGATCTTCTGCCAGAACTCACTCATCCGCCGCAGCACGGTCGCGTTGATGACCGCGTTGTCGAAGGACAGCGAGACCTCGAGGATGCCGAGGATCAGGGTGAGGAACAGTGCCGTCGTGCCGCCGTACAGGAAGGCGACAATCAACGACACGATCGTGATGATGATGGACAAGCCGAATATTCGGACAACCACGAGGGCGTGGCCTTTCTGGTTACGCGGAGGGCGTGCCGCGTCGCGACGCCCGGTGGACGACGAATGCCGCACCCGGTCTCATGAACGAGTGCGGCATCCGTGGTGGGAACTACTCTAATCAGACATTGACTCCGTAGTCGCGGGCGATACCCGCGAGACCGGACGCGTAGCCCTGACCGATGGCGCGGAACTTCCACTCCGCACCGTTGCGGTAGATCTCGCCGAAGACCATCGCGGTCTCGGTCGAGGCGTCCTCGGAGAGGTCGTAGCGGGCGATCTCGGTGCCGTTGGCGCGGTTCACGACGCGGATGTAGGCGTTGCGGACCTGGCCGAAGGACTGGGCACGGGTGTCGGCATCGTAGATCGAAACCGGGAACACGATGGAGTCGACGTTCGGCGGGGTGCCGGCCAGATCGACGTTGATGACCTCGTCGTCGCCCTCGCCCTCACCGGTCAGGTTGTCACCGGTGTGCTCGATCGCGCCGTCGGGCGACTTGAGGTTGTTGAAGAAGACGAAGTGCTGGTCGGAGAGGACCTTCTTGTCGGCGCCCAGGCCGATGGCGCTGGCGTCGAGGTCGAAGTCGGTGCCGGTGGTGCTACGCGCATCCCAGCCCAGACCCACGGCGACCGCGGTCAGTCCCGGGGCCTCCTTGGTCAGCGAGACATTTCCGCCCTTGCTCAGGCTTACGCCCATGGTTGTGCTGCCTTTCTGTCGTTGAACGGCCATCCGCCACTCTACGTGCGATGACCCACACTGTATGGGAAGAGTCGGACATGTGACAGGGCCGGGTAGGTCACCTGAACGATGGAATCCGCATGGGCCCGCGACTGCGGACGAACTCCTCGATTCTGCGGACACCTGGATGAAACATGTTGTACGGCAACAGTTTACGTAAACCAGGGTGCTACCCCAACAGCTTCTTCTGCACCTTCCCCATCGCATTGCGCGGCAGCGATGCGACCCAACGGATCTCGCGGGGCCGCTTGTGGGCCGACAATTCCTCGGCGACGAGATCGATCAACTCGGCGTCGGGAACCTGCTCGCCGACGACGTAGGCGACGATCCGCTGCCCGAGATCGTCGTCGTCGACGCCGACCACGGCCACCTCGGTGACCGCGGAATGGGCGAGCAACACCGTCTCGATCTCGCCGGCGCCGATCCGGAATCCGCCGGACTTGATGAGGTCGGTGGCGCGGCGGCCGACGATGCGGTGCATGCCGTCGGCTCCGATGACCGCGACATCGCCGGTGGCGAACCAGCCGTCGTCGAGCCAGGATTCAGCGGTCGCCTCCGGACGGTTCAGGTAGCCCGAGGCCACCATCGGGCCGCGGACATGGAGGTCACCGACGCTCTCGCCGTCGTGCGGGAGATCGTCGGCACCCTCACGCAGTCGCGTCTGCACGCCGGTCACCGGCATGCCGACCCAGCCCGGACGTCGTTCACCGTCGGCGCGGGTGCTGACGGTGATCATGGTTTCGGTCATGCCGTAGCGTTCGACGATCTCGTGGCCAGTGGCCTCGCGGATCTCGTTGAACACCGGCACCGGCAGGGGCGCGCTGCCCGACACGAGGAGCCGCGCCGATGACAGTTCCCGTGCCGTCGACGGATCGGCACCCACCCGGGACCACACCGTCGGCACACCGAAGAACATGGTCGCGCCCGTCTGGGCGGCGTGGGCATAGTTCTCCGGAGTCGGCTTGACGGTGTGATGCAGCCGCCCACCGCGACGCAACGGACCCAGCACCCCGAGGATCAGCCCGTGCACATGGAACAGCGGTAACCCGTGCGCGAGGGTGTCGGCAGCGGTCCAGTCCCAGGCATCGGCGAGGGCATCGAGACCGGCGGCGATGGCGCGACGCGTGATCGGCACACCCTTCGGTAATCCGGTGGTGCCGGACGTGTAGAGGATGAGTGCGACGGAATCGGCCGGTGGCTCCGGATGGAAATGCCAGGACTTCGCATACCGCCGCACCGGGATCGTCGGGAGAGTGGCGTCGTCGGGGGCGTCGCCGAGCCAGGCCTGCGCGCCGGAGTCGGTGAGGATGTGGTCGAGTTCGCGGCGTCCGGAATCCGGCGGCACCGGGACGATGGCCACGCCGGCGATCAGACCGCCCGCGATGGCGAGGATCGTCGAGATCGTGGGCCGTGCCAGGACGGCCAGGGTGTGCGCCCCGCGGATGCGTTCGGCCACCGCGGTCGCCGCGCCGACGAGTTCCTCGCGCGAGAGGCGGTCGTCGCCGATGACGACGGCATCGTCGAGGTCGGGTGCATTGGGGAACATCGTGGGCAGTAGCAGCACGGATCCACTGTGCCATGTGACACACGGGTCACCGACGGCTCATGCCGTCCGGCGGGCATCGATCCGGCGTCGCCACCACCACGCCAACCCGATCTCGATCAGTCCGGCGACGGCGATCACCGGCTGGAGGAAGAAGAACACCTGCAGCAGGGCCAGTTGGATGGCGATCCACACCAGCAGCGACGCCCCGGCGAGGAACCCGGCCAGGAAGGCCAGGCGCGCGTCGACGACGACCACCACGATCACCAGGGCGGCCAGGGCCTGAGGTATCCCGATCAGCGTGATGAGCACCCAGCCGGGACCGGTCCACGTGTCAAAGGGGGTGCGCTGCAACCATTCCCGCGACATCTCCCAACGATCGTCGATGAGTGCGATACCACCGGCGACCGCCTGGTAGGCGATGAACGCCTCCACCACCGCCAGGACCCAGGCCGACCAGGGGCGGGTGCGCAGTGGCGTGGGTGGCGGCGTCATACCTCCATCGTGGGCCGCCGCGGGCCCTCCGCACGAGAGGCGAAGGCCACGGCCTACGAGTCGGGCAGGTTCAGCCGGCCGCGCTCAGGATCTCGCGCGGCTGTACCCAGCCGTCGGCCATCATCCGGAGAAGGAGCTGCGCCTTGTTGCCGATCGGGCGCCCGGCGTCGTTGTAGCGCTGGACCACACGCCGATAGTGTTCGCGCACGGTGCTCTCGGCGATGTGGTGAGCGGCGGCCGTCGCGCTCATCGTGGCACCGAGGGCGTAGGTGGTGAGGATCTGCCGTTCGCGTTCGGTCATCCGGACGGTGGCGGTCCGGGGCTGACGGTTCTCGGCGAGGTCGGCGAGGTAACCGGCGATCACCGAGGCCGATCGTCCCGAGTCGGCGACGTCGATTCCGCGGGGGTCACCGGCGCGGACACCGATGCCGACGAGTGCCGCCTCGAAGAGCCAGGAGTGCTGGCGAACGGCGGGGATCTGATGGGCGGACCGGATCAGCACCACGTCGACGGCGTCCGCCGGGTCGGGAGCCGCGGTCACCGGAGCGTCGGCGTGGACGAGCACAGCCGTGAAGCCGAGCCGTTCGACGTAGGCGCACAGGGCGGTGTCGGTGATGTCGCCTTCGGCGGCGACGGCAACGGTGAGTTGTCCACGATGTGATGTCACGCAATCAAGACTGTCGTCCGGAGATGCGCGAGTCACCATATCTTGCGACATGAAATCGGCGGAGTTGAGCATGAAACGGTTCTGACCCCTGCTAATCATGCGCGATTACGCACGATCGATCGTTGTGAGGCACAATTAACGCATGAGCGAAGGTATGCGGGTGCTGATCGCCTCCCCGCTGGGCAAGGTGATCGCGGCGCCGCTCGCGACGGCGTACCCCGACTGGACCGTTGTGGTGGCCACCGACGAGGGCGACTTCATCCACAATGTCGCCGGACGCGTCCGGTTCGATGTGGTCTCGGCCGACCTGGTGTGGAACCGGCCCGACACCGAGTGGTCCTTCGACGGTCTCGACGTCATCGAAGCACTGCGGACACATGATCGTCTCGCGCCGGTGCTGCTGGCAACTCAGGGTCACAGCATGGAGGACGATCTCCTCGACGAGGCGCGGCAACGACCCGAGGTCGTCGGGGTGGTGGCGAAGGCCGAAGGATTCAGGGTGTTCTCCGATTCCCTGCGCTCGGCCGCCCTCGGACGCCGGATCGGCGACGGCTCGGCCGGCAATCGCCGACCGAGCCTCTACGAACTGTTCGCCGGCCAACGCGGGAACACCGCGGGACGGATGGCGGGCGCGATCGCGGCGGGGCACGTCTCCGACAACGCCTCCCTGGCGCGGGTGGCCAAGGTGTCGCCGAACACCGCCAACAAGATCACCAGCCACTACCTCGGCCCGATGATCATCAAACGTGGTGAACACGACGAGGACCTCCCGATGACGCAGGCGTCGGTGTACCGCTGGTGCGGCGTGCACGCCCGGTACCTGCGCAGTTGGTGCCGCCGCAACGGCCATTCCGACGTCCTGGTGCCCTGATCTGATCCCGAGGGCCACTCGCTATGCCGCCACCGCCTTGTCCACCGCGAAACGGTAACGGCCCGAAGGCAACTCACCGCCACACACGATGGTCCGGGCCGCGAACGCGCCCACCACACCGGCCAGGCTGGCCGCCGTGCCCAGCTGCGGCCACGACGGGATGGTGTGTCCCACCTCTGCCAGCGCCCGGGCCAGGCGCGGCGCCACGTCGTGGCCGACGATGGCGCCGGCCAACTGCACCCGGTTCGCCGGATCGCGCAGGGTGGCCAGATCCAGTTCGGTGATGTCCCCGGCCGATCCGTGGAACGGCGGGTAATCGGCGTCGAGATCGTGGCGTTCGACGTCGAGGATGACGTTGTCACCGTCGTCGGTGACCATGATCAGCGGCAGCCGGGCCAGCTTGACGTGGCGTCGCATCTCGACCTTCATCGCCAGGTCGTCCATCTCCTCGATGACGACGTCGACCGGGCGGCCGTCGCGGCCACGCAGGAAGTCCGACGCCGCGGACGGGCGAAACCCCTGCTCCCACGCCACCACCGACGCATACGGATCGGTTTCCAGCACGCGCCGGGTCGCCAGGGTCGCCTTGGCCACCCCGAGGTCGCACACCGACCCGGAGAGCCGGTTGAGATTGGTCGGCCCCAACGTGTCGGGATCGGCGAGGTGGAATCGTCGTGCCCCGGTCAGCGAGGCGACCCCGACGACCGACGCGCCGACGCTCAGTCCGGCGATCGCCAGCCGCGCCGTCGACCACGCCCGCTGCTCGTCGTCGGTGATGAGGAAACGGTTCCGTGCGGTGCGCAGCCGATGGAAGAGGTCGTCAACGGGCACCCGCACGACGGTGCGTCGCCACGGGTACACCGCATACCGGCTGTGGGCGTCGAGTTCGTCGGCCCCCGGAACATGATCACCGCTGAACCGTGCGAGTGCGGTCAGTTCCGGCAGTGCGCTGACCCACGCATCCACCAACCGGTAACCCTCGTCGTCGAGCAGGGTGGCGAGGCGACGGCGGTCGCGGGTGGGGTGGAGCATCTCGATCATCATGCGGCCTTTCGGATGTAGACGTCCTTGGCACCCGAGCCGAAACCGGCCGAGTGGTAATCGTGCAGGGATACGACGGGTCGGGCGGCGTCGCCCAATGATGCACTCAGCGTGCGGTATTCGGAGTTGGTGCGTACCAGTGACGCCTGGCTGCGTTCGGTGAACAGCTCGGCGATCCGCGCATCGCCTCCGACGCCGCGGGCCAGTTCCACCCGGATGTGCAGCGACTGGCGATGCTCCTCGTCGGAGAGGACCTCGACGAGAAACCGTCCGGTGAGGGCGTTCTCGAGATCCGGTTCCTCGAACGCCGGCCGGATGTTGTCCGGATAGATGTTCAGCGAGTGGAAGATCGCCGCGATGTCGGTACGCCCGTGCAGCACCAGGAAATGTGCGCCGAGCTCCACCCGGTCGGCGAGTTCGGTCTGCCCGGAGGCGCGCAGCAGACGCCGGATCATGATGGCGTCGAGCACCTTTCCGCGATCGTTGATCCGGTAGCGGATCAACGGCATGGCCGAGTCGACCGTGAAGAGCAGATAGCCCTCGGAATCGCATTCGGTGTAACGGTATTCGGGGTGATACCGCACGAACGTCGGCTGCGGTTCGTCGACGCTCACCCCGAACAGCGACTGCGACAACGCGTCGTCGTCGAGCGCGGCCCGACGGATGGCCACCGAGGTCGGCGTCTCGTACCCCATCAGGCCGGCGTCGGCGGTGCCGTACTTGAGGCAGATCCGTTCCGGTTCTCCCTCGCGGCCGAGCAGAGCCAGGACGTGATCCCGCCACTTCTCGGTGATCGCCTCACCCGCGAGGAGGATCTTGACGTCCATGGTCCGCAGGTGTGCCGGGGTGTTGTCGAGCAGGTCCTTGATCAGCGGCGGATACCCGGCCAGGACCACCTGGTCGTAATGCGGGCCGAGGTCGGCGAGCGTGGCCACCGCCACCTCGATGTCGATGCCGGGGGTCGCGATGCTGATGTGGTGTCCGCGGTGGGCGAGTTCGAGTACGCCGGCCATCGTGTAGGTCCCGCCGATCCAGGTGCCCATCGCGAAGCAATTGATGAGCAACGTCGTCCGCGACTGGGAGGCGAAGGAAGCGGTGAAGATCCGGTCGTACATGGCGGCGCTCTGGTCGAGGGCGAGGGCGCCACGGCCGAACTGGGTGGGTACTCCGCTCGACGACCCGGAACTCGACGACCACACCGTCGCCTCGGTGAGCCGGCCGTCCCAGTAGCGCTCCGGCTGCGGGTAGTGGGTCAGGTAGTTGTCCTTGGTCATCTCGGGCAGGCGGGTGAACGACGCGGCGTCGACCCGGTCGCAGGGGTCGACACCGTTGCGGCGGAGGAAGTCGGCGTAGGCGGGGACGCGGCGTCGTGCGCGTTCGGTCACTGCCACCGCCAGGTCCAGGTCGCTGATGTTCATCACGGGGTCCTTCTCGTCGAGGGGATGGATGTCGGGAGAGTGGTGCGCCGTCACGTCCTCGGGGATTCCCAGGATGTTTTGGTGACTGTCACAGTGTGTGTCGCCGTGATCGCCAAAGCCAGCTCCGCGCAGGCAATTCGGCCAGTCACACGACCGGGGGGGAGAACTACCCGAGATCACCGATGCGCGTAAATACGTTGTGCGACAACAACTATTGTTGACGGGGGGAGTGTGGGGGAGAAGTCCCCATGGCCACGGAGTGTCGGATGGTCATGCTATCGACGCGCGGAATCACGTTGTGGCGGGGGAGAACTCCCCATTCCGGTGGCAATCACGCCGAGGGGAGAAGTCCCCATCGAGAGGGATCATGTTGGGAGAGGGGAGAACTCCCCATGGCCCCCATTCTGGTGTCAGACCCTTGTGCTACACGCGCGCAATGGCGGTGCGTGAGGGGAGAACTCCCCATGCGCTGCAGCTGATCTCACACATGCAGCACCACCTTGCCCCCGGCATGTCCGCAGGACACCAGGGCCACGGCGTCGCGTGCCTGCTCGAGCGGGAACGTCGCCGCGATCGGAACCACGAGTTCGCCGTTGCCCGCAAGCCGGATCAGGCTGGAGCGCACGGTGTCGCGGAACTCGGCGCTCTCGGGCAGGCGTCCACCCAGGGCGACGAAAGCCTCCGCCGCGGCGCGGGCCGGTGCGGCGACGGTGACGACGCGGGAACGGTCGGCGACCAGCGCCAGCGACGTCTCGACCGCGTCGTGGGTGCCGACGGCGTCGAGGGCGGCGTCGATCCGATGGCCGCCGAGCATGGTGCGCAGTCTGTCGAGCAGGTCGGGCCCGTACTCGACGGGGAGGCCGCCGAAGCGGCGGACCCGGTCGGCACTCGACGGACCGCAGGTACCGATGACCCGGATGCCGCGCAGGCCGGCGAGTTGCAGGACGGCCATCCCCACCGCACCGGACGCGCCATGCAGCAGGATCAGGTCGTCACGTCCGGCGCGCGCGGCACGCAGCATGTCGGCGGCGGTGGTTCCGGCCAGCAGCAGACCCGCGGCCTCGTCGACGCCGAGGGTGGGCGGTCGCGCGAACACCTTCTCCGCGGGCACGGTGAGTGCGGTCGCGTACCCACCCCGCACCCGGAAGGCGAGGATCTCCTCGCCCACCGCACACGGACCCGAGGCGATCGCGGTATCCGGACCGACGGCGGCGATCCGCCCGGCCACCTCGTAGCCGATCGGCAGCGGGAACTCCGTCGCCGCCATCGCGTGTTTGAGATCGGCGGGATTCACCCCGGCGGCGGCGACCTCAATGGTCACCTCGCCGACGCCCGGTGGGGCCACCTCGGCGTCGACGAACGCGAGGTCGTCGAGTCCGTTCGGGCCGATCGCCACCCAGCGTCGCGCGTGCATCAGGTCTTGATGCCGTAACGATCGGTCATCGCCGCCAGCGAGGGGAACTTCTCACCGGAGGCCTGGAACCTCCATTTGCCGTTCTCGACGACCAGCGTGGCGTAGGCGACGGCCGCGGCATCGCGATGCCCGGCACTGAGCGAGTACTCGGCGACGCTGCCGCAGGCGCTGTCGTCGACGGTGATGACGGCGTCGGCCACCTGGCCGAATCCGGCCAGCCCGTCGTAGACGGTCACCGCGATCACCACCGAGCGGGCCTGCGGTGGCAGCTCGGTGGTGTCGATGACGAGGGTCTCCGAGCGCACCCCGTCGGTGCCACCGGTCAGTCGGACGGCCTGCTCGGGGGAGGAGAGATTGTTGAAGAACACGAAGTAGTCATCGGAGATCACCTGCCCGTCACCACCGAGGACGAATGCCGTCAGGTCGAGGTCGAGCCGATCGTCGGCGGTGTGCTCGGCATCCCAGTCCAGGGCGGCGACGACCACGGCCAGGCGGTCGGGCGTTTTTGTCGGCATCGAAGTCCTCGTGGGGTCGCAGGGTCAGGGATGGTTGATCAGTGATCAGCCGCGGAACGGGTCGGGTGGGGGCGGTGTGTACGGCGAGGCGTAGTGACGGGATGGCGGCACCCACAGCAGCACCGTCGCCGCGACGCCGACCACCACGATGGCGATGGTGATCGGTCCACCGAGCAGCCCGAACAGCGAGAACGCCGCCAACACCAGGGCGGCGAATCGTGGCCACGACCTTGCGCTCCACGCCGCGTACGCGAACGCGAGATAGGTCGCGACGAACGCCAGTCCGAGGAGGGCGGCGAGCACGATGGCCCACGTCTGCCCGGTGTCGATCCAGTCGCCGGCCCAGGCGGTGGTGTCGGTGGGATCGGCGAGTGAGGCGGCGTCGACGGCACGGTCGACGCGGGCGATCGCGATCGACCCCGCCACCACCTGCACCACCACCAGAACGGCAGCCAGCACCAGGAGCGCGGTGGCCGCGACGACGGTCGGTGGACGGGTGAGTCGTGGCCGGACGGCGGGTGGCGACGCGGTGGGCGGCGGCTGCCCATAGGGATTGGCGGCGTAGGGATTGCCGGTAGCGGGATTGGCGGCGTAGGGATTGGGGTCGGCCGGATACGGCGGCGGTGCGAACGGATTGTGTCCGGCGGCACCCGGCTGCGGGGTGCTCGGCCACGGCGCACCCGGCTGCGGCATGCCGGACTGTGTGAAACCCTGCTGCGGCGCGGCCGGATACCCGGTGCCGCGGTGCTCGGGTGGCGGTTCGCCGAACGGGTTCGGGTACATCACTCACTCCTGCAGGACGTTGCGGTCGGCGAGCACCCAACGGATCGGATCCATGCAGCGGAACGGCGAGATCCCGTTGCGGTGCAGTCGTTCTCCCTCGGGGGACTCGCCGAGTGCGGACACCGCGAAGAACCGGTTGTGATACTGCTGACCGGTGACCGGATTGGTCATGTTCAGCAGCAACGGCCCGGCGTGCAGGCGTTGCAGCAGACTGCGCACCTCGGCGTCGAGCAACTGTCCGTCGACCTCGTCGTAGCGTCGGTTGACCAATCCCGGATCGCGGTTGAACGCCGCACCCGCATGTCCCATGACGCGACCCCACGCGCTTCGGCGCACATTCGACAGTGCTTGCAGCGCATCGAATTTCGACAGGATCACACCCAGTCTCGGATTGCCGCCGGAGATCAGGCGCATCACCACGCGCAGCACCTCGCGCGGATCACCACCGACCCGCGCGGTGTCCGGGATGAGGTCGCGGAGCTGATCGGAGACGTCCTCCACCCGCAGCGGATCGAAGAGGAACAGCACCGCGTCGGCGCGGGCGAAGAACTCCCACGCGCGTCCACCCACCTTGGCCTCCTCGAGGTCCTCGCCCGCGACGTCGCGGATCACCAGGAAGCGGTTGACGCCGTCCCACATGCCGAGGCTGAAGACGAGCGGGTGATGTGCCTGCGACGCGGCGCTCGGCGTGGCCTGCACGATGCCGCGTTCGACGAACAGTGGTGTCTCGTAGATGGATTCGTACCGCGAGGCGGTCAGTTCGTCGGCCGGGATGACCTCGTGGTTGAACCGCTCGGCGTACTGCTGCAACTGTTTGATGAGCACCGCGATGAACACGGTCTTGCCGGTGTAGCGGGCCCCGGCCATCGCGATGCAGGTCGCATCACCCCACCGCCACAGCGGCGGCAGCGTGTAATGGCAGGTGGGACAGACCTCGACGTGGACGGCCGGGTCGTAGCCGGCGGGGGCCCAGTCGGCGGCGCCACCCAGCGGGCGGTCGGCGCTGTGGATGACCCCGGTGGTGGTGTCCACACCGGCATAGGCCGACGCGGTCGGGTTGTGCGACACCGACTCCGGGGTCGCCTCCGTCCACGACACCCGGTCGTGGGGCAGCGGATTGAAGCAGCGCGGGCACTTGGTGCCGACGTATCCCGTCGTCATCGGCGTGCACCGACCAGTCCGGTCGGCGCCAGCAGCCCCGACACGATGGCGCTGAGCTGTTCGGTGTCGGCGGCCAGGGCGGCACGCGGGTCCTGACCGGCCGGCGGGGGCGGGAACAGTGCGCCGGTGAAACCGGCGCGGGTGACGGCCGAGTGCGCCGCGGACAGCACCAGTGTCGCCGTCGACGCCGAGGGCGATGTGGCTGCCGCCGCCGCGGTGGTGCCGTCGGTGACGACGATCGTCAGCGAGCGTGACGCGTCCGGCAGCGGGTGTGCCGGTTCGACGGGGGTGACGAAACCGTATCCACGGGCCGGGGGACGGGCCAGGAAGTCACCGAGCCGGGCCGGTTCGATGTCGGTGACGTCACCGCCGGCAAACGCACACGACACCGCCGCCCCTTCGCCGATCACCGCGGCGATTCCGGCGATGACCTCCCCGGATGCCGCCACCACACCGTCGGCGAACAGCCGTGCCATCGAGGCGGAGGTGTCGATGACGCAGCGCACGCTGTGGGTGTCGGTCTCGGCGATCTGATCGGCACGCAGCACCGCGCGGCACGCCACCCGCGCACTCGCGGCCAACGGCGGCAGCGGTGCGTCGGGGACCGCCAGACGTGTCCGCACGACCAGCGAATCCGCACCGCCCGGGGCGACCGTCGCCAGCTCGATGAAGCTCATCCCCGACACGTCGCGCGGCGTCAACTGGGCGACGTCGGCGGAGAGATCGTCGAGGTTGTCGGGGCCGAAGGACACATGCAGCACGGTGCCCGGATCGAATCGGGAGAGCCCGGTCTCGGGGACGGCGACGATGGTGACCTCACCGTCCACCCGCGGCAGGATCAGCAGACCACCGGACTGCTGGATGACGCGGGGTGCCTGCCCGTCGGCCGACCGGGCGGCCAGCCGGGCACTGAGCACCGAGCCACCCGCCGTGGCCATGCGGACCGCGAGGGGTCGCCGCGGCAGCGACGCCGAGGCCTTGCCGTCGAGCACGTAGGTGGTCATCTCATCGGTCCTCTCGGGTGAAGCGACCGATCATCGACCGGCCGGACGACGGATCGGAGTTGTTCAGGTGCAACGCTTTTGCCCAGTCCTTGGCGCGTGACTCGTACTCGTCGAAGAAATCCTGGGCATCGGCCGCGGTGCCGGTGGCCACGATCGGCCACGCCGCGTCGCGCAGTTCGATCGGGGTGGTCGGGCCCGGGTACCGGTTCTCCTCGAGCGCCCATTCCAGCAGCCGGTCCGACCATCGGGTGCCGTCGCGGTGGAGACGGTCGAGGATCACCGGTTCCGGTCGCAGGGAGTCGAATCGGGCGACGAACGATCGCGCGGCCACCCAGCCGAGATCGAGGAATCCGCGTTGGGCGACGATCCGCAGCGTCGATTCCAGGCCACCCGGCGACCGCGGCGGCTGATTGGTCAGGCGCGCGGTCACCGTGGGGTCGGTGGCGAACGACACCCGGCGCGACTGCGCGGCGACGATACCGGCGTAGAGCATGGTGACCAGATCCTCGGCGAGCCGATAGTCCCAGCCCGTCGGATCGGCGAGGCAGGCCGCCACCTCGTCGTCGAAAAGGGCCGGTGTCTGCGGCCACTGCCGCGGATCGCGCGCGGCCAGACGCAACCGCGACGCGGCCACCAACGCGCGCAACCCGGGATCGTCGTCCGCGTTCTGCCCGTGGGCCAGGTCGGCGAGCAGTCCCATGTCCGGCGGCTCGTAGAAGACCGCGGCATGCAGCATCGCCGGTGACGTCCGGTTCGGCTCCCGGGCGGCCCACGCCAGCATCGACGCGGCGTCGGGCCGATGCCGGGAGATCAGCGTGTCGGTGAGGTCGCGGCAGGCGGCGTCGTCGAGTTCCGGGTCCGACAGCGCGAATTCGACGGCCTCGGTCACCGCGGCGCGGCGTTGATCGGGGCTCATCGGTAGGGCGCTGCCCTGCAACGTCGACGCCACCGCGATCGGGTACAGCGTCAGGTCGGCGGCCGACGGGTTGGCCGGCGGCGGCAGCGGGGCGCCGCTCCCGTCGTCGTAGAACCACGCCCACGCCGGACCGTCGAACCGTTCCAGCACCTCCCGAGGCCACCGCAGCAACGCCGGGCGCAGCAGTTCGGCGCGGATGACCGGTGAGATCGCCTTGGTGTCTTGCAGATTGGCGGGTCGATGGCCGGACCACACGATCGAGATGTCGATCGCCTCCCATGCGCGGGTGAGGTCGGCGAGGACGCCGGTGAACCCCGCGTCGCGTCGACCCAGGCGATACAGGATCACGGTCAGGCGGATGATCAGGGCGGCGTGGCGTACCGGGTCGGACTCCGTCGACGCCACGAAGTGGCCGATCCGTTCGGAGATCACCTCGCGCAGTGCGCCCAGATCGACCGAGCCGACCGACGGAATGGTGTTGAGCGGCTGATTCTCCAGCCACTGCTGGTCATGCAGCACCGCGGTGAGGAACCGGGTGGCCGCGACCGCGGTGTCCTGCCGTTGCCGCACCAGACGCTGCAGCGGATGGAAGGTGTCGGCCGGAGTCAGCGGATGACGCGCATACGCACGTCCCAGAAGTTCACCGGCCCAAGCGATCTGCTCGACGCCGGCGGGTGCCTCGAAGGCGACGACGTGCAGGGCGTCGTCGTGGAACTCCGCCAACTGGGGATGTTCGGCGACGGCGACCGCCAGCGGCCAGGCGGGCACCATGGCGGGATCGGTGACGTCGGCGGCCACCCGATCACGCCGATCGAGGACGGCGAGCGCGACGTCGGGATCCTCGAGGATGCCCTCGACGAAGGACGACAGCGCCGACGCCTCCACCTCCCCTCGGGCGACCCGATGCGATTCGCCGGGCATGGCGAGCCCGGGGATCTCGGCGGCGTCGATGACGATGGCGCCGGGAAAGCGGGTGCGTTCGTCGACGCTGTCGGCGGGCACCGCGATCAGGTGATGCCCGCGATCGATGTCGATGGCCACCTGATCGGATCGGTCGTGGGTGGTCCAGGAGAGCCGGTGCGTCGCTGCCAGCGGCAGGAAGTGCGACACCGCCGCGATCCACGACGCGGACTCCTCATGCGAGCGGGTCAGCAGCACCACCGACGACGAGGTGGCCAGCGCCTCCACCACGGCGTCGAGCAACACCCGGAACACGCCCTGCCGGTCGGTGTGCAGGTCGGTGAGGAAGTCGATGGCCGCGCGGGCCGACATGGCCGGATTGGCCTGCGGCAGCTCGGCACCGGGCAGGGCGGCCGCGGCGACCTCGGCCGGACCATAGGGCCGCAACCAGTCCGGTGACCCCCACAGCGCGATCGGCCGATACGTCATGTCGGTGGGCGTGGCCCGGTCGACGGCCATGTGCGCGAACACATTTCCCGGTCGACCAGACGCATCCGGTCCCGCCGCGACGGTATGCCAGAAGGCGCCGAGCCCCTCCACCCGCCCGTAACTCAGCCGGGCCGGACGGGCGGCGATCTGCTCGGCGGTCGGGAAGTCGGGCAGGCGGGGTTCGAGATCGAAGCGGGTCACCACCCGCCCGACCAGCGCGTCGCGTTCGGTGTCGTCGAGATCGCCGGCGATCTGCTTGACCTGCCACCCGCCGCGTCCGGCACCGTCGTCGAAGGAGGTGTAGATCAGTTGCGCACTGCGCGATCGTGCGGGGGAGAACGGTTCGGTCATACCGGTTCTCCCGGCGGCAGTGGCGGCTGGAAGCGCATCAGCTGGGTCAGGGCCGGATCATGTACTGCCATCGCCGGTGTCACCTCGCCGGCCTCGTGGACGAACAGCCGGATGAAGGCATACGTGTCGCCGAGGTCGACGGTGTACTCGGTGGGGTGGGTGCCGTGCGGGATGCGCGGCAGGTCGCAGTGCGGCAGTGACTGCCCCCGATGGTGGAACTGCAGGATCTGTCCGTCCCGCGAATCCAGCGGCAGCCGTTGCGGATTGGCGACCAGCACCAGTGCCGGAGGGTTGGCGATCTCGGTGTAGGACCGCATCACCAGACGCAGCACGCGCGACATCGGATTCGGGGTGGCGACCGCGTCGAACCAGTAGAACACCCGCGCCAGCCCCGGATAGTCCAGGGTGGCGATCTCCCCGCGGATCTGTTCACCCCTCGAATAGGCCACGGGCACAAGGCATACCGTACAACCGTTGCCGGGCAGCGCCTGCGGCAGGATGATGGCGCCGTCACGCCGATGGGTGGACGCGGTCACCTCGGCGAAGCTCTGCGGCTGCGCGCAGATCTGTTCCGGGGGCAGCGTTTTCGGCCCGACGAAGACCTGCACCGCGGCGGCGCCGACCGGCCACCCGAAGGTGATGAGTTCGGTGTTGAACCGCTCGACGATCCGCGGCTCGATCACCGCGGGCAGCGGGCGTGTCTGCACCTGGGTGGTGCCGATCCGGACCCGGCCGTTGAAGGTGGTCACCGGCGTGAGATAGGCCCGTTCCCAGGTGGGTGGCCACAACACCCCGGTGATCTGCGAGGTCTCGGGATCGAGTGCGGTCACCGGGTCCTTGATGCGGGTCTCCTCGGTGAATCCCTGCACGGTGATCGCGGATTCGTCGCGGTCCTCGTTCTCCAGGCCGGCCGGCGGCGGCGCGGGGAAACGGTGGATGCGGACCTGCTGCCCCTCCTTCGGGGTGGTCCACCGCAGATTGAACGTGCTGCCGGATTCGGCCATCTCGACCGCGAGGTCGGTGATCGGCACGAGATCCACCGACACCAGGATGTCCTTCTTGATGGCGCGGGACAGGCGCGCGGACTCGTTGACCATCACCTCGGCCTGCACCGAGTACAGGAATCGTTTGCCGCGCGGGACGGCGGCGTCGACGAACCCGGTCAGATTGGCCTGGTCGGTGAGGATCTGGTTGCTCGGACTGGCGGTCGGGGGTCCGCCGCCGTCGAGTGGGATCCGGAAGATCCGCACGCTGCGGGTGCCCGGGAACACCTCCCACTCGCCGATCACCCGTCCCGACTCCTCGGACAACCGCATCTTGTCGACCGGGCTGACCTCCTCGCCGCCGGCCCACTGAATCGGTTGCGCCGCACGGGCACTCGCCTCGTCGGCGCCGACGTGCACCCACACCTGATAGATGCGTACCGCGGAGCTGAGGAACCGGCCGTCGGTGTGCGACGGGGTGGTCGTGACGTCGAGCAGTTCGCCGGATTCGGGCTTGTAGGGAGCGACGTCATCGCTGGACACCACGCGGTACAGGACCATCTCGCCGGCAGCGGCGGGCCAGTCGTCCCAGGTCAGCCGCACCGCGTCGCCGACCGGTGCCACGGTGATGCGACCCGGCTGGACGTCGGTCTCCGGGTAGTCATAGACCGCGAAATCGTCGTGTGACCAGGTGCGGCCCGGCGCCATCGGGGGTGGCGCCATCGGGGGCGGCGGCGCCGGGGTGACGGAGGGCGACGCGGCGTCCGCCGGGGGTGCGGTGCTCGCGGGCCGCGAACTCGGAGCCGGCTCCGGGGTGGGTGGGGTCGGGGTGCTCCACTCGGGTGTCGATGCCTGCGGCGGTGCGGGCGGCGCCGTCGTGGATGCCGGTGGCGTGGCCGCCGCGGCCGGCGCCTGCGAGGCCTCACCCTTGAACCCGGCGATCACCTGCGCGATCTCGAGGGCGAGTGCTCCGGCGGCCGGTCCGGTGAGCCGGCCCTGGATGCGGGCGGCATCGGTCCAGCCGAGTTCGGCGAGCTTGCGCAGGGTGACGTCGCGGATCGTGTCGGCACCCTCGACGCCGCGCGCGATCTGCTCAGTGCGCCATTCGAAGAGCAGGGCGGTGAGCCGGGCGAGCGGGTCGTCGGCGGCAGCACTGTCGGCATGGGCCCCACTCGCGGGCTCCGTGGCCGGGGTCGTCGGCGGCTCGTCGTCGGGCACATCGGGTGCCCGGCGCAACCGGTCGGGCAGATGCGCGACGGCGATCTGCGGGCGGACGCCGAGGGCGACCTGATCGAGGAGGTGCTGGATCGTCGGTGCCCACCCGGCCTCCACCGGGGTCAACGCCGCCGTCGACCAGCCCTGTGGGTCGCGGGAGATCTCCACCAGGCGGGACGGTCCGACGGTCGGGAATCGTTGCGCGACGGTCCAGTCCGACCACAGGCGCAGGACGTCGAGGTAATCCTCGGGAGTTGCCGGCGTCATCAGAACTCGAATCCTCGTCCGAGGTCGGGTGCGCGGTACTCCTGCGGCTCGGTGGCCGGTAGAGGTGCGGTGGTCCCGCCCGCGGCGCGGTCGGTGAAGTCCGGGGCGGTGGTGGTCTGCGGCGTCCATTCGGTGTCCACCCGGGCGCTGCGGTCGGCTGTGGTCACCAGATTGTCCACGGCGAAGGCGTCACTGAGTTGGGTTGCCGCACAGATGATGCCGAGGCCGTGCAGCCGGGGACGACGGTAGTCGGTGACGACCTTCGCCACCGACGACATGACGGCACCGTCGGTGAGCAGGGTGTCGGGGAACGAACCCTCGGGTGCGGTTTGCTGGTCGAGTCCGCC
The DNA here is from genome assembly GCF_040044975.1 of Gordonia oleivorans. Lineage (NCBI taxonomy): Bacteria > Bacillati > Actinomycetota > Actinomycetes > Mycobacteriales > Gordoniaceae > Gordonia > Gordonia oleivorans. The sequence continues at coordinate 18,763 of NZ_JBDZDI010000022.1, forward strand.
GAGGAATTCCCCGATGCTGGTCTCGGCGCCGCCCACCGGGGCGACGACCGCCAGGAGCCGCGGCACCAGACCACTCATCGGACCGGCCAGCCGCTCGAGGGCCTGACGCCACACGACGTCGGCACCCGAGGAGGTGACCGTGCCGGTGTACATCTCGCCGGAGAACTGATCGAGGCGAGACCCGGAGAAACGTCCCCGCTCCGACCACAGGACCGACGATCCGACGGTGGTGTCGCGTGCGCCGGGCTGCGGTGGTGCGGCCCGCAGGATGAGTTCCTCCCACGATCGGGTGAGCCAGCCAGGGTGGAAGAGGTCGCGTTTGAGGTAGCCGGCGGTGGTCCCGACCTCGGTGGCGGCCGGCCGGGCGACGCCGACCTGCGTCGACATCGGCATGCCGTTCGAGATGTGGAGCACTTCGGCGCTGCGGTGCATGTCCGGTCCCAGCGGCGCGGCCAGGAAGCTGCCGATGATGCGGCTCCACGACAGGAACTGCCCGTAGGCCTGGGACAGGCGGCGCAGATCCTGGAAGGCCGACAGCAGATTCTGGTGATCGACCTCGTATTCGGCGATCACCGACCGACGTTGATGCAGCAGGGCGAACAATCGTCGTTGGGTACTGATGAACGCCACGCCGAGGGCGAGCAGCAGCAACAGCAGGCTGCCGACGACGACGATCAGCGCGACCCACCAGACGACGATGTGATCGATCGCGAACCAGACGAACACTCCGGTCAGCAGGATCCAGATCACCGCGGCCACCTGGATCCAGCGGGCCAGGCCCAGGTTCTTCGAACCCGGGTCCGGCGGCAGCTGGGCGTTGCGCAGCTTCTCCAGCAACTGCTGGACCTCGGCGTAGCAGCCGCGGAAGGAGTCGGCGAGGGTATTGCCCACGGCCGCACCGAAACTGCGTTCGTGGTGCTGGCGCCACTCGTTGAGCGACGACAGCGTGGAGCCGGCCGCCAGCCCGTGGTTGGGGTCGCGTTGCAGGTCGGCGAGACGGAACTGCAGATCGTGGACGCCGAGGGCGTCGACGGCGTCGACCCCGTCGGTCTCCGCGGCCGCACCGATGACGCCCGGGATGTCGGTGAAACGTTCGGTGGGTCCGGGCATGACGGCGGCGGCCTCACGGATCACGCCGCGCGCCGCCCCCACCTGCACCGGCGGCAGATCCGAGGAGCGGTTGCCCGCGTCGGCAAGGGTGAGAGCGGATTTCGCGTAGTCCTGCCACAGTCCGGACAGGTCGGTGCCGGCGTCGTGGACCGGTGCGGGCCCGGCCAGCAGGCCCCGCAGGTGATCCGACGCGGCGCCGATGTCGGCCCAGCCGGCGTGTTGTCCGTTGGCGCGGCGACCCCGCACCACCACCTCGTAGGCGGCCGGTGCCTGGGTGAACACCGCCTGCTGGACGCCGATCGCCACCCGGCTCGCCACGCCGCCGGCGATCTTGTTGTACCAGGACGACGGCGCCAGTCGCAGTGACGCCCACAGGAATCCGAAGAACATCTTGATCGCCGCCCAGGGGCCGGTGACCTCCACCGACTGCGCCTGATAGCTCAGCCGGGGTCCGCGCAGCACCGCACCGTACTTGTGCCACAGGGCCGAGGCCATCGTGGTGCCGGCCAGACCGGTGTCCTGCAGGTACACCACCTGGGCCCGTTGATCACTCGGCAGCGGCAGGTGCCCGTCCTGGCTGAGCAGCTCGGTGCGCAGGGTGTTCTCGATGTCGGCGGTCTCGAGTTTGCGGTAGTACGAGCGTGCCAGTCGCACCACCTGGCCGGGCAGGACCGGGGCGTCGTCGAGCGGGGTGTGTTCGATACCCGACCACAGTCCGGTCAGCCCGGCGACGGCCGGTCCGCAGAACCGTCCGAAGTCGGTCGCGGTGGGCTCGGCGGGAATCGGGACGCGGCCGAATCCCGGTGCGCGGGAATCCTCCGGTGAGATCACCACGTTGTGCCAGCCCTCGACGGCCAGCGCCGACAGCGGACCGTCGATGCCCTCGGAGCCGGTGAGTAACGCCCGGATCCGGATGATCGTGGTGGCGCCGGTCGCCGACGCCAGCGTCGAGCCGACACTCAGTTCGGCGCCGATCGACAGGCGTGGCGCGTCGTCGGCGACCGGGACGATCGAGCAGATCCGCAGGGCCGTGATGCGGCGGTTGGTGACGAGTTCGGTCAGCGCGACGTCGCGGGCGGCACCGGCGGCCACCAGCATCACCGCCTGCGGCGGATGCTCGGCGACCGGGTCGGTGATCCAGGCGAACTCGTCGACGAGGCCGGCCGCCGACAGGTCGGTGAGTGCGGCGAGCACACCGTCGGCGGGGCCGCTCGGTGCAACGAACACGGTCAGTGTGGCCATCAGAAAACACTCCCCGAACCCGATCCGAAGTCCATATGTGGTGGTGTCCAATCGTCTTCGCGTACCGACGCCGGTGTCTGCGGTCCCGGCGTGGACACCGGGCGTGCGGCGGCGGCCGCCGCGGCCGGCACCAGATCCAGCAATTGGCTTGCCGCCCAATACACATCGGCGGCGAGGTCGCGGAAGAACGGGGTCTTCGACGCCTGCGCCCGGACGGTGATCATCGAGAACACACCGCCGCCGGGTGCCGGCGGATGTCCGTCGACCGCCCCGTCGCCGGGCTTCATGAAGTGGGTGCCGACGAACTGCCGGTAATCGGTGAGGTAGGCGGTGAGCCGTTCGGCGCGGGCGTCGACGGAGGTCTCGGGGCCGGTGTCGGCGATCACCGACGCGACGCCGGTGCCGGCATCCCCGGTGCGCAGCCAGTCGATCATGTGCAGGCGACCGGCCAGCTGATCCTGCTCGAGCCCGGATGTCGTGTTCTGCTGGGCACCGTCGTAGATGCGCCGCAATGCCCGATACGGATGCATCGAACTCATCGCCGGTGGCTGGTGACTGTTGGCGATCGCCAGCAGTACCGACTCGAGGATGGCCGGCAGCCAGTCGTAGTCGGCGAGGAATTCCGACGGTGGCGTGAGCAGTTGCGCCGGGAACGGCAGCCACCGCTTGGTCTCGTCGTCCCAGACGCGGGCACCCTGCGTGTACGGCGCGTCGGGGACGCTGACGTAGCCGAGGCTGCGGCCGAGGATCCAGCCGCCGACCATCGCACGGCGTTCGTCGATGTGCATCGGCAGGCTCGCGGCGAGGGGGCGGGCACGGCGGTAGGTCCAGAAGGCCTTGCGTTCGGCGGCCGAGGCCTCCAACCACTGCCGTGACGCCGGTTCGATCACCGAGTCATAGGCCAGCGGAGAGTAATTGGGGTATGACCCGAAGATGTCGATGCGTTTGATGTTCGCCTCGTCCGACAGCGCGTTGGTGAAGGCGCCGACGCTGTTCTTGTCGACCCGCATCTGCTGATTCAGCGAGGTCGAGAGGTCGTCGGCGACGGCGAGACTGTGGAAGGGCACCGCGGAGAACTTGTAGCGGTACATCATCTCCGAGACCCCGTGAATGGCCTGCATCGCATTCTCGTTGACGCTGGCCAGCGGCCGCGCCAGGCTCACCGCCTCGCCGAAGCGAAGCAGCAGATCCTTACGGCGCGAGGCCAATTCGGATTCGGCGACCTGCAGATCCCCGCTGGTGCGTCCGGTCACATACTCGCGCAACGACACCGAGCAGAACCGGTCGAAGGCCTCACCCGGGCGTGCGATGAATTCGCGCGCCCGGGAGAGCAATTCGGCCGGACGGAGATGGACGTCGAAGGCGGCGGGGGAGGCGATGAGGGTTTCGCCGCTCTCCGGGTGCCGCGGGAACGCCCGCGAGACCCACGCCGCGGTGCGTTCCACCGTCGGTTGCCGTTCACCGGGTGGGCGGGTCCCGCCGACCGTCGGCCACGATCCGGTGATGACGTGTCCGGCGGCGCGGGCGACGGCGAGCCGGAACGAGTGGGGGTCGGCGGTGGCCGCTCCCACCGAGCTGGGCAGGTCGATCTCATAGCGCTGCTTGAACTCTCCGGACCGGGTGAGCATCACCTCGTTGTCGGCCTCGGAGAAGCGGGCGGCCACGCGCTCGTCGGAATCGGCGGGCCAGGCGGCGTACTCGGTGGTCTGCAGATGCGCCAGGCCGGTCTCGCGCCGCGGGGCGGCGGCCGCCTGACGCAGCAGGGTCTGCGCCTCGTTGAGCGCGGTGAGCAGCGGATCGAAGATCTCGCCGACGATGGCTCCGGCCGCGTTGGAGATCTGGTAGGCCAGCATCGCGTAGATCTGACGTTCCACCTGGGGACGCAACCCGCTGAAGACCTGCTCGCTGACCGCGGCGGTGTTGGCCAGGGTTCCCTTGAGCGAGGCCAGGGTTCGCGTCGCCTCCGGTCCGGGTTCGACGACGTCGCCGGGGGCGTACCCGGAAAGCTGCCCGGCCTCGGGCAGGATGATGTCGCTCATCAGGCGGGCGACCCGCTTGACCAGGCCGGTCGCGTAGGGCAGGCCGATCTGCGCGAGGGCGTCGGTGGTCACCTGCTGCAGGGCACCCGCGAAGTACTGATGCCAGCTGTAGGCCACCGCGTAGGCGGTGTTGCCGGCCTCGCCCTTGATGGATTCGCGTTGTTCGCCGAGCACCCGGTACACCGAGGCGGCCCACTGATCGCCGTTGACACCGGGGCTCTGATCGATCCGTGGGCGCACCGTCTTGTTGATGATGCCGGTGGCGTGCGCACCGACCTGCTGGGCGGGCAGCACCGTCGAGCCGAGCCACTGCCCGACCGGTTCGGTGCCGGGCAGGCCCAGACGCCGGCAGATGTTCTCCCACTGGTTGTCCAGGATCGAGTTGACCTGCTCCTCGTCGGAGGCGTCGTTACCGGGTTGCAGATGCCCGTGCAGCAGTTTGTCGGCGCTGGCCCGGGCCACCCGCTGCGCGGCGTACTCGGCGTAGCGGTCACGTCCCATGCTCAGGCTCGCGTAACCGAAAGTGCCCCACGGGATGTTGTTCCACTGCCGGTTACCCCAGCCGAGGAACTCCAGCGATCCCTGGTCACCGACGCCGTTGGTGAGGTCCCATTCGACGAACTGCTGCAGGGCCGGACCCGACAGGGTCAGACCGGCGAGCCCGCGTCCGAGGCCGCGGTAGACGGCGTTGGGGGTGCCGTCGCCGAAGACGGTGCGTTGCGCGCCGACGTAGCGGCCCACCGGGAAGACCCGCGCGAACGGGATGCGCTCGCCCTGGCCACGTTCGTAACCGAGTGCACGTAGCAGCGCAACATCGGATTCGCGGGCCGAACCCGTCTGCGCGGCAACGATTTCGCCGAGCATGGCCAGGGCGTTGGCGCGGGTGCCGGTGACCGCGGAGGCCGGCAGCGATTCGAAGATGTCCGGGGTCACCATGAACACCGCCATCAGGCGCGGGTCGACGCCCTGTACGAGGGTGAGGATGCGGCAGATGTCGAGGGCCATCGACGCACCGGCGCCGCCGGCCATCGACGACACGACGAGCACCAGCGGTTGATCGTCGGGGCTGTAGGCCCCGGCCCCCGGGATCGACAGCGACCGCATCTCGCTGTCGGTGGAGTTGAGATAGAGAGTGTCCCAAGCCTTTTGGAGGGCATCACGGACCTGTCCGACGCGGCTGAGGGTGATCATCCGGCCGAGCGCGCGGTACTGGCCGGCGCCGGTGGACAGCGGCGTGTACACCGATTCGGGGTCGCGGGGTGCCCAGGTGGCGATGGTGTCGATCGCCTGGTTGGTGGCCAGTCGTTGGGTGAGTGCGTTGTCGAGGACCTTGTAGCTGTCGCTTTCGGGTCCGGTGCCGACGTAGGTGCCGCCCTGGTCGCGGACACTGCCGACGCCCTCCACCGACGACGGTGACGTCGGCACGTCGAGGTGGACGAACTGCCAGCCGGCGGGGAGGCGGCTGATCCCGTGACCGGCGAGGTCGGAGCGCAGCTGGTCCATCATGTAGGCCAGCGCCGCGCCGCCGGAACCGCCGCATCCGACGATCAACAGTCGCTTCATGTGAGTGGTGTCCTTACCTCGGTGACAAACGGTTCAGGGGACAACGATCAGGGGGATGCTCAGGGTTGGAACGGGTTGCCGGGGCGGCCGGTTCCGGACGGCCCCGGTCCGAACGGACCCGACGGTCCCTGTTGCGGTGGGCCCGCCGAGCCGGGACCGAAGGGATTGTTCGGTGCCGGATGCCCCTGCCCCGGATGTCCCTGCCCCGGATATGCCTGGCCCGGCGGTCGCGGCGCGGCCTGCGTCGGTGGCGCATAACCCGGTCCGGCCTGAGTCGGCGGGGCGTAACCCTGCCCCGGCGGCTGAGCACCGCCCGACGCGCCGAACGGGTTGCCCTGGGTGGGTCCGCCGCCCGGGGGAGCTCCGCCACCACCGAACGGGTTGACGTCGGGACCCGAACTCGGTGGCGGGGCGTCGTCGCCGAGTCGTTCGAGGGCCTTGGCCCGCAGGCGCGGCAGCACCGTCGGCACCGACTCGTTGACCTCACGGACCAGCTGATCGATGCGACTGCGGTCGGCGTCCCCGCCGACGAGCATGACGAGGGTCGCCGACTGCTCCGGACCCCGCGGATCGTGCAGTATGAACCACGAATTGTGGACCGCGAGAGGCAGTCTCGCGTCCGGGGTCTTGCCCCACCACTGGGCGGCCTTGCCCGCGGCGCCGGCCATCCCGGGTGCGGACGCGGTGACGAATCCGGCGCCGAACGGCGACTTGCCGATCCGGGTGCGCAGCACCACGCCCCCGAGGTCGATCCGGCGGGCCGGTCCGTCGAGTGCGGGGACGAGCCGCACGAAGTCGGTGTCGCCGACCGCGAACGGGGCCCCGTTCTCCCGGACCACGGTGGTGCCGTTGAGGCGGATGCGGAACTGCTCGGCGCGCAACGCATGTCCGGGGATCCGCGCGGTGAACCACTTGGCCAGATAGAGCAGCAGCAGCGGGATCAGCGGCCCGAGAATGAGGGCGATGACGAGCGTGACGATGAAGTTGGTGGTGTTCAACGGTTTCTGCAGTGCCACCGTGAACGGCACCTCCACCGGGAGCGGTTCACCCGAGCCGTCCTTGGGGGCGACCATCACGATCACCGTGCCGTTGGCGGTGCCGTTGACGGCGTTCGGCGCGGTCAGGGTCAGATCCAGGTTGCCGGTCTGGCCCTCGTCGACCTTCACGCACGCGTCCTGCGCGGACGCGTTCGCGCCCACGGTGAGGGTGCCGGCGTCGTCCGGGGTGGCCAGGAACTTCGGCGGCTGGGAGGCATTAAGCCACACGCATCCGGGTCCGGTGATCGACAGTGCCGCGGTGCCGCTGCCGGCCCCGGTGATGGTGCCGAAGTCGACGCGGCCGGCGATGGTCGGGTAGCCGACCGGCGGGCTGATCACCACGGGCAGGTCCACCGTCGACGGCGACAGTTCGGTGCCGGGCACGGTGCGTCCGGTGGAGTCCCGCGCCGACGCGGTGGTGACGGCCAGGGTCATCCGCAGGGTGGCCCGCCCGGGGTCGACACCGTCAAGGTTCAGGCGCTGCGGTGCGGTGATCTTGTCCTTGCCGACGTTGGCCGCGATCGGGATCTCCTTGCCCGATGCGGTGACCAGTGTCGTCGTCAGAGCGGCGGTGCCGGGCAGGCCGGCGGCGTCGACGGGATTGCCGGCGGTGTTCTGGATGGCGAAGGACATCGGGATGTCGGTGTCACCGGAGTGCAGGGTGGTGGTGTCCTCGCCGGTCCACACCGGGCGCAGATCGCCGGTGATGTGGATGCTCGAGCGGGTGCGGGCGGCCTCGTCGCTGTCGGCGAGGAAGACCAGGGCCCACACGCCGGTCCACAGTTGCGCCGACGAGTTCGACATCTGGATCGACACCGACTTGTCGGACGGGAACCGGTAGTCGATCTTCACCCCGCCCTGCGTGACGCTGTTCGGCGACGACGGCTGCATACGGATCTCGCTGCCGTTCGGCGCGATCAGCACCGGCACCAGACCTGACCGGTCGGCGGCGGCGAGGATGCTCACCGAACCGACCGCACTGTCGAGGACGAAGCGATGTTTTGCCTGTTCACAGACCCGCACCACACACGCGCCGGTCTCCTGGGTGAGCGGTGGCTGGCCGGGCGTGGACAGGTTGTCGAAGGCGAACAGCAGGTCGTCGATGTTGGACGCGGGATAGAAATCACCGGGCACCGGTTCGCGGATGTCACCGCAGGGTCCGGTCGAGGTGGGTTCACCGGTGGCGATCGACTTCAGCAGGTCGAAGTTCGGTTGCTGTCCCTCGTTGGCCGACAGCCCGATCGCGATCGTGACGATGCCTGACGACCGGAGCTGATCGGCGAGGCCGCCGGAGCGGCAGATGCTCTGCTGGGCCGATGCGATCATCGCGGTGCGGTCGGCCTCGGTGTCCAGTGACTGTCCCGGCGCGTAGGGTTTGGTGACGCCGGACCGCGGGGTGAAGTCGAGCTCACCGTCGGTGAACCAGGCGATCATCTGGCAGCCCTGCACGTTCGCGTCGGCGGGCCGCTTCTGCGCGAGGGTCTGCCGGGCGCCGTCGAGGGCGAGCCAGTAGTCGGTGTCCTGCCCGTTGTTCGCGTTGCCCAACTGGTCGATGGCCGAGTTGACGGTGCCGACGGACGAGCCCTGAAGCTTCGTCCAGCCGAGGTAGTTGTGGTAGCTGTCGGAGAATCCGGATACGGCGATGTCGAGGTTGGCGTCGGTCGACGTCGCGAAGTCGGCCAGTTGTTCGGTGAGGTATTTCGCGGCGGTGACGCGGGCGGCCTGCGGGTCGGTCTGCTGCAGACTGCGCGACTCGTCGATGAGCAGCAGCACCTGTCCGGAATGCTGCGCGGCGAGACACGCACCGAAGCGGTTGACGCCGGCGTTGGCGTCGTCGGCGGGTGCCGCATTCGCCATGGACGGCGCGAACATCGAGGTCAGCAGCCAGGCCACCAGCACGACGATCGGGACAGTGCGGAGACGACGGCGGCGGGTGGCCGCGGTCGAGACAGTTGCGTTCACCGGCGACCCATCCAGAATGCGAATCCGAGCGCTCCGACGATGACGCCGGCCGCGACGAGCACCATCACCACGGCGTAGGCGGCGGTGATCCAGCCGGGGCGCAGGTAGATCGGTTCGGCGCGGCGAGCGGTGTCCTTGGCGATGAAGACGGCGACGACGCCGATCGCGACCGGGCCGGCCAACAGCCAGCCGATGCCGGCGATCCAGCTGCCCCAGAACACCGCGCCGACCACGATGCCGACGGCGGCGATCACGCCCGCGACGATCAGCAGAACCGTCGGTGGGCCGGCCGGCGCGGTGGAGGACGGCGTCGACGGGGCGATCGGTGCTCCCCCGGGGAGACCACCACCGCCGGCAGCGGGACCGAAGGGGGACTGACCACCGCTGGTCGGGGCCTGCCCGCCGTAGGGTGACGGGCCGCCGAACGGCGCGGCACCGCGGCCACTGGGGGGCGGCGCGCCCGGACCGCCGGGAGGGGGCCCGAACGGATTGGGGGGAGTCGACACAGCACGAATGCTGTCACACAACACCGACAATGTGCTCAGGCCGCCGCAACTTTTCCTTTGAATGGGCTACCGAGGTTGGTGGCCTGCGGGTATGGCCGGCGACGGGGCAGGGACGACTGAGAGTCGAGCGCCTCGTCAGTCCCCGACGCCACACCCGCGGAGGATGCGTTCGAGCGCATCACGCTCGGCTGCGGTGAGTGGATCGGCGCGCCACCGGGCCGGATCGTGTTCACCGACAGCGTGTTCACCGGCGGCCTCGACAGGGTCGATAGGTGATGGGGCTCAAAGAGCCGCCGCGCGCCGCGACCGGACTCTGGGGGCGTGTCTCCCATTGCCCTTTGCGGGTCTTGGCGGCTCGATTGCCCCCTGGCTGCGTTGTCGTCGGTCACAATAGCTCCGCTATTGCTCCCTCCTCCGCCTTGCCAGAGACCAATCGATTCCGCCAATCCCTCGCAGAAACAATGGGAGACACGCCCTAGAATCGTGGTCATGACCGCTGCCGCGTATCCCCAGCTGATGTCGCTGGAGCAGTGGCGTGGGCTGCCGGAGGCGCCCGCGCAGCGAGTCGAGCTTCAGGAAGGCCTGGCGATCGTTTCTCCGCGTCCCACCCCGGCACATTCCCGCGCCGCGTCTCGAGTGTGGCAGCAGTTGGCCGCGCAGCTTCCTGAAGGCTTCGAAGCGTTGCAAGAGGTCGAGGTGGTTATCGACGCGGCCACGCCGGCGACAGTGAGGATTCCTGATGTGATTGTCCGGCGTACCGATGCCGATGACTCGATGATCACTGGTGATCAGGTGGTGTTGGCCGTTGAGGTCGTCTCGCCGGGCTCGCGGCGCACCGATCACGTGATGAAGCGCAGTGAGTATGCCGACGCTGGTATCGCCCACTACTGGATCATCGACCTTGATGCCCCGATCACCTTCACCGTTCTGAGGTTGGGGCCCGAGGGATATGTCGGTGACCAGGCCAGCGGCGAGGTGACGGTGCGATCACCATTCCCGATGACGGTCGTTCTTGACGCCGGGTAGGCCCCGAGGCCGGTGGGCAGGATGCCAGGGTGAGTCCACGGACGAGGAAGTGGGAGTCGCCGCCTCGTCAGTCCCCGACGCCGCACCCGCGGAGGATGCGTTCCAGCGCATCACGTTCGGCGGCGGTCACCCATAGGTCGTAGGCGGCCTTGACCTCGATCTGCCGCGCGGCGTACGTGCATCGGTAGGCGGTGTCGGGCGGTAGCCAGGTCGCGGCGTCGCCGGCACTTTTCTGTTGGTTGACCCGGCCGATGGTGGCCTGCAGGTTCCGCGGGTCGTTCGCGAAGTCGGCCCGGCGTTCGGGGGTCAGCTGCTGGGCGCCCTTCTGCCACGCGTCGGCGAGCGCGACGACGTGGTCGATCTGCACCTCCGACGACGTCGTGGTGCCCCGGATGAATGGGACGGACGTACCGGTATACGGGTCGTGCAGGGTTCCCGACGCGACGACGCATCCGTTCGTGCCGGGTTTGAGGACGACGTCGTCGAGGTCGCGGCGCAGGATGTCGTTTCGGGTGTCGCATCCGTTGTGTCCGTCGTCGACGTTGACGTCGTCGGTCCAGGACTGTCCGAACTGCTCGCGGCTGTAGCCGGTCTTGGGCGCTCGGCCCTTCACCGGCAGTGTCTGCAGTTGGGTCCAGGCGGTGACGAGTTGCGGCGAGGCCGTACGCGACAGCGGAGCGGACGACGGAGGCGTGGACGACTCGGGCTGTGGAGACGACCCGGACTGTGCAGAACTCGTCGTCGACGGCGTCGTGGCCGCACCGCTGGCCGAGGGATTCGCGGCGGTCTCCGAGTCCGGCGTGCCCGAGGTTCCGACGAGCACGACCGCGAGAACGATGATCGCGACCAGCACGAATGCAGCGCCGCCGGCAAGCCACGGCCAGATCGGCGATCGCCGCGGACTGCCGCCGGCGGCATCGGGCGGCGGAATCGGGATTTGTGGTGGCGGTGGGCGGAACGGGTCGGTCATCGTCGCCGATTGTGCCCGACGTCGCCGACGTACCGGTGCCCGGATTCGCCGCGCCCGAATTGTCGGTGTCGGGTTCTATGGTCTCGGTCATGGGGATCAGATCGCAGGACAAGAAGGCACGGCGTGATCGGCGCAAGGCCAAGCGCCGGGGAAAGGTCGGGGGCAAGAGCGGGACCGCGCGGTCGGATCGGCGGGTCGTCCCGGTCGTGTCCATGGCGGAGTCGCCGGGTGTCGCCTCGACCGGTGAGATGGCCGGTCGTGGCATCGAGATATCCGATGTGGATGACTGCTACGACGATGACGGCGGGCTGTTCGACGATGACGATGACCTGTTTGACGATGACGACGGTTACGACGACGAACTGACCCTGACACTCGGCATCGAACTCCTCTGGCCGGACGGGTCGCCACGTCAGTGGCGCCGGTTGGAGGTTCCGGACTGGATGCGACTCACCGGTCTGGCAGCTGTCATCCAGGCCCTGTTCGGTCGCCCTGCGATCGGCGAGTACGAGTTCATCGACGGGGACGGCCAGTTCCTTACGCCGCTCGACTCCGCACCGGACGGCCTGATCGGCCTCGCGCAACGAGGCGGCTTCGCTGCCGATCTGATGAGCGTCAGCATGATGCGTAGTGTCGGCGATGCCGTCATCGCCTACACCCATCGCTACGACGGCGAGGTGGAGCGGTACCGCGTGGTTCTCGAGACCGTGTGGGGTGAGCGGTCGTCGTACGTGCCGATGCTGCTGATCGATGGTGGTCCCGATGCGCTCGACATCGACGGCGTCAATGATCGTCTGATCGAGCTGTATCTGAATGACGAGCGGGGGTGGGGGACGCCAGGCGTTCCCTAAGGTGGGTCAGGACTCCCGGGAGGCAATGATGTCCACACTCTTCATCAAACAGAAAATCTTCTCGGTGGGCGGCAAGTTCACCGTGTTCGACGAGAGGCAGCAGCCCCGCTACTTCGTCGAGGGCAGCTTCATGAAGATTCCGAAGACCTTCGCGGTCACCGACGTCGCCGGCGCGCCGGTGGCCGACATCACCAAGACGGTGTTCAGCTTCCTGCCGCGGTTCACCGTCGAGATGGGCGGCATGGTGGTCGCGACCATCCGTAAGGAGTTCAGCTTCTTCAAGCCCCGCTACTCCATCGACGGCGCCGAACTGCAGGTATCCGGCGACTGGTGGGACATGGACTTCACGGTGCAGCGCGGCGGGCAACAGGTGGCACGCATCCACCGCAAACTCCTGTCGTGGGCCGACACCTATGAAGTCGACGTCTTCGACGATGCCCTCGAGCCGATGATCATCTCGTTGGTCATCGCCATCGATCGGGTGCGTGCCGATGAGAGCGCTGCGAGTTCGGCGAGTACGTAAAGGGGGCTCCGAGATGGGGGTCGACGGTGGTTCATTTCTTGCGCTGCAGAGGGCGCAGGTTGCGTTCGGGCGCATGGCGGCGGCAGAGATTCCCGAGGGTGCCTCTTTCCTGATCGTCTGGGTGAGTGAGTTTGGTGGCACTCCAGGAGATCCATGCCCGAGTCGACTGGGGCAATGGGCGTTCGGAGAACATCGCCCCCAGTGGCGGTTTCGACGATGACACCCTCACCGCGATGCGTGACGCGATGTATCAGCCGGGGCTGGGGACGTGGTTCTCCGCGGTACTGCGGGTCGATCCGTCCGGAGGTATCGACGGGGAATTCAACCACGACGATGAGCCACAGTGGGCAGCTCCGGTTGATCCGATCGCGTACGTGACGGATGCGAAGAAGTATCCGCGCGATGTGAAGCTTCAGCCGGAGTGGTTGCAGGCGAAGCTGGCTGACGGGCATGGGCGTCGCCACGACTGACGTCATGTCGTCCGCGATCGCAGCACCTGCAACAGCACCGCATACGACCGCAGCAGCCGCTCCTCCCCGCCGACACCGTCCACCTCATCGGATTGCTTCACGTGAAACACGCCGAAACCGGCTCGGTCGAGTCGCTGATGCCAGACGTCGAGATCGTCGAGTTCGCGAGCGCCCCGGCCGCCGGTCCCGCGTTCCATGGTGCCGATGAGCCGGCCCGCGAACGTGTCGAGCAGCGCCGTTGTCGCGGTGCGAGGCGCCGGCCGCGTGGTCGGTGCCGCCGGAAGCGCTTCACCCGACGGGTCTGTCCACGCCGGGTCGAAGTGGAGCGCGTCAACCGGATTCGTGCGAGTGGCGTCGGCATCGATGACGCTCACCGGCATCACCGTCGACGTCGAGTCCGCGCCGGCACCCACCGCATTTCTCCGCCCGACGATCAATCCGCCTGCCGGCAATCGGGTATCGGTATCCAACCGGGCGACGGCATGGCCGGTGACCTCGTCGTAGGTCAGACGCAGATCCAGCGAGCGGTCGGCTGTGTCGAACACGGGACGCGTGAGCACCTGACCGATCGGGTCGAAGCGTCCGATCCCCGTGGCACTCGGCGAGAGCACCACCCAGTCGCCATTCGGTTCCGGCGGGTCGAGCAGTGCGCGTCCGCGCCCGGAGCCGGCCACCGCGGTCCACTCGTCGATGACCGGCAGCGATGCCACGATGTCGCGGTGATCCAGCGTCGTCACCACGGCATGCGACTCCGCCGACCGTGACAGTCGTCCCTGCTCGTTGATCTTGGCCTCCGACAACAGGACCCGCGCCCCGGTCGCCGCGGACACCGACGACAGGCCCGTCCACACCGGATCGTGACGCCGATACTGCGCGCGCGGGTCGAACGTGTCGATGGTGGCGGGGCGGGTGTCGGTGTAGGTGAGGAAGGCCGATCGGGTGACGCACCAGAACACCGCGGTCAGTCCGAGATAGCCGGAGTCCGCACGCCACGGATACGCGCCGAGCCCGATCAGTTCCAGCGTCCCGACCTCGCGGTACCCGGTGCGGCCGCTACCGAGCAGGCGTTCCGGCGGCGACGGTGCGGCCGCCAGTGCCGACACCAGCGTCAGACACCACGCCAATTCCGCGAACAGCGATTCGTCGCCGGCCCGCGCGGTGCGGTCGAGGATGGCGCGGCCCCCCGCCGCGAGCCTGCGCAGCGATGCCGCCAGCCGGAAGTGATCCTGGGTCTGCGCGGTGATGGCCGCGGCGTCACAGCGCTCAACGGTGGCCGCCGACATGTGCGCGGTCCCGGCGGAAACGATGTCGCACAAGAGCCGGCGCACCCGGTCATACATCTGCCGATGCTCCGCGGCGCGACGACATTCGGCGGGTGTCGGCTCCAGCGGACCCGGATCACCCACCGACACACCCACCGACCGCTGATAACTGAGGACCGCGCACACCTGCCACCGCGGCAGATCGTCGACCGGCGGTTCGGCGGTCATCGCGGTCAGCTCACCACCCGGAAACCGCAGGATCACACCCGGCAATGTCAGCTGCATCGACCCATCGTCGAGCGTGATCACGTGGTCGGCATCGAGGGTGACCACGTGATCACGGGCCCACCGATAACCGGCACGGCCCGCATGCCGCAGCAGGTACTCCCGGTCGAACGCCGCCAATTCCGTTGCCACACCAGCACTGTCGGGCGTGTCCGGTTCCAGCGCGGCCAACCACAATCCGGCGGCGATGATGTGGCGGCACACCCCGGTGGACGGGCAATCGCACACCGCGGTCGCCGGACCACCGGCATCGAGCGTCACCCGCACGGCGTCGAGCGCCACGGTGAGCGCGTCATCGGTCTCGTCGACGATCTCCGGGTGGAGGGTGGCGAGGTCCTTGCGGGCGCGGCGCAGCAGGCCCGCATTCGCGACGGAAGTCCACATGGCGTCATCGATGCGGCGGTAGATGCCGATCAGCTGGTTCACGACGTGGCCGCCAGCAGCCAGTCGGCCAACCGCCGCGGGGTCAGCGCCGCGATGTGCATGCCGTGTTCGGCGAGCCGCGCCGCGATCGCCCGGTCATAGAACGGCGTGGTGGCGTCGGCCCCGGCCAACGAGGCGAGCCCGAGCAGGCGCACCCCGTCGCCGGCCAGGCCCGCGGTCACCCGGTAGAGCTCCGTGGGCGAACCGCCCTCGCAGAAGTCGGTGACGAGCACCAGCACGGTGCGGTGCGGGTTGGTGACAAGGGTCCGGCAATACCGCAGTGCCGCACCGATATCGGTGCCACCGCCGAGTTGTACCGACATCAGGGTGGTGATCGGGTCGTCGACGTGATCGCTGAGATCGACCACCGAGGTGTCGAAGACGACGAGCCGCAGCCGCAGGGTCGGCAGTCCGGCGAGGATCGCGGTCATCACCGCGCTGTGGATCATCGACTCGGCCATGCTGCCGCTCTGATCGACGCACACGATGACATCCCACGGGACCTGCTTGCTCTTGCGGTCGAAGAACAGTAGCTCCTCGACCACCAGCCGGCGCGACGTCGGATCGTAATGCGCCAAGTTGCGTCGCACCGTCCCGGCGATGTCGAAGTTGGCGGCCACCGGCAGCGGCGAATGCCCGAAGGACCGCTGCGTACCGGCGAGGACTCGACGGATCTCCGGCTCCAGGCGCCGGCGGATGTCGGCGACGACCTCCGCGACGATCCGCCGCAGCTGCGAATCGACCGCGGAGGGAAGCGAACGACGCAGCACCAGAAG
Organism: Gordonia oleivorans; assembly: GCF_040044975.1. Taxonomy (NCBI): domain Bacteria; kingdom Bacillati; phylum Actinomycetota; class Actinomycetes; order Mycobacteriales; family Gordoniaceae; genus Gordonia; species Gordonia oleivorans. The sequence continues at coordinate 34,808 of NZ_JBDZDI010000022.1, forward strand.
CAGTTTCAGGAGATCTGTACTCGCCGGCAGTGACTCCATCACCACCGGGTCGGCGAGAATGCCGGTGAGCCCGAAACGCTCGAGGGCGTGCTCGACGATCACCTCGGAGACCTCGGTTCCGAACAGATCGCGGACCTCGCCGAGCCATTCGACCAGGCGAGGGTCCGACGGGTCGCCGTTACCAGGGCCGATGGCGCCGTCGGTGCCGTCGTCGAGCCGAACCCCTCGACCGCGATACGCCCGGCTGTAGAGCTCGTCGAGCGCGGCCGCCCGCCGCGCCGCGACCGACCCTTCGGTGGCCGAGTCGAGTTGTTCCTCGGCATATCGGCCGAGTATCAGCCGCCACCGATCGAGTTCGTTCATCGTGGCGCTCCCGGATGACCGACCCACTCGCCGAGACCATCGGCGATCAGCAGATCCGCGGCGAGCCGCGAGGCCGCCACGTTCGCCGCCACCTCCGCGGCGCCGAACTCGCCCCGGTCGAGCGGCCCCAGGTCGGCGACGCCGAGACGTCGTGCGACCACCCGCGCCACCTGATCGGTCTCCCGGGGCGTCAGCTCGGCGAACGCCAACCGCAGGGCGGGAAGTCTGGCGATGAACTCCTCATCCGGCCATGAGGTGACGACGTCGCCGAGCACATCGACGAGTTCCGGTTCCTGCCAGAGTGTTTCGCGAGCCGTGCTGAGCAGTCCGGCGACGAACGCCACCGCGGCATCCGGGGCGAGCGTGCCCGCCAGCGTTCCGCGGAGCACTCCGGCCACCGCCGGACCATCCAATAGATCTGCCCCGTAACACAATCCGACCGCACCGCCCCGGATGTGGGCATCGGTGTGCACCTCGGCGAGGGTGGCGATCACCTCGGTGAACAATCCGGCAGCCGCGGCGTCATCTGCGTCGGGTTCGGCGACCAGTTCACGCAGCGCGACCAGTGCCGCGACGACGTCGGTCGCGGGTTCGGCGGGGATCAGCCGCCCCAGGTAGAGGGCGCGCCGGATGGCGGTCTGCAGCAGCTCGCCGAGGCCATCGAGGTTCTCGGCGCCGAGCGGTTCGCGGGCCTGCCGCAGCAGAGCCAGGCTGGTGGCCGCGGCGATCACTCCACAGAACGAGGGATCGGCGCCGAGGTCGTCGGCGACCACGGTGAGCACGCGCTGCGCCCGGTCGACGAGGCCGAGCCGGCACGCCCGCATCAGGAACCCGGCGCTCGTCGCCGAATCATGATGCCGCCCGGCCGCAGTGAGGTCGACGAGGTGCGCATCGAAGCAGGCGGCGACCGCGTCGGGGAGGGTACTGCCGAAACGCGACGCCTCCACCAGCGCGGCCTCGGTACCCGGCGACCACCGATAGCGCCACTGCTCGGTGATCAGGTGCAGGTCGGTGCCGGCGACGAAGTCCGGTCCACCGATCCACGTCGCGAACGGCACGTCGAGTTCGGTGAGTCCGTGTAGGAGTCGGCTGGCGACGCGGTGCGACGGTGTGCGATACACCGACAGCGACACCGTCGACGCGCCGGGCTGATCGACGGCCAGACGCGCACGACGCAGGCGGTCGAGGGTGTCGGCGACCAACGGCGGTGCCGCCACCCCGGGTGGAAGGGCGCCGATCCGATTGCCGGACAATGCCTGTCGGGCGGCGTCGAGGATCACCGATCCCTCGACGTCGACGTGACCCTTGATCAGGGTGGCACGCACCGCATCCAGCAGGTCCGAGCGCAACGGCCCGGCATGATCCCGCAGCGATGCCAGCCCGAGGGTGTGGGTGTAGGCGTCGGTCACCGACGGCTGAGCGGGGCGCCGACCGAGGCGGTCGAGTTCGTCGGCGATGTCGAGCAGTGCGGCCCGGGCGGAGGAGGCCCGCGGGTCGGCGGGCGGTGCCGCCGCGGCCAGCTGATCCCAGACGCGTTGGTGCCAGGCCGGGGCTGTCATCCCGGCGGCGTACCCGTTGATGCGGTCGACGCGGTCGAAGGAGAATCGGACCAGCGCCGCCTGCGCGGCCGGTGCAGTGATCGACGGCCGCGGAGGCGGGTCGGCGAGCAGATCCGGAAGCGCCACCGCATGAAATCCGCCGACCACCACCAGCACCGGACCGCTCCCGGAGAACTCGGAGATCGCCTGCCGCACATGCCAGGTCATCTCGGCTTCGCGTGCGGCGGTACCGTCGGCGCGCAACTGGTCGGGGGTGGCGTCGGCGCGGGCGAGGAGGCAGTACGCGGTGAGCCGCGAGAGGTGATCGGTGAGGCTCGTGGTGTGCGCATCGCTCTCGAAGAGGTTCTCCCACAGGTCTTCCTCGTCGACGCAGCCGAGGTCGGTGGTGAGTCGGGCCAATCCGTCGCTGAGCCGGAAGTGGTGTTCGTCGAGGAGGATCACCTCCTCGCCGGCTCGATTGACGGTGTGTTGCTCCCCGAGTTCGAGGTCGATGAACCGTACCGGGATGTCGCGCCGCGTCGCCTCACGCAGTGCGACCAGTTCGGGGGAGAAGTCGCAGAACGGGTAGTAGGCGCCCAGACGGGGTGCGTCGGGTGCGCGGCCCGTCGGGTCGAGGTAGGTGTACACCGCGAGGGGTGCGTGTGCCTGCGTGCTGGTCAGTGCGGGAATCAGGGGGGTGAAGCTGCGTGGGCCCTCCACCAGAACGGCTGCGGGACCGAGGGTTTCGATGGCACGACGCACCTGTAGCGCACAGGCGGGTGAGTGGTGCCGGACCGGCAGGATCACCACCTCGGGGCTGAGCAATCGTGCCGCGATGTGGTGAACCGCGGCCGCGTCGACGGATGTCGGTGGCATGTCCGGAGGCCGTCAGCGCCGGAACTCTCGGTGCGCGGCCAGCGCCGCCGACCACGTCTTCTGCTTCTTCGCCCGGCCACGAACCACGACGTCGAAGTACTGATCGAGTTTCGAGGCGTCGTCGGCATTGTCCTTGAGGACGGTGCCGATGAGTTGCCGTGCGACATGCTCGCCGCCCACGGTGCCGTCCCCGAAATAGTGGGCGTCGAGTGCCGCCGAATAGCCGACCGCGACCGCCTCGGCCGCCGACATCACCGCGGCGGGTTTCTCGACGGCCACCCCGTCGGCGGTCCGGCCGGATCGGAGATCGTCGAACACCTCCACCAGCAGACCCACCACGTCGGGGACCAGCCGGGTGTCGACGCCGGCCGCGTCAAGGAGCCCGGCGGTCTGGGCGGTGATGAGTTGCGCCGCCACCTCGCGGTCCCGGATGGGTTGCACCGTCTCGAAATTGAACCGCCGTTTGAGTGCACTGGACATCTCGTGCACGCCGCGGTCACGCAGGTTGGCGGTGGCGATCACGTTGAAGCCCTGCTGCGCCAGCAGGTGCCCGTCGTCGTTGTCGAGCTCGGGAACGTGAATGACCTTCTCGGACAACACGCCGATCAGCGAGTCGGAGATCTCCGGCTGCACCCGCGTGACCTCCTCGAAGCGGCACATCGCCCCGGACGCCATCGCACTGTAGAGGGGCCCGGGCACCAATGCCTGTCGCGACGGCCCTTCGGCGAGCAGGAGCGCGTAGTTCCAGGAGTACAGCATCTTGTCTTCGGTGGTCCCGGTGCTGCCCTGCACCACCAGCCCCGACGTCCCGCTGATCGCCGCCGACAACAGTTCCGACAGCATCGATTTCGCCGTTCCGGGCTCACCGACCAGTAGCAGCGCCCGATTGCTCATCAGGGTCACGATGCATCGTTCGACGAGGGCGTTGTCGCCGAGGAACTTCGGCGCGATGTCCAGTCGGGGGTTGCCGATGATGAAGTCCCGCACGGCCTTCGGTGACAGTGTCCATCCGGCGGGTCGGGGATGGGCGTCGTTCTCGGCGAGCCGGGCGAGTTGATCGGCGTAGATCTCCTCGGCCGGTGCCCGTACCACCGATCCGGTGCCCTGCGGCGATGTGCTCATGCGTAGTTCACCTTCGTTCGCCAGTTCGGGTCGTAACCCGGCCCCGCCGCGGCGGTCGCGGCGAGATCACGATGGCCGGCGCCGAGCAGCAGGACCGGCACGTCGCGCAGCGGGACCGGGGAACCATCCTCGACACTGCGGTAGGACATCTCGGTGAGCGCGACGGTGGTGTTCTCCTCGGGGAGCTGGCTTCCGGAGAACCCCAGCACCGCAACAAGTCCCAGTGACGGATAGGTCTTGACGTAGTCGAAGAAGACGCCGCCGTCACCGGTCTCGCCGCGGGTGTAGCCGAGCTTGCGGGCCATCGACCGCAGGGTGAAGGCCTCCAACAGGTGCCCCTCGAACGCGGTCAGCGTCTGCGCCGAATCGTGATCGGCGGCGGGCTCGTAGCGTTCGCCGAGCTGATCGAACAGCGGCGTCACCTCGTAGTCGGACAGGTGCGTGCGCCATGCTTCGGTGAGCGCACCGTCGAGGAGTCCCGGGCGCACCACCGTGACGTGCGACTCCGGGTCCAGTGTCACCTCGTCGTCGTCGGAGTCGGTGAGCGTCCCGTCGTCGAGTGGGCGGAAGGTCCGCCGGAGGGTTCCGTCGGCGGTGAGTTCGGCCCACACCAGCCGTCGGCACAGGATGGCGACGATGGGATGCCGATGCAGGTAGCGTTCCCAATCGTCCACCGGCCAGGACCGCTCGGCGTACATCGCCTCCTCGAGACGGGCAACCTGTTGGGGAACAAGGGTCTTGACCGCCTTGCGGGCCCCGCTCAGGAGACGTTTGGCCTCCGCGACCCGGGCATCGTCGTCGGTGACGCGGGGAGCGGGAAGTGCCTTGACCGGTTTGCCGTCCGGGCCGGACAGGTAGAGCTTGAGGTCGTCGCCGATGCGGGCCGTGAACTGCCGGGGGCCGTAGTCGAGCACCAGCGTGCCGTCGGCGCCGAATCCCGCGTCGGGTACCGTCCGATCCGCCAACTCCGCGCGGGTCCAGCCACGCCGGGCTGCCAGTGCGTCGACCTGTTTGCGGGCCTCGTCCTGAATTCCCTTGGTACGGAACTTGGTCGATATGGACAGCACGAGCTGAATGGCGTTGGGTTGGTCGATCCACGCCAGCATGCCCAGCAGTGATCGGCACTGCGACGCGGCGTACCCGTAGCGTCCGCGGATCTCCTGTTCGGCGATCGGTGCGGCGTTCGCCCGGCAGGTGGCCGCGCAAATAGCGAGCAGCCCTTTGCATTTGACCGCCGAGACGGACTGCCCGCCGAAGCCGCCCTGATGGTCGACGTCGATCCAGACGTTCAGCAGGTGATCACCGAACCGCTCCGCACCGTCGGCATCGAACAATGCGCAGTAGTAGCGGATCGCCACCGTGGGTTCGGGCGACTTGAGCTTGGCCGCGGAACCCAGCAGCCACTGCAGGATCGAGATGTCGACCACCTCGTCGGTGCCCGACCACCGCACCGGTGGCAGTGTGTCCCAGTCGATCCACGCGATCAGCGGCGCCGGTCCCTTGCGCATCCCCGTGGCGGCGGCCGCGGTGAGGGTGTCCCGGTTCAGATAGGTCGATGGCGGATTCCCGAGTGCGGCAAGGGCATCGAGCTGAGCCTGGGACACCCGCTCGGTCTTCTCCGCGTGATACGCCGACTCCAGCTCGGCGATGTCGTCGCGCGTCCCGCTACGGCCGAGCCAGGCGGCGGCGATGGCGCGGGTGTCGGCGTCACTTGCCCGCAGCGCGGTGTTGAGGCGGGCCGTGCGCTGCGGGTCGTCGGCCAAGGTGTCTTGGGCCAGTTCACGATTGCGGGAGCTGGTGCCGAGCGCCACCCGATACATCGTGTCGGCCACATCGGCGGGCAGCGCCGGCAGGGTGGCGAGTGCGAGGTAGGGCTTGCTGTCGTCGGTGTAGTAGCTCGGCGGGTCGTTGAGCAATCCGGCGAAGCGCGACAGGTTCGACTCGACGAAGTCGGTCACCGCCGCATCGGGAAGGCCACGCGCGAAGCCCGAGTACGCGTCGAAGACGAGATCGTTGCCGACCAGGCCCAACTGATCGAGAAGTTCGCGAATCCGGGTCAGGGTGAGGCCGGGATGGTCTCCGCTCCAGGATCGTTCGGCGATGGCGCGCAGTGAGTTGACGGCCTCCCAGGACAGCCGCCGATCTCCGGCCGGATACCGCAGGGAGTCGACGAAGGACAGTACGGTCAGCATGGCCTCGACGGTGAGTTCGGCTGTCCCGCTGAGGTTCACGATGGCGCGCGTGTCGAGCGTGCCCAGCCCGCGCGGTGCTTGTCGTTTCCGAATGTCGCGAGGCGTGTCCTCCGGTGATGGCGGGCCCGCCGTGGCGAGCGTCGCGATGAGGGCTCGGAGGTCACGGTCGCTGAAGTGCCGGTAGTTCGATGCGGCGGCACGGATCTTCGGGTACTCGCTGGCCTCGTATTCGCGGATCTTCGCGTCGACCTCGACGTTGATGTCGGATTGGAACCTCAGCAACGCGGTGTGCAGTTCCGGCGTCATCTCGATCCGCCACGCCCCGGGCGTGCCGGTTCTCGCCCGGGGTGACGACGCGGTCGACCCCGGCGACGGACCGTAGGCCGGCAGATCCGCCCATTCGCGCGCCAGTGCCTTCGCGGCCGCCGACGTTGCGGTGGCAACGAAATCCATTGCCCACGAACGCGTATCCTGCGCCGATTCGACATTCCGTGACCCCAGCTTCCAGAGGGCGCGCAGTGCGCGGAGCTGCTGCCCACCCGCACCCTCGACCGCGCGGTCCTGCAGCGCGGCAGTCAGTTCCGCCGCCGGGCACCGACCGGCCAACTTCTCGGCGGAGAGGGCGAGGGTGGTGTTGGTGCCGGTCAGGAACTCCGCGATGGCCGGCGCGAACGGGCGAAGTCCGTCGTCGTCGAGGGCCTCGAGCAACTGGATGATGGTGGGTCCGCCCTTGCCCGGATGCAGTGCCAGATCGGACAATTCGCTTGCATGAGCGGCGACCGATGGCCGGTAGTCACTCATCGCGCACACGATGGATCGGGCCCCGGAGAACAGGCCCGCGTATGCGCGGGAGATCGGCCCTATGGTGAAGCTGCCGAAGGTGTTTCCCTGCGGCGGGGTCAGCGGGCTGTAGGAGAACATCGCGGCCAGCAGTTCCCCGCGACGTCCACCGCCGGCGAGGATGATCGCCTCGATTCCGGCGTAGGTGCAGGGGAGTGGCTCGCGATCCTGCAGCGCGCCCCACCGGAAGCACTTGCCGATGTCGTCGACCAGCAGTTCGGCCCAGTCGCCACCGGCGATCGGCGCCAGGGTCAGCCCCCAGTGCCCGAACGCGGTGAGCACGTGCGCCCAGCGCAGCCCGACCTCCGGCGGTACCGAGTCGAGGAGTCGGTACATCGTGCGTCGGGGCTCGCGTTGAGACGGCTTCCAGTCGGACGACCAGCCCCCACGGTGGGCGGCTCGGATGGCCGCGATGACCCCGAGGTCGTCCCCGTCGATGACGTAGCGGGCGACGCGATCGGGCAGCGACGCATCACGGGTGCTGACGCCATTGGCCGCGATCGCCGCCCGGGCGGCGTCGGCGAACTCGGTGACCGCCTTGTCCGCCCGCGACCGACCCCAGCGCATCGCCACGACCGCACTCCTCCCGAACGCATCAGAACCCGAGCCCATCAGAAACAGTGCGAGCCTACCGACGCCCACCGACATCCGGGCCGGCCACGTCATCTGCCCAAACGGCTACGTGCCGGCCGCGATCAATGGAGCGCCCGATCTCGCGCCTGCGTCTGGCGCCGAGTCGGCTATTGCGTATCGATGAATGCCGTGGCGATGTCGATGCTGTCGAGGAAGACGCGCTCGCCGGTCACGTGCCCCGACTCATCGAAGGTGACCACGGCGATCATCTCCATGGATATGGTGCGGCCGGTGGCGGGGTGCCCCGCATAGGTTCCGTCGTGGGTTCCGTCGAAGTGGACGAGCATGGTTCCGGTGCGACCCTGGTCATCGAGCACTGTGATCGTCGCCCGGAGATCGGGGAAGCCTTCGAACAGGGCAATTTCGCGCGCGTAGAGTGCGTCGAGACCTTCTTGGGGGCCGGTCAACGGTGAGGTGTAGGTGGCGGGCTCGGCCCACAGGGCGACGACCGCATGCGCGTCGTGATTGTTGACCGCGGTTGCGGCGGCGTCGGCGAACTGACGCATGAACATGGTGGACTCCTTGCAGCAGATGGGGTTACGTAGTTGCGCTGGGTCGGACGGATCGCTCTGCGGCGGTGAGTGCGACTCGTATCGGTAGTCGGGGCGCGAGGTTGGCGAGCCATGCGTTGGAGCATCCGTCAACGACGCTGTGGGTACCGCGCGCCCACCCGGCGAGTGCGCTGTCGACGACGTCGTCGGGGTGTCGACGGTTGCCGAGGGATGCGTCGTCGCCGGCGGTATCGAAGAATTCCGTGTCTGTTGCTCCGGGACTCACGGCGAGGACCCGGACACCGGTGTTGCGGGTTTCGGCCCACACCGCGCGGGTGAAGGACAGCACGAAAGCCTTGGTGGCCGCGTAGACCGCCATGTGTGGGACCGGTTGATACGCGGCGGTACTGGCCACGTTGATCACGGTCCCGGCGTCACGGGCGAGCATGTCCGGCAACGCCAGCGCGGTCAGCTCCGCCAGCGTGGTGATGTTGAGCTGGGTTTGTGTTGTCACGGCCGCTACGGAACCGGCGCCGAGGTCACCGTGAATCCCGATACCGGCGTTGTTGACGAGCACATCGATCCTGATGTCTTGGTCCCGGAGTGCCTCCCAGAGCCGCACGGCCGCGCCGGGGGTGGCCAGATCACTCGGGAGGACGACGACAGCTGCCCCGTACTCGCGGCGCAGCTCGTCGGCGATTCGGTGCAGAGTCTCGGTCCGTCGGGCGACCAGGACAAGGGATGCCCCGGCCGCTCCGGCCCGGTACGCGAAGGCCCGTCCGATGCCCGACGATGCGCCGGTGATCAGAACGCTCTTGCCGGAAAACAGTTCTGTGGCCGAGTTGACCATCGAATGGACCTCCTAATTAAACCGACCGCGCGGTATTAATAATTACGTCCAAGTATTACACTCTCGAACGGCGGTAGCAATGGGCGATCGCAGAACGGAGGCGCACGGTGGGCGACGACGCGTCACCGCGCATGCCCGGTAGACCCCCCGGCCCCTCGCTGAAGGGGGCGGCCACCAGGCAACACATCATCGACACCGCGGCCGGGATATTCGCTGTTCGTACCTACGACCGTGCGCGAATGAGCGAGATTGTCGCTGCGACGGGTATGACCAAGGGCGCGGTGTACTTCCACTTCGAGAGCAAGGAGGCACTCGCGGTCGCAGTACTGGAATCCAAACACGAAGCGTGGATCACCGCGGTGGACAACAGCATTCGTACGATTGCCCCGGGTTCTGCCAGACTTGCCGCTCTGCTTCCGGCAATTGTCGATGTGCACCGTCGAGATCCCGATACCTGGTCGGTCTCCAAGTTGACCCGCAATCTCACGGAACTGGATTCCACCCATCGACGTGCGGCGGAACTGACGAATCGTTGGATCGATCTGGTGGCCACAGTGATTCGCGAGGCACAGCAGATCGGAGCGGTCTCACCGAACGTCGATCCGGCTATTGCCGCAACGGTATTCGTGGGAGCCTTCGACGGTGTGAAGGCGATCCACGACACCGTGTCCGTGGACGATGACGGCCCATTCACCGAAGCTGCGAGTTTTCTGAACGAGGCTCTGCTTCACTACATCGCCGGGCCGGAGCAGTGTTCGGTTGATCCACCGGCTTCCTCCGCCGACGTGGTCGATTGAGACGGAACGAGCAGTCGACGACCGCGGCTCCGTGCACGCCGTGGTCAGATCCCGCTACCGTCGAACACCATGCCGGACGATTCGACCGCAGACCGCACACGCTTCGACGACCTGCTCGCCGCACATGCACAGTGGGTGAAGGTCACCATTCCCGAGTTCGACGCCGATCGCACCGACCAGGTGACGCGACTCCTGCGGATCGCCTTCCGGGCGGCCGCCACGGCACATCCCGGCTTCGATCCGACCGCGTGGACGCATGCCGACGCCGATCTCCTGGTCGAGCTCGAGCGCGCCATGCAGGTCGAGTCACTTGCGACCACAGAGTTCGGTGGGGAGCTCGGCGTGGGACTCCACACGATGCTGGTGTTCCTCGGCGACCACGAGCAGTGGACGGGCACCACCGAATCGATGGCGTATGCGCGGGAGGCGCTGGATCGCACCATCACTGACCGCCTGCCCGAGGTCATCGAGGAAGAGAGGCGGGTCTACCTCGCCGTCGAACCCATGCGCAGCCTGCTGGAATTGCTTCGGTGGATCGGCAAGGGCCGCGACACCGACCCGCAGGGGCGATTCGCCGTCGAGAGGGAAGATCTCGACGCGCATCTGCCGATGCCCGACTCGCTCACCGGCGAACTCTGGCGATTCGCGCTACGCCGCGATCTGATCAGCACCGGAGGCGGAAAGGTGCATCGCGGTGCGGCGGCGTCGACGTGGCGGGGTGATCGACCGCCGATCGGCGACATCCGCGAGGCGATGGCGGACTGGATCGCCTATCGCCTCGACTCGAACAGTGCGGCGCTCTTTCCGAAAGAGGAAGAGCAGCTGCGCGATCTCGTCCACCAAGCGCTGGGCCCCAACCCGCCCGACGTCGCGCACTTCGAATCGCGACTCGAGGAGTTCGATCCTGACGAGTTGCCGGAGGACGACCCCGACTTCTACGCCGACCCCAACCGGGTCCGGGCCGCCCTCGACGAGTTCGTGGCCGAAGGGTGGATCCGCTTCGAGGGCGGGAAATGGTTTGTGCCCGAAGAGTTTTACATCCGTGTGCGCGCGGGGCTGAAAGAGCTCGATCACATGCAGTATCGGCGTCGTGAGGAACGCCGTGAGCGCAAACGCCGCGGCCGAGGTCGCGGTCGGCGGTGGTGAGCGCGCCACTCATCGGTGTTCACCCGACCGACGTTCGGTCAAGCCGAAACGTCGGGAGCGTGGGAACGCACGTTCTCGATTTCAGTTCTCTTCGTGGGGACTTTGACCGAATCGGGCGAGAGCTCACTTGTCGATCATCGTCAGGCACATCGCGAATGAGAACATCGCCCATCATCCATACCTCCCGGCCGCTCTCAAGGCTATCTCGACGGTGCAGAACGACAACGCGAACCCGTCACCGCCATCGCGCGCAGTGAGCTCCGCAGGATTCGCCCCCGCAATGCACCCGATGATCACCGTCGTCAACGGTCCCATCAGGCACTACGATGTTCCCCGATGGGTTCCAAGGACAAAGGTAATCGCGGTGCCAAGCGGACCGAGAAGTCCCGCAGGCGGGGCAACCGCCGCGCCGGCAACGTCATACCGATCCGACGCGACAGCGCGAACGTGGAGAGGCTGCTCCCCGCGTTCGATGAGTGGCTCGACGAGACCGGGCAGGACGACGACGCCGAGCGTGAGGGGCTGGTCCTCTCCGCGTTCGCGGTGGTCCGGGCGCTGGAGGGCACCGGCCCCGCATTCTCGATGACCAGCTGGGTTCTCGACGACGTCGACCGCGCCTATTCCTTTGCCGAATACATGGACGAGCAGGATGACGGCCCGTCGGCGGTGCACCTGATCCTGGCAGCACGGATGTTCGTCGACTTCCTGGTACAGACATCGCGCTGGACCGGCACGCCGGTCTCCGCCGACATCGTGCTCGACGCCCTCGACGGCTGGATCGAAGACCACACCGGGATGGGGCACCCCGACATCCCGGAGGTGGACGCCGTAGACGAGTACGCGGCTCTGACGGCCACCCGCACCATCGGCCACCTCGATGTGCTGCTCGAATGGATCGGGACGGAGAAACCCACCACGGCGAACCGGTGGCTCAAGCCGGCGCTGCTTCCCGACCTCGTCCGCGATCTCGACATGGGGTTCGGCAGTGCCGTCACGTCGATGAGCCAGGATCCTCTACTCTCCGAATTGTGGGAGCTGGCACAGGCTCTCGGCCTCATCGAGGTGAACACGGTGCGCGTTCGTCCGGGGCACGCTGCGCAGTTGTGGCGCAGCTCAAATGGACTCGATCTTCGGAGAGCAGCTCTGGCGGCGCACGTCGCCCACACCCTCGCCGGCACCTCGAGCGACCCTGCCGCCGCGATGATCGTGTCGCGGGTGATCTACCAGGGGATGACGCCGATCCGGTTCCCGAAGGACTCCTTCGACGGCGAACCGGCCGAACCGATCATGCGCACTGCCACCGCCATCGCGCGTCTTCGCCTCCACGACATCGTCGACGATGGGTGGCTCACCCTCGACGCCCAGGGCTGCTACATCGTTCCCCCGGAATTGAGACCGGCTGTGTCGCAAGGATTTCCCGATGAGTGGAATCCGGATCTGATGCCCGAGGCCGGCATGCTCACATTGCGTGTGGATATGCCCGACATCGATCCGCCGGTGTGGCGTCGGGTCCGGGTCGCGTCGATGGTCGGTCTCGCGGACATGCACCAGATCCTTCAGGTGGTGATGGGATGGCAGGACCACCACCTACACCAGTTCACCTCACCGTGCGAGGGGCACGTCCATCGGTACATGCCCGGTGAGGCACTCGAGCGGGGCTACGACGTGGCCCCGGGCACCGAGTCCGAGGACGACATGTCCATCGGCGACCTCCTCGGTGAACCCGGCGCGGAACTGTTCTACGAGTACGACTTCGGCGACGGCTGGGAGGTACGCATCGTCGTCGAATCGATCGATCCGGAAACCGATGAGGATCCCATCGCGGCGGTCCTCGACGGCTCCGGCACAGCGCCTTTCGAGGATTCCGGTGGTCCGCCGGGGTGGGCCGATCTCGTCGCCGCGATCAACGATCCGGCATATCGGCGCCACGAGGAGCTCCGCAACTGGGCCGGGTTGCCGCCCGGGGTGAGCTTCGATCCGACGGCCTTCGACGTGGTGGGAGTCAATCGCGCACTTCGGGTGTGAGGGCCCGGCCACTCGCACATCCCGGTCGATGATCACCCGGCCGCTGCGCACAATGCCGACCGATCCACGCCCCGAAACGACCGTCGCCCGCGAGTGAGAACTCACTCGCGGGCGACAATCATGTTCGCGGACAACCGAATTGGCTGTCAGTTCGTCAGGCGTCGGCTCCGATGATGAACGCCTCGAGCTGCTGACGCGCGATGTCGTCGGCGATCTGCTCCGGCGGGCTCTTCATCAGGTAGGCCGAGGCCGGCAGGATCGGGCCACCGAGGCCGCGGTCCTTGGCGATCTTGGCCGCACGCACGGCGTCGATGATGATGCCGGCCGAGTTGGGGGAGTCCCACACCTCGAGCTTGTACTCCAGATTCAGCGGAACGTCACCGAAGGCGCGACCCTCGAGGCGGACGTAGGCCCACTTGCGGTCGTCGAGCCACTCGACGTGATCCGACGGTCCGATGTGGACGTTCTTGTCCTCGACCTTGCCGGCGAGCGAGCCGGTCAGGTTGGAGGTGACGGCCTGGGTCTTGGAGACCTTCTTGGACTCCAGACGCTCACGCTCGAGCATGTTCTTGAAGTCCATGTTGCCGCCGACGTTGAGCTGGTAGGTGCGGTCGAGGGCGACGCCGCGATCCTCGAACAGCTTGGCCATCACGCGGTGGGTGATGGTCGCGCCGACCTGGCTCTTGATGTCGTCGCCGACGATCGGCACACCGGCCGCACGGAACTTCTCGGCCCACTCGGGGTCGGAGGCGATGAACACCGGCAGGGCGTTGACGAAGGCGACCTTCGCGTCGATGGCGCACTGGGCGTAGAACTTGTCGGCCTGATCCGAACCCACCGGGAGGTAGCTGACCAGGACGTCGACCTCGGCGTCCTTGAGGATCTGCACGACGTCGACACCGTCGCCGTCGGCCTCGGTGATGGTCTCGCGGTAGTACTTGCCCAGGCCGTCGAGGGTGTGGCCGCGCTGCACGGTGACGCCGGTCGGCGGCACGTCGGCGATCTTGATGGTGTTGTTCTCGCTGGCGAAGATCGCGTCGGACAGGTCGAAGCCGACCTTCTTGGCGTCGACGTCGAACGCGGCGACGAACTCCACGTCACGCACGTGGTAGGGGCCGAACGTGACGTGCATCAGACCGGGAACGGTCGAGTTCTCGTCGGCATCCTTGTAGTACTGCACGCCCTGGACCAGGGATGAAGCGCAGTTTCCTACGCCCACAATGGCCACGCGCACCTTATTGGGCTCACCCATGGTCGGGTTCTCCTCTTTCTTGTCGGGTCGCAGCGCTGGGCTGTGACACGGGGGTTCGGCCGAGCTGGTCACGCTCGGTTTCTTCCTGACCCTGCGCACCGGTCGTCGACGACGCGGCGTGCGGGAAATCTGTGGGGGTGGCCGACTCGCTCGGCTGCGATTCGGCGGGGTTCGGCTGTACCTCGGCGGCCCGCGGCTGAGCCTCAGAGGCTTCCGCGGCGATCAGCTCGTTGAGCCAGCGCACCTCGCGTTCGCTGGATTCGAGGCTGAGTTCGTGCATCTGCCGGGTGTAGCGGTCGGAGCTGCCGGTGGCGCGTCCGACGAGTTCGCGCAGTCCCTCGCGGCGTTCCTCGACCTGCCGGCGACGGCCCTCGAGGATGCGCATCCGCGCCACCGCCGGGGTGCGGCTGAAGAACGCCAGGTGCACGCCGAAGCCGTCGTCGGTGTAGTTCTGCGGCCCGGTGTCGGCGACGAGCTCGTTGAACCGGACTCGGCCGGCGTCGGTGAGCTGATAGACGCGGCGTCCGCGACGCACCTTGGCCCCCGACGGGGCGCTGGCCTCGTCGATCAGGCCGTCGGCCTGCATGCGACGCAGCGTCGGGTACAGCGAGCCGTAGGAGAACGCGCGAAACGCACCGAGCAGCCCGGTGAGACGTTTGCGCAGCTCGTAGCCGTGCATCGGGGATTCGATGAGGAGACCGAGGATCGCCAGTTCGAGCACCGACGCCTCCCTTCGCTCCGTGTATCGCCGACACTGATGCAACAACACCTCGTGCCGATGCATTTCCCAATGTATCGCACCGATATAAAAAGTGTCGAGTTGGTGCACAGCGGGTGGACGGCAGGCCGAGACGGTCACGCCAACGTCGTCCGGGTGGACCACGTACCCTGGTTCACGTGCAACGCCAGATCGTCGACTACGCCCTGCAGCGGCGAGCGCGGCTGTCCGCGGTGCACTCCGGGCGGGTCGCGGTGTCCGAGGTCTGCGACGCCGGCCCGTATCTGCTGCGGGCCGCCAAGTTCCACGGGCGTACCACCCCGACGCTGTGCCCGATCTGCCGCAAAGAACAGGTGACGTTGGTCTCCTGGGTGTTCGGCGAACGGCTGGGCCAGGTCTCGGGATCGGCCCGCTCGGCCGAGGAGATCGCCCGCCTCGATGCCAGCGCCGAAGAGTTCTCCGTGCACGTCGTCGAGGTGTGCCGCACCTGCAGCTGGAACCATCTGGTCCAGTCCTACGTTGCCGGTCTGCCCCCGCGCTCTCAGCGTCGTCGCAGGGTCGCCAAGTAATACTTGTCGCCGACGAACCCAGTATCTTCGTCGGCGATGCGCCATGTCGTGCGCCGGTGACGCTGCCGTGCGCCGGTGACGCTTTTGGCAGGGCAGTGGAGATGAGTCAGAGTGGACAGCGGTGAAAATGCCGACAAGTAGTGTGAGGAACGTCGAGCCGATGATGGACGCGGTTCAGTGGGAGGACCTGCGATGAGCGAGTCACGCGAGACGACGACGTCGCGACGCACCCGCCCCGACAAGACGGGCGACACGACCCGCTCCCGTCAGCGGATCGTCGCCTGGGTGGTCGGCGCGATCGGCCTGATCGTGCCGACGATCGCCCTGGTCGCCGTGATCGGCTTCCTCATCGCCTACGCGACGGCGACAGTGCCCAGCCCCGGTGACATCAAGCAGAACCAGGTGGCGACCATCGTCAACGCCAAGGGCAAAGAGATCGCCAGGATCGTGCCGCCGGAGGGCAACCGCACCGATGTCGGCATCAACGACATCCCGAAGTCCCTGCAAGAAGCGGTGATCGCCGCCGAGGACCGCGAGTTCCGCACCAACGACGGCTTCTCCGTCCGGGGCCTCTCCCGCGCCGTGTGGGGTCGCGTCACCGACAACGATCTCGCCGGCGGCGGATCGACCATCACCCAGCAGTACGTCAAGAACGCGCTGGTCGGTGACGAACACAGTTACGAACGCAAGCTGCGTGAGCTGGTGATCGCCACCAAGATGTCGAGCGAGTGGTCCAAGGACGACATCATGGCCGCCTACCTCAACACCATCTACTTCGGTCGCGGTGCCTACGGTGTGGCCGCGGCATCACAGGCCTACTTCCGCAAGGACGTCAAGAACCTCACCCCCGCCGAATCGGCCGTGCTGGCCGCGGCGATCCGCTCACCCTCGTACTACGACCCGGCGGTGAACGAGGACGCGGCGGTGGGCCGCTGGAACTACGTCCTCGACGGGATGGTGCAGACCGGTGCGCTGACCCAGGCCGACCGTGCCGCGATGGTGTATCCGAAGGTGCCCGCGCCGCCGACGGCCACCGGCGAGACCACCGGACCCAACGGCCTGATCAAACGCCAGGTGCTCGCCGAACTCGCCGACCTCGGGATCTCCGAGCAGCAGGTGAGTACCGAAGGACTCAAGATCACCACGACGATCGACCCGCAGGTGCAGAACGCCGCCGTGCAGGCGGCGTGCCGGGCGAACGCGATCTACCCGTGTGAGAACGGCGTCCTCAACGGCGAGCCCAAACAGATCCGCAGTGCCGTGGTGTCGATCGACCCGAAGACCGGCGGGGTCCTGGGCTACTACGGCGGCGACGACGCCCAGGGCTGGGACTACGCGCAGGCCGGTCTGCAGACCGGATCGTCGTTCAAGGTGTTCGCACTGGTCGCGGCTCTCGAACAGGGTGTTCCGCTGTCCAAGGTGTACTCGAGTGCCCCGTATTCGATCCCGAACACCGACATCACCGTCGAGAACTCCGACGGTGAGAGCTGCGGATCGTGCAACCTCGCGACCGCGATGAAGATGTCGCTGAACACCGTCTACTACCGCCTGATGATGGATCTCGATCACAAGGCGCAGGACGTCGCAGACGCCGCGCACGCCGCCGGTGTGGCCGAATCCTTCGGCGACACGGCCAAGACCCTGCAGGAGGCCAACGGCAGCGTCGAGGGTGGTGTGGTGCTCGGGCAGTATCCGTCGCGTGTCATCGACATGGCCTCGGCGTACGCCACCCTGGCCGCGTCGGGCATCTACCGCGCGCCGCACTTCGTGCAGAAGGTCGAGACCTCCAGCGGTGAGGTGCTCTACGAGCGTCAGCCCGATGCCGGAAAGCGGGTGTTCCCGGCCAAGGTCGCCGACAACGTGACCGCGGCACTCGAACCGATCGCGGCCTACTCCAACGGCAACTCGCTCTACGACGACGAGCTCGGCTCGCGTCCGTCGGCGGCCAAGACCGGTACCGCGCAGCTCGGCGACACCGGCCAGAACAAGGACGCCTGGATGGTCGGCTACACCCCGCAGCTGTCCACCGCGGTGTGGGTCGGTACCGACCGCGGCACCGCGCTGGTGAACTACGGCGGCGCGTCGGTGTACGGCAGCGGTCTGCCCGCGCAGATCTGGAAGAAGACGATGGACAACGCCCTCTCCGGCGACCCCATCGAACAGTTCCCGGAGCCGGCCGCCGTCGGTGGTCAGGCGGGTGTCCCCTATGAGCCGCCGCCGACGACGTACAACACCGAGTATCCGACGACGCGTGCGCAGCAGCCGTCGATCCCGCGCCTTCCCGGCGCCGGTCAGGACGGCAATCTGACGGTTGCACCCGGCATCACCATCCCGGTACCCGGCGGTGGCGGTGGCACCAACAACGGCGGTGGCGGCACCGGCAATGGTGGTGGCACCGGTAACGGTGGCGGTACCGGCAATGGTGGTGGCACCGGAAACGGTGGTGAGACCGGCGGCGGAGATACGGGCGGTACCGGCGGCGGCGGTGACTTCGACAACGGAGGAGCGGTCCCTGAGTCCGGCGGCTGACGCGGATTCGCGCCGGCCCGATGACGCCGACGGCGGCCCGGACGAGAGTCCGGCACCGCTCGCCGAGGACCTCCGGGTCGACACCAGGCGGCTGATCCCGAGCCATCAGGATCCCGTCGTCGCCGAGGCGTCCCGAGTGGTCGGCGGACCGCTCGGCGTGCACGCCGCGGTGGGGCGCAGCCGCAACTGGACGCCCATCCGCGTGCTGTTCCTGCTCGCCCTGTGCACGCTCGCGTTGGGCTGGTTCGGCAAGGCCGGCTGCCTGCAGCAGAAGCAGGTGGTGAACCCGGCGCCCGGCGCGGCGACGTTCACCCTCGACCACGACGATCAGCGGCTGTTCACCGACCTCTGCTACTCCGATGTGCTGCAGCTCTTTCCGGCCGAGCAGCTCGACGACGTCACGACTTTCCCGTACCGCACGTCGTGGACCGAACCGGAGAACGGCGTCGAGACCACCCGGTACATGGAGTACCCGGTGCTCACCGGGATGTACATGTACGGCGTCTCCCGCATCGCGCTGCGGTGGTCGCAGGCCATGGACAGCTGGGGGATTCCCGGAGCCCTGCCCGCGGTGCTGTACTTCGACCTGGCCGCACTGGGGTTGGCGCTGTTCTGGCTGGTGACGATCTGGGCGACCGCGTTGACCGCACGAGCGCGCATCTGGGCGGCCTGGGTCGCCGCCGTCTCACCGCTGGTGATCGTGCACGCCTTCACCAACTTCGACGCCATCGCCACCGCGTTCCTCGCCGTCGCGATCCTCTGCTGGGCGCGCCGGAAACCGTGGCTGGCAGGCCTATTCATCGGTCTGGGGGCCGCGGCCAAGTTCTATCCGGTGCTCGCCCTGGTGGTGTTGTTCGTGCTGTGCCTGCGCACCGGGAAGCTCCGCGACTTCGGTGCCGCCGCGCTGGCTGCGCTGGCCGCGTGGCTGGCGGTCAATCTGCCGATCCTCCTGCGGTATCCGCAGGGCTGGTACGAATTCTTCCGGCTCAACTCCGACCGCAATGCCGACTCCGACACGCTGCTGCGGCTGGCGGCCAAGGCGGTCGGGGTGCGCTGGAATGTCGATGTCCTCAACGTCGTCTCGTTGGGGTTGATGATCGTGGTCATCATCGGTATCGCGGTGGTGGCGCTGACCGCGCCGACCCGCCCGCGGGTCGCGCAGCTGTTGTTCCTGATCGTGGCGGGCTTCCTCCTCGTCAACAAGGTGTGGAGTCCGCAGTACTCGCTGTGGCTGGTTCCCCTTGCGGTGCTGGCCATCCCGCACACCCGGCTGCTGCTGGCATGGATGACCGTCGACGCACTCGTCTGGATTCCGCGGATGTCGCTGTTCATCGACCCGTCGCGAAAGTGGTTGCCGCAGGAATGGTTCACCACGATCATCATCATCCGGGCACTGTTCGTGATCGCCCTGTGCGCCATCGTCCTCTGGCAGATCTACCGCCCGGAGAACGACCTGATGCGTCGCGACAACGAGGGCAACGACCTCGATGACCCGGCCGGCGGCGTCCTCGACGGCGCGCCGGATCATCGTGTGTTCACCCGGCCCCGGCACGACGACGACGCCGACGCTGAACTGCCCGCGATGACCGGAAGCGGTGGACCATCGTGGGGCCCGGCGCCAGACACCGACCCGCACCGACGTTGACAGCTCTCTCTCCCACGTTGACAGCGCTGTATGTCACTGACGGCGCTTTCCCGACGCCGACGGCGATCGGGTACAACACAGACATGGACGATGCCGGGGCGACCGGCCGCATGACGGGGGTGCGGCCCGCGGTGGCGTACGCCGGTGTCGTGGCGTTCGCTGTCGGTGCCGTGATCCTGGTGTCGCTGTCGGTTGCGGTCGCGTTCATCCCGACGGCGACCGTGGCACATGCGTTCGGATTCCTGCTCTTCGGACTCGCGTTGGGAATCTTCGTACTGGCCATCGTGGCCCGAATGGGTCGGGGACATCACCTTTTTCGCACCGTCCCTGTGCGCGCGACGAGTTTTCGACGCAACAACTGGCCCATCGTCGAGCGCGGGTTCTACGTCGCCTTCTGCACGCTGATGGTTGTGGCCGTCTGGTGTCTGGCCGTTGACGCGAGTGATCGGACCATTGCCCTCGCCGGTAGCCTCGTCGCCGGCGGTGGCGCGGTCGCCGGTGCCGTGGCCGCCTACCGGGCCTGGAGGTCCGATGCCCGCATCGTCCTGAGTACCGAGGGCGTTCAGTGGGTGGACATGAACGGACGCGATCACCTCATTCCCGCCGAGGTGATCGGGTCCTCGAGGTTCGAATTGCTCCGCAACGGCATGCTTCATATCGAGGTCGGTGCACCGGGATCGTCGTCGACCGAGGGAAAGCGGTTGTGTCTGCTCGACTTCGGACCCGACCTTCCGACCCTCGCCTCGGCGCTCGAGGATCACCTGGTGCAGCACGGTGGACAACTGGTGCGCGTCAACCGTTTCCGCTGACGCCGCAGACGACGACGCCGCCGACCACGACGAGGCCCCGACGCACTCGCTCCACACCCACTGAGATTCGATGGAACCGTGGAGCCTGCTTCTGCGTCCAACCCACCATGACGCATACAACCCTTCCCGTTCCCGCCGACCTCACCGCATGGCTCGCCGAGGCCGATCGCACCGCGCAGCTTCTCGCCGACAAGGTCTACATCGACCGACATTGGTGGACAGCCGAACTCGTCGAACGCAACTTCCCCGACGTCATCTGTGGCGACTGGGTCGGCCGAGAGGACCTGTTTCGCCTCGGTGCCGCCGCGGTGAACTCCCCCGACGACGCCATCGCGTTGCTGTGGAACACCATCGCGTTCTGCGTCGGGCGCAAGACCACTGACACCAAGAAGCGCATCACGGCCGTCAGCGTCGACCGGCAACGATTGGGTGCACTGCTGCAGACCGCGGCGATCTGCGGCCGCGAGGATCCGGCCGCCGCGTACGAGATGCTGCGACCATCCCAGGGCGGCAACAAGATTGACCGCTTCGGGCCCGCGGGATTCACCTGGTACCTCTACTTCGCGGGTGCCGGTGAGGTGACGCATCCGAGTCAGCCGCTCGAGGCGCCGATCGCCCGTGCCCTGAAACGTGCGGGATGGCACGACCTCCACGCAACCACCTGGACCCCACAGGAGTACGCCGACTACTGCGCACTCGTCGGTCGATGGCGCGACGAAACCGACGCGGACCGCAACGACGTCATCGTGCGCGGTCTGGTGTCGACCGCACCACCGACCGGATGGGACCACCCGTGGCAGAACTTCGAACGCGACTCCTGGCCTCGCGACGGCTGGGTTCCGGGACCTCTCAACTCCGCGGAACTGCGTCGAATCTTCCACTGGCTCGGCATGTTCGCGACTCTCTATCCGATGTCGCCGGTGGCGCAGGACTTCTCGCGACTCGGCCGCAAGATCTCGACGTCCCTGCACGGCGATGTGGGTGCCCCGCCGTATCCGCGCGGCGACGACGAGGGGCCCGCACGGTATCGCGATCAGTGCTACCCCGACTACTGACGAGGTTCGGTCCAGCGTGTCGTCGCCGATCCGCACGTGTGGACCACATGAGTCGCGCAGAATGTGGCCATGACCGCGAAACAAACCGGAGTGCGGTCGTCGCACGAGGGCTCCACGCAGTCGGGTTTCACGCAGGCGGGGTCGCCGCGTCGACGCCGACTGGGATTCGTCGTCGGCCTGACGCTCGGGGCGGCCGTCGTGCTCGTCGTCGTGGGGTCGGTCTGGGTGGTGGTGACACACCGCGATCAGGGTGACGCCGGCCCGTCCGATGCCGACTACGTCGCCTTCGCCCGGACGTTTGCGGTCGACGTCGCGACGGTCACCGGCGGTGATGTGTCTCAGCCGCGGGCCGCGCTGACCCGTACGTGCGAGGGGTCGCCGGCGCGCGGTCAGCTCCAGGCGAACATCACCGACACCGAGAACGCCATCACGAACTCACCCAACCTGACGACGAAGCCGGTGGGCACGCCGGAGGCGACCATCGACACCGCACGCCGAACCGACACGGAGGTGCCGCTGGATCTGACGATGACGGTGGCGATCTCCGACTACGTCGGTGAACCGACGACGACCACTCGCGAGTTCCTGATCACCTTGCGACCGGGAACCACTCCCTGCGTGTGGAATGTCGCCGGCGTCTGACTGCGCACAACGTCAAAGTCGCGCGCGCAAAGCCTCTTTCGCCGCCGGCCAATCGTCGTCGATCATCGCGTACTGAGCGGTGGTGCGCCATCCGTCGCCGAAGCGCCGATGCTTGCGCAGCAACCCCTCGAATGTCGCACCGAGTTTGGTGATCGCCGCCCGGGACTGGGTGTTGTTCTCGTGGGTGTGCCACACCAGTCGCACGGCCCCGCAGCGCTCGAAGGCGTGCGACATCAGCAGGTACTTGGCGGTCGGGTTCACGGCGGTTCCCTGCACTCGTTCGCTGTAGAAGGTGTACCCGATGGCGCAGGCCAGGTTGGGGGAGTCGATGTCGTAGAAGCTGGTGGATCCGACGAGCGTGCCGTCGGAGTTGTCGATGACGGCGTAGGCGACGCGACGTTCCGGGTTGGCGTCCGCGGCGGTGATCCACTCGCGGGCGGCGTCGACGCCGGTGGGGATGCCCGGTGACCAGCGGAATCGGCCCGGGTCACCCACCACCCGTGCCAGTGCGGGGGCGTCGTCGACGGTGAAGGGACGCAACGTCACCCGATCGCCGACGAGCGCGTCGGTGCCCAACCAGCCACTCATACAACCACTCTCATGCGTCTTCCCGGATGTGGTCGCCGGGTCCGACGTCGTCGGGTTCGGGTGGATCGTACGGCGCCGGAACCCGGCGGCGACCGATCGAGGCGAGCGGTTCACGCATACCGGCATGAACGAACGCCCAGATGAGATACACCAGCAGGACGGCATGCACCCACACCCCGACGTTGACGCCGGCCATCACCCACCACTTCATCGGCTCACCCGACACGTAGATGCCGAAGAGCCGGAAGATGGTGGTGTCGAGGATGAAGTCGGCGATCAGATACAGCACGATGACCGGCCACCGGACCCGCAGGAGCACGAAGAAGGGGAGAATCCACAGCGTGTACTGCGGCGAGTGCACCTTGTGGAACACCATGAAACCGGCGAGCATCGCGGCACTGACACCGATCCACGGGTACACCCCGGTCCGGTGGCGCAGCCGCCACCCCAAATAGACCGCCACCACAAAGGAACTCAGGATCAGGATCGGTGAGAGCACACCGACCAGCGAGTTGTAGGTGTCGGTCTGGCCGCCGGTCAGGTGGCGCAGTCCCCAGTACCAGATGGAATTGGTGTCGAGGTCGGCGCGACGTTTGCCCTGGAAGGTGGTGGCGGCGCGCCAGCCCTCGTAACCGAGCAGCATGAACGGCAACTGGATGAGGATGACGGTGATCGCGGCGGCGGCGGCCACCCAGGCCGCCCCGACCCAGTCCAGCGGTCCACGCGTTGGCGTCGACGCGTCCTCGTCGGATCGGCCGGAGCCATCGGGGTCGTCGGAGCGCGTGAATCCGCCGCGCGTCAGCACATACAGCGCGAGCGGTAGCACGAAGAACCCGGGATAGAGCTTCAGGCAGAATCCGACGGCGAGGACCACTGCGGCGAGAATCGCGCTGGTGCGCAGCGTCATTCGTCGTCGTCCGGTGACCGGATGGATGCTCGCGCCCCATGCCATCACGGCCACCGCACCCACTGCGGTTGCCACCACGGGCAGTTCCCAATTGTGGAAGGCGTAGAGCACCAGGGGCGGAGTGAGCGCCCACCACAACACATTCCAGCGGGTCAGCACCGCGAGCATCGCCGTGATGAGCAGTCCGAAGGGGGCGATCAGCACCACCGAGTGTCGGAAGAACTCGAGGTCGGTGTGTGCGCCGATGGCGCCGAGCCACATGAACAGGCCGGAGAGCACCGGGTATTCGACGGCCCCGCCGAAAAGTTGTCCATCGGCGCCGATGCCGCCGTGGATATAGGGGAAGACGTGGTTGTTGATGTCACGCCCGATCCACAGGTACATCAGGTCCGAGTAACAGGGGACCACGGCGTCGGGGTCGCCGACGGGCCAGCGGTGACTGCGGCCGTCCGGGAAGAACGGCGGACCACCGCACGCGGCCTTGACTTTGTAGCTCCAGAACATCAGCAGCAGAGTGGTCAGCAGTGACACCGTCAGGATCAATGCCAGATCCCCGCGACGAGACAACGTGACGCGCCCGTAGCGGAACGTCGTGCTCAGGCGGTCGGACATGGGCTACAGGGTAGGGGACGCGGCGCGGCGTCCCGAGCCACGGTCGGCAACGGTGATCGGCGTCACCATCGCCCACCGGGGCGTCACGGAGCCGTCACTGCGCAGGCGCCGCGGGCGTGGCGACGGGGGTGAAGAAGTTGACCAGATTACCGTCGGGGTCGCGGAACAGCAGCGAACGATTACCCCACGGCATGGTCGTCGGCTCGTTCACGAAATGGTCGACGACCTGCGTCAATGTCGGGTAGAGGGCGTCGACGTCGTCGACGTGGAAGTCGAGCATCACCGAACGATTGACGCCGGCCTCGACGACGTTCTCGCCGAGGAGTGGTGCCGTCGACGACGACGCGATCGCGAGGGTTCCGCCCGACGTCACGAACTCGGCGAACAATGGATGCAGACGATTCGCGGCGACTCCGGTGACCTTCTCGTAGAACGCGACGAGGCCCTCGACGTCGTCGGTGATGATGCGGGTTGCGGCGAGATGCATGGATGTCTCCCAGGGACTCGGGTGGTTGCGTGCCGGGCTTACGGTGCCCCCGATCGAGGTCAGCCACGGTCCGCAATGAACCGGCGAGCCTGTTCGCGGTGCGGTGTGGATGACGATTTCGCTGGTCAGGGGTGATGCGTGTATCTTGGAGGGGTTGCCGACGCAGGCGACCCTCCTGCCGTGGACAGTCCGCGGCCGATGAGCCCATAGGAGGTGATGTGGTCACATGCGTCATTACGAATTGATGGTCATCCTCGACCCGAGTCTCGACGAGCGCACCGTTGCTCCGTCTCTGGACACGTTCCTGAACGTGGTCCGCAAGGACGGCGGCAAGGTCGACAACGTCGACATCTGGGGCAAGCGTCGTCTTGCCTACGAGATCGCCAAGCACAGCGAGGGCATCTACGCGGTCATCGACCTCAACGCCGAACCGCAGACCGTGAGCGAGCTCGATCGTCAGCTGAAGCTGAACGAATCGGCGCTGCGCACCAAGGTTCTCCGGAAGTAGTCCACAGACTTCTTTCCGATGTGCCGAGTTAGTCGGTGCCGGACCCTAGGGTGAACACCTGAAGGCAGTCGCGAGCCGATCGCGACGATAAGAGTCCGGTGCATATCGATCAACGAGTGCCCAACCACGACCAAGGGGAGACACATGGCAGGCGACACCGTCATCACCGTTGTAGGCAATCTGACCGCGGATCCGGAATTGCGATTCACGCCCGCGGGAGCAGCGGTGGCCAGTTTCACGGTGGCCTCCACTCCGCGGACCTTCGACCGTCAGAGCAACGAGTGGAAGGACGGCGAAGCGCTGTTCCTGCGTTGCAGCATCTGGCGCGATGCCGCGGAGAATGTCACCGAAAGCCTGACCAAGGGCACCCGGGTCATCGTGCAGGGACGTCTGAAGCAGCGGTCGTATGAGACCCGCGAAGGCGAGAAGCGCACGGTTGTGGAACTCGATGTCGAGGAGATCGGTCCCTCACTGAAGTTCGCCACCGCACGGGTCAATCGGGCCTCACGCGGTGGATCGTCCGGCGGTGGTTTCGGTTCCTCCGGTGGCGGCGCAAGCCGTGGCGGCGGATCGGGATCGTCGGCGCCCGAGGATCCGTGGGGCAGTGCCCCCGCGAGCGGGTCCTCGTTCGGCGGCGGCAGTGCAGCGGACGACGAACCACCTTTCTGAAATTTTTTGACTGGAGCATCACTTACACATGGCTAAAGCAAAAGGCGCCCGGAAGGTGCGCGTCGAAAAGGTCACCAAGACCAAGGCGTGCTCCTTCTGCAAGGACAAGAACACCAACAACATCGACTACAAGGACACCGCGCTGCTGCGTCGCTTCCTGTCCGACCGCGGCAAGATCCGTTCGCGTCGCGTGACCGGAAACTGCGTCCAGCACCAGCGTGACGTCGCGGTGGCCGTGAAGAACTCGCGTGAAGTGGCTCTGCTGCCCTTCACCTCGACCAGCCGATAAGCCGAAGGGAGAGAACACAACATGAAGCTCATCCTGACTGCTGCTGTGGAGAATCTCGGCGAGGCCGGCGATTCCGTCGAGGTCAAGGACGGTTACGGCCGTAACTACCTGCTGCCCCGCGGCCTGGCCATCAAGGCCACCCGTGGCGCCGAGAAGCAGGTTGCCGACATCCGTCGTGTCCAGGCCGCCCGCGAGGTCCGCGGCCTCGAGCACGCCAACGAGATCAAGCAGGCTCTGGAGAACCTGACCGACGTCTCGCTGACCGTGAAGACCCACGACTCGGGCAAGCTGTTCGGTTCGGTCACCGCCGCCGACGTGGCCGGTGCCATCCGCACCGCCGGCGGCCCGGCCGTCGACAAGCGCAACGTGGAACTGCCGAAGGCCCACATCAAGGCCACCGGCACCTACCCGATCGTGGTGAACCTGCACCCCGACGTCACCGCCAGCGTGCAGCTGGCCGTCGTCACCGGCTGATCGGTTCGACGCACACCTGATCACAGCCCGTCACACGCGAAAGTGTGTGGCGGGCTGTGGCGTATCTGCGATCACCCCGGCGGGTCGAATCCCCACCGGTACCTCCGCTGGTTGAGTAGCCCGAGACCGAGTCCTCCGCACGCTGACGCGGGAACGCCCCGTCCGCCTGTCGAGCTTGCGAGCGGTGTATCGAGATCACGTAAGCCGAAAGACGAAACCGCCCAACGCCTTACCGCGAGACCGCAACTGTCTACGGCAACTGATTCGATCCACGCAACCGAGGCGGCAGATACTGCGGCGCCGGATTACCACTGTGGCCCTTGGTATCCCACGCCGGCCAGTAGAACTTGTGCCATCCGGGGGTGAAAATCAGTGCGCGACCACCGGTTCGGCAGGCCACCTCGTCGGCGCGTGGCACGGTACAGGTGACGCCGGCTGCGGTGAGGCTCTGTCCCACCCGCAGCAGCGGCGGGCGGAACCCGCTGTTCGGACCGAACTTGTAGCTCGGGGTGTACAGGAAGCCGGTGCGTACCCACCACGGTCCCTGTTGGTCGGCGGTGATCGCGGCACCGAGCGTCTTGGCATCGGGGGTCGGTGCGGGAGCGGTCGCGGGCGCGCCCTGACAGCCGACGTAGCGCATCTTCGGCCCGATCTGGCAGTTCCACCGGCCGGTGGTGAAGAACGTCCGTCCGTTGTCGCTGTAGGCCAGCGACTGGAACGGCCCGGGATTGACCGGCGTGTAGAGACTCAGGTTGAACTCGGCGGGCAGTGGTGGCGCGGCGTGCGCGGGTGCCGCGGTCAGTGCGGGTCCGCCGACAGCCACCGCGGCAGCGGCAGCGGCAGCGACGACGGCGACCGCGCGCGACAGCCAGCCGAACCTGCGAATCGTGGACACGGCGTTCATTGCACCACAGCGAGCACGTCGCGACGGCGGGTTTCGTCACGTGGGCACCGTGCCGGTCGTGGCATTGGCCACACAAAGGTCTGGTCAACCCGCTCTCACATACTGTTCACGTGGTCGTAAACGCGAGGTGGTTGTGTTGCCGCGCAACACGCCCGGTATCGAGAATCAAGCGACACGCCGTGGCGTCGACAAACTCGTCTCTGTGGAATTCGTGCACACCCTCTGACCTGGTGATTGTCAGTCGATGGCGCTGAAACCGCCGATTCTGTCCACAAGTGCTGCACAGGCACCCGCAGGTGTACCCCACACCGTCCACAATTGGTGCACAGGTTGGTCCACAGGGCCGTTTGAGTCGCGGCAGGACAGCTCCTAAGGTCTGCTCTCAGGTGTTCTTCGGGGCCGCGATGATGTCGGGCGGGCGGCGATTCTGTCGGTGGTGCCGGGTAGTGAATATCTCGGAAGACAACAGCGGCCGGTTCAGCGAGATCGGCGCGATGTGTGTGAGAGGTAGGGTCGGTGGCGGTAGTCGATGATCGGGGGCACGGCGCATCGCGTGAATCCAACCGCGGTGGCGGTGGCGGCTTCGACGACGCGATCCCCGCCGAGGAGTTCGGCCGGCAACCCCCTCAGGACCTCGCCGCCGAACAGTCCGTTCTCGGCGGCATGATGCTGTCCAAGGACGCCATCGCCGACGTCGTGGAGAAGCTGCGGACCCAGGACTTCTACCGTCCCAACCATCAGGCCGTCTACGAGGCGATCCTGGAGCTCTACGGCAAGGGGGAGCCCGCCGACGCCGTGACCGTGTCCGCGGAACTCGAGCGGGCCGGTGAGTTGCGTCGTGTCGGCGGGGCGCCGTATCTGCACACCCTCATCTCGACGGTGCCGACCGCCGCGAACGCCGGCTACTACGCCGAGATCGTCGCGGAGAAGGCGATCCTGCGGCGCCTGGTCGAGGCCGGTACCCGTATCGTGCAGTTCGGCTATTCCGGCGCCGACGGCCAGGACGTCGCCGAGGTGGTCGACCGCGCGCAGGCCGAGGTCTATGAGGTCACCGAGCGTCGTACCGCCGAAGACTACGTCCCGCTCGAAGAGCTTCTGCAGCCGACGATGGATGAGATCGATTCGATCGCCTCGCGCGGTGGCCTGTCTCTCGGTGTGCCCACCGGCTTCGCCGATCTCGACAAACTCACCAACGGGCTACATCCCGGGCAGATGATCATCGTCGCCGCGCGTCCCGGTGTCGGAAAGGCACTCGCGCTCGACACCCCGCTGCCCACACCCGCCGGCTGGACGACGATGGGCCGGGTCGCCGTCGGCGACGAGCTGCTCGACGCGCACGGTCGACCGACCCGCGTGGTCGCCGCGACCGAGGTGATGACGGAACGGCCCTGCTTTGAGGTCGAGTTCTCCGACGGCAACGTTGTCGTGGCCGACGCGCAGCACCAGTGGGTGGTCGACATCGACAGCACCACCCAGGTGATCACCACCGAGGTGCTGCAGGATCACGCCGGCAGCGCCATCATTCGCAACACCAAGCCATTGGAGTTGCCGCGCAGGCGATTTGCGTACGGCCCCTACACCGTCGCGGCGCTGGCCGGCATGGCCTTCGACGATCCCGAGATCGGTATGCGCATCGACGCCGAGGGCGAGGTCGATGTGATGACGCTGATGGCCGACCTCGGTGGCCGGATTCCGCACGAGTACCTGCGCGGTTCGATCGCCCAGCGGCGGGCGCTGCTCGCCGGACTGCTCGACGCACGCGCCAGCGTCGATGAGGACGGCTGGATCACCGTGCCCGCTGCGACCCGGCACATGAGTGCCGTCGTAGCCGATCTCGTTGCCGGACTGGGCTATACGTATCGGCGGTCGGCCACCGGCTGGCTGCGTGTCGACGCCGACGACGATGTCTTCACCGTCCACCACAAAGCGGTGCGGCACAAGGAACTTCGACGACGTGCCGGTGTCCGCCGGGTGGTGTCGGTCCGCCCGGTCGACAGCGTGCCGGTGCGTTGCGTGCAGGTCGACAACGACGATCATCTCTACCTCGCCGGTGAGGCGATGGTGCCGACGCATAACTCCACTCTCGCCATGGACTTCCTGCGCTCGTGCTCGATTCACCACGGCATGACCGGCGCGATGTTCTCGCTGGAAATGAGCAAGACCGAGATCGTCATGCGCCTGCTGTCGGCGGAGGCGAAGGTGAAACTCGGTGACATGCGCGGTGGTTCGATGACCGACGACGACTGGACCCGGCTGGCCCGACGCATGGGTGAGATCTCCGAGTCGCCGCTGTTCATCGACGACTCACCGAACCTCACCATGATGGAGATCCGCGCGAAGGCGCGACGTCTGAAACAGCGCAACGACCTCAAACTCGTTGTGGTGGACTACATGCAGCTGATGACCTCGGGTAAGAAGGTCGAGTCCCGCCAGCAAGAGGTCTCCGAGTTCTCCCGCCAATTGAAGCTTCTCGCAAAGGAACTCGAAGTCCCAGTGGTCGCGATCAGTCAGCTGAACCGTGGGCCGGAACAGCGAACTGATAAGAAACCTCAGGTGTCGGATCTGCGTGAATCGGGATCGCTGGAACAGGACGCCGACATGGTGATCCTGTTGCATCGCCCCGATGCCTTCGAACGTGACGACCCGCGTGCAGGTGAGGCAGACATCATCGTCGGTAAGCATCGAAATGGACCGACGGCCACGATAACCGTTGCGCACCAACTGCATTTGAGTAAGTTTGTGGATATGGCGCGGGGCTAGCTAGCTGTCGAGATGCAGCGAAGATTAACAAGGTGGTCCAGCTTGTTTAACAAGCCTGATCACGGCGCAAGAACCGCCCTGACTAGGGCAAACATGGTCAGTCGAGCGTTGCCCGTAGCCCGCGTTTTCGCGTGATTTCCTGCTAATTTTGCCGGGGAATCTATGCCAGGGAATCGCCGATTGCGCGGTGAAACCGGGCGACGAAGGGTCTGAAGTGACCGGCGTCTGGCGGCTGGCTATCGGCGATTGGCTTGTGGGATGAGCTCGTCTAATTCGCAGATGACGTTGGTGCTGGTTTTGGGGATGTGCTCGGGGGATTCGGCGCTTGCGTGGTGACTCCGTGACCGGGCTTGGTCAGCGGAAGGGTTGCGAGGTGCTTCTGGAGCCGCTTCGACATCGGCATGAACGTGACGAAGGTCAGGCTTCCCGAGACAACCGCTCCTACCAGCGGCACGACCTTGGCTGCGCTCTTGGCGAAGACCTGCTTGGTCATCTGAATGCCCAGGAGCCCTGCAACCTTCTTGACCACCGGATATATCGCACCCTTGGTGAGAGCCTTCTGCGGCAGCTTCCTGGCCACTTCACTTGCGATCAACTTTGAGACTTGCGCCACGCCGGCCTGGGCCGCGTTCACGCCAAACATCACGCCGATGAACAGCGTGAGCATGCTTTCGGTCGCGGAGTCCATTCCGTCGGCGTTGTCGTCGAAGAGCTCCGGCCAGCTGTAGATGTAGGCGAGTTTCTGGACGACGCGAAGAAGGTGGCCATAGTACTGTGCGATATCGGCCGGGACCGTGCCGATCGCTGCGAGGCCTCCGGGGATGCCAGCTGCCGTGGAAAGTGTCGTCACCTTGCCGGTCTCGTACTTGATCACGCTGTTGGCGATCTTGTCGATCACTTGAGGTGTTACGCCTGCTTCGGCCGGTGTTGTGGCGATAGCGAGTTTAATCTGCCCGTCGGTGCAGTACCGCTTCAGTTCTCTGCGGAGGAAGGCCTCCCGGTCGATCTGCACACCTGGCAGCTGAGCCGATGCGCGCAGCGTCTGCTCGAATTTCGTCGACGGAGCGACCTGATTGCCTTTGGCCATGGGAGCAACCTATAGCAACCTTCCGACACGGACCGCTGATGGGGCGGAGGAGACGTCGGCCTATCACGCGAAATGCCTCGCTGACCGTTTGTCGACTTCCTCCCTTAGCGGCTCTCCGACCTCGATTTCTTGCTAGATTTGCTGCTAATTCCTGCGGAAGCGGAGGTGTCACTTGACCGAGAGTTCCGGCGCGGCGGTGACGTGGCGGTTCCGATTCGCTGGCGACAAGGTGTCCCGTGTGTGGAACTGGCAGTCTGACGGTCCGCCGGATCTTGCACGTGTAGTTCCAATTCGCAAGCCTCGATCGTCGGAGCGACAACGGCACATACCGGTCACTGCGTATTCACTGACCATGCGCGACCACCTTGAACTCGAGTCGGGCCTCGAGCATGACCTCTTGCGACGCCTGGACCGGCTCCACGATGTCGTCGCGCTGGTACCGCAACCGTGTCAGCTGAAGCGGGGCGGATCGTCCTCGGCGAAAAACACGCCCGACTTACTCAGCCTTGACGACACCGGGTCGGTAACGCTCTGGAATGCACGCCTGCCGCACAAGATGGACGACAAATTCAAGCTTCAGGTCGCAATGGTCGAGGCCGCCTGCGCGAATGTGGGATGGCGCCACGAGGTATTCAACGGGCTCGACCGCGTAGAACGCCTAAACCTTCTGTGGCTACACGGCTACCGCCGAAGGCCTTCCTGGTATGACCAGGTGGCTGGCGAGATCGGGAAGGAAGCAAGTAACGACGCCGCGACTCTGGGCTCCCTATTTCGTCTGGATACCGGAAACGGGGAGGCCATCGCCGTGGTCTGGCACATGGTCTGGTCCGGCGAACTGGATACCAACCTCTCGAAGCGATTGACGATGGAAACGCCAGTGCGCGCAGGACTGGTGGCGTAATGGACACAAGTCGGACAGTGGTTGAGGTCGGTGGCCGACTTCTGACTGAGTGGGGAACCGGTCTGGTGACAGCGGTATCAGCGGCCGGCGTAGACCTCCGCACCAGCGTCGGCGATTCCTTGCACGTGAGATATTGTCAAGACCTGTGGATGAGCGGTTTTCAGGCGGCCTCCTGGGTGCCTGAGGTGGCGTCGGGTTCGACGAGTTTGCCTTTCTCGAAGGTGGCGCCATCACGGACCAGTTTCACCAGATGTGGTGCGTTGACCGCCCGCCATTTCGACTGCGCGGCCTCGATCAGTTTGTAGGCCATCGCGATGCCGGCCGCGCGGGATCCCGGGCCTTTGGTGACTTTGGTCCGTAGCCGCACGGTCGCGAACGTCGACTCGATCGGATTGGTGGTCCGCAGATGAATCCAATGCTCAGCGGGATACCGATAGAACTCCAGGAGCACGTCGGTGTCGTCGACGATCTTGGCCACGGCTTTCGGATACTTGGCACCGTAGGTCTTCTCGAATGCAGCGATGGCTTGACGGGCATGCTGTTCGTCTTCGGCGTTGTAGATTTCCTGCATCGCTTTGATAGCGTTGGGGTGTGCCGATTTCGGCAGTGCCGCAAGCACATTGGCTTGCTTATGAAACCAGCAGCGTTGTTCCCGGCTCTCGGGGAACACCTCGCGGACCCCGGCCCAGAACCCGAGCGCGCCGTCCCGACCGCCAGGGTCGGGGACGGCATGCCACGGCGTTTACAGCTGCGCAGCAGATCGGCCCACGACTCGGTCGATTCCCGGTAGCCGTCAGCGAGCGCGATCAACTCCTTGCGGCCGTCGGCGCGGACGCCGATCATGACCAACAGACACAGCTTCTCCTGCTCCAGGCGCACCTTGAGGTGGATGCCGTCGACCCACACGTACACATAGTCGGCGGTGATGTCGCGGTCGGCGAAGGCTGCGGCTTCTTTCTGCCACTGGGCAGTGAGTCGGCTGATGGTGGCCGCCGACAACCCAGCGCCGGAACCGAGGAACTGCTCGAGTGCCGGCCCGAAATCGCCGGTGGACAGTCCATGCAGGTACAGCAGCGGCAGGACCGCGGAGATCTCCGGGCTTTTGCGTGCCCACGCCGGCAGAATCTTCGACGAGAACCTCTGCCGCTCACCGGTGTCTGGGTCGACGCGCTTGTCGTTGACCCGCGGTGCCTTCACCGCAACCGCACCCGCAGCGGTCATCACCTCCCGCTCGTTGTGGGAGCCGTTACGCACCACCAGACGGTGCCCGTTCTCATCGACCTGATCGGTGAACTGGTCGATGTAGGCGGCGACCTCGGCGCGCAATGCCGCGGCGAGCATCTGCCGAGCACCGTCTCGGACGATCTGATCGAGGATGGAGCGGTCCTCGCCAGCCGGGTTGGAACCTTCGTTGGAGTTGACTACCGTGAGCACGAGGCGTGCCTTTCCGCCAGCGCTGCAACGCTGACTTGATCAAGTGACTACCAGGATCATATTTACGGGAAGGCACGCCCTCCCTGATCCACAGGTCTTGATCATTCCTCCTTGCACGTCGATTGGCCCGAACTCGCAGAGGTGCGAATCGTGGTCGATGGCGATGTAGCGCCAATCAGACCGGCGCTCCGCCCGTACTGGGATGGCCTGTCTGAGGAAACGCGCCGAGCCGCCCTCGACAAACTTGAAATCGTGCAAGAGATACTGACCGGCTACCGGGACGGTCACGCCGAACTCGCGCGCGACGGCGAACCGCGCCCACCCTTCGGCGAAGGCTTCGGCGTCTCCGAGGCGGCGCGCTGTCGCGCGATGGCGGTCGCGTTGCAGCAAGAAGCTGCGGGGGACCGCGCCCTCCAACGCCGCGTCGCGAATGGTGAGATCAAGCGATCGGCTCCGGTCGACAGCACCATCCGCAACTGGGTGCGTGCTTGGAAACGCGACGGACTACTCGGGCTCCTCGATGCCAGATCCCTGCGTCGCGTACAGACGTGGGAGCGAATTGATGAGCGGTATCGGACTGTTGCGGAGTTGGTCTTCGCCACGCTGGACGGAGATCGGGCGGACGTCAATATCAGCGAGCTTGATCGGCGGATCAAGGTTGAGCTCAAGCGTGCAGGGCACGTGGATGTCTCCACGCCGCAGCGCCTGACGGCAGAGTATCTCGCGCACCTCAAACGGGGCGCGGGCGCAACAACCCGCACCCAGAGAAGCCGGTCGCTACAGCGCGTATCGGGCAAAGAGCACTTCCCCGCAATCAGGCCTGGGCAAATAGTCGCCATCGACGCCACGAGGGCGGATAACCTCGTATATGACCCGCTTCTCGGGCGACCCTTCAGCGTCGAAATCCTCACTGCGATCGACGTCGCTACCAGAGTGATCCTCGCACTGCGCGTGGTGCCGAAGAGCGCCGATGGAATCGATGCCGGGCTACTTCTTTACGACATCTGCCGCCCGTTCTCGATGATGGTGGAGGGCACCACCATCAGTCACTGGCGCTGGGCCGGTTTGCCCCAAGTCGTCGACGCTTCTGATGTCGCGGTCAAGGTTGGGCGCAGAAGTGTTGCGCCCGATTTCACTACGCTTCAAGGAGAGCACCACATCCCTGGCGTCATGCCGGACGCGATCCGCGCCGACCACGGTTCGATCTTCGTGTCCGATCACTTCCGCGCGATTCTGCGTGACTTCGGGATTGACTTGTTGCTCAGTCGCGGGAAGAAGCCAACGGACAACCCCCACGTTGAACGCTGGCACGAGACGCTACAGCGGGCCGTTCAACAGCTCCCTGGCTACAAAGGTCGCAATACCTCGGAGCGCGGCCGATTGGTTGCCGAGGAGGCATTGGTCACGGCCGCCGAACTGGAAGAACACCTTCGGCGATTCGTCGCCTTGGACTACCACCGGTCGTGGCACACAGGCTTGGTTATCGGTGGTGAGCCCACCGCTCGCACCAGTCCTTTGGAGCTCTGGGACATCATGCTCGACGTCACCGGCCGTATCGACGTACCGCAGCGTGCAGACATGATCTATCAGATGCTTCCGGTCAAGTGGGGCACAGTCGGAGTCGCAGGTGTCGAGTTTGCTGAGATGGTCTACGACGGCAAGCTACTCGATGATTTCCGGAATGTCGCACGGGGCCAGTTCAGGGACGACGACAACAAGGTTCCCTTTCTTGTCGACCCGCACGACTTGTCGAGCATCTGGTTCCCGCACCCCGAGACCGGCCGTGTACGCCCCGTTGCGTGGCGAGGATCTTTCTTCACTGACGCGCCGATGACCGATACTATCGTTCAGGCTGTTAGGCGGCGCGTCCGCGAACGCGGCGGCAACCACATTCTGAGTCGGGGCTCAGCGCAGCGGCAGATCCTCGACGAGCTCACGGAACTCACCTCTGGGCCCGTTCCAACTGACTGGACTGCCAAACTGTCAGCCGCGCACCGCAGAGTTGAACAATCGCGCAAAGACCACGAAGAAGCTCAGGCAGCCCAAGGTGCAACCCGCGACGAAGCCACTCAGTCGGGCGGCAACGGAGCACGCACCAAGACGCCCCATACCGATTCACCCCAGGACGACGTTCCCTTGGACATCCTCGACGTCCCGTGGCCGACGATGCGGGCCGACTCCTGATGGACTCCCTCGCTTGGCATTTGGCTTGCACCAAACCGGAGTTGCCAGAACCACCTCTGTACACGTCGGCTGGTTGGGACAGGATGACATCCGAGGACCGCTCGCGGGCGGTCGATGCGCTGCGTCAATGGATGAATGGACTCTACGTCGAAACGGCCGAGACCCGCGCAGTCGCAGACCGACTCACTGAGATCGTGCAGGAGAATTCTGAAACTGGCCCCGGTGCGAAGGCAATAGCGTCGGTCACAGGTGCAAGCACGCTCGGGAAGAGCACGGCGGTCCGCCGCTGGGCCACAAGGAAATACGTGGAATGGATCGTAGGCGCACCGAAAGGCCCTGCAGAACTGCCCACGTGGAACCCTCAGCCAACGATCGACGCAGACCTATGCCCCGTCGTTTGGGTCAACCTGCAATCTGGCTCGATGGTCAAAGGATTCAACTCCCAAGTCCTTGACTTCTTCCGCTTATCCGCCAGCGGCGCCGCCCACCAGACGTCAACCGCCGCGGTCAGGGCATTGGCACGCCACGGCGTGCGCACCCTTCTCATCGACGACTTCCATCTACTACGTACCAACTGGAAGGGCGGCCGGGAGGTCCTCGATCACGTGAAGTACATGAACACCGAGCTCGGCGAATTCAACGCCAGCTTAATTCTGGTTGGGACAGACCTCGAATCCAGTGAAGCCATGAGCGATGCCCAGCTTATCGGCCGCCTCCAGCCAATGAGCTTCAGTCCGTACGGAATCGAGACTTCGGAGGAGCAACACGCGTGGCAGCAACTGCTCTACGGGCTGGAAGGTTATCTCCTTCCGCATCTCCCTCGGGCAAGCGAAGGGCTTCTCACTTCACAGCTCGCGGGGCCCATCTGGAAGCGATCTCAGGGCTACGTCGGTGACGCGACACGCCTCCTCCGCATTGCGACACTTGCAGCGATCGCCGACGGCACGCACACGATCAACCCAGAACATCTGAAGGAAGTCCGCCTCAGTAAACGAGCGCACGCAGCAGAGGCGGAAATCGATCTTCGGCGCCGCAGCAAGCAGAGCAGGGTGTGATGTCACCGGCAGACAACGGAAGGGGGCTATCCATGCGAGAGCCTCGTATCGGCTATCTGCCTGCTCGACCGATTCCAGCCGACGATGAATCGCTGGAGTCCTTCGTATTGCGCGCGGCGACGGCGAATTGCACCACCGTCACCAAGATCCTTGGCCGAAGTCAGTTATCGCGATCAGCGTCTGACTACGAGCCGATTCTGCGGCACCTGGCCACGCTGACGCGCCAGCCATTCTCGCGCATTTCGGCGATGACCCTTGATGACTGCCATAGTCGAGTGCTCGCGAAGGAAGGCTGGCTGGCAAGTGAGTGGGGTCAGCATTGCCGTTGCGCCCCAAACGGAGTGGCACGGCGAGAGTGGGCTTTGGCTCTGTCTCCGGTCTGCTTCTACTGCGGGCACCTCATCGGGATGCCCGGTAGTGGCACTGCGCAGCTGACCAGAGTTCCCAATCGGATTCTGTCGGTCTGCAAGGAGGTCTCGTCCGCTGCACACAGATCTACGACTGACTTCGATGCACTCGACCGACTTGAGTGTCTCCGTGCGGAACTACCCTCGGTGGCTCGTCGGCTCAGTCGAGGATCTGCACACTGGATCCCAGCTGATGCTCAGTTGGTGACCACTGCGACGGCAGATCTTGCGACGAGTCACGAGTCCGAGGAAAAGCTACCGCGATCTCCTGGCGTTCGTGCACTGGCCATCGCAATGGCCTGGGAAGAACAGCGAACGTGGCTGACACCACGAGTATCTCCACATCCACGTCCCACTCCTGTCCGACCAGAGAATTCTGAAATACCCGATTCGCAGGTCTTCACTCGACGGGTACTCCGCACAGGCGCGAAGACTGTCAAGACCATGCGGTTACCGAAGAGCTCAGTCCGCCATCCACGCGGCGAAGATCTGATCCGGCTGGCGCTTGGCCATACGCAATTGACGCTTGACCACATCCCAGGGATCTACCGGCAAGAAGGCGAACCGTTCGTGCTCGACCCCGCCCAGTGGTTGTGGCGTTCCAGAGTCGCGCTACTTCTCAGTCAATGTGTTCGGTTGCGCGATCAGTGGAGCCTTGCCGACGAGCCGACCTACCGTCTGACGAAAGCTGGTAGCTACTCGATTTGCATAGGGGCGTGGCCGAAATGGACTCCGATCTTCCACCGCGAGAGCGACATTGCCCATGCGATGAATCTGGCGCGAGCTCTATGCCTCGATGAGCTCGTCAACTACCGTGAGCGCCGCGACGCGTTAAGAAGGATTGAAGCCGCCCCGCCGGACCTGGTCGGCACCCTGCCCGCAGCCGCCCGGAACTTCGATGGCTGCGCCCGGCTCGCCGCATCTTGGATGTGGTTCGATGCAACCTGTGATAGCCCGCGTACACGGCCAGACGCCGAACACCTGAAAGCATTTGACGCTGCGCTCAACCCCGAAGGCCGTCTCATCCTCCGCAGTGCCGCCGAAGCGATCTGCGTCGCCGACGAAGATCTTGTGCGTCAGGTTGGGAGTGGAGACTTCGGTGCGGTGGATTCGGACCGAGTCTCAGAAGAGGACCGGACTCGTGTGGGCGCGTGACTTCCAGTCGCTCGCCGACTGCGGGCGCTACCAAACTGTGATGGCGACGGAGCCTCTGAGCTAATGCTCCCCGCTCGAGTTGCAATCGATCCACGCGAGTCGCTTGATTCGTACCTCGAGCGGATTGCACTTGTGAACGATCTGACGACCAAGAGTCTTGTCCGCATGCTCAAGGAGAACCGGGACGGATCGTCGGTCTCGACGGCTTTCATGCTGGTCCGGCCTAGCGATGAGCTCGTCGGCCGAATAGTGGATCTCACTGGGCTGGGGGCATCGGCCGTCGAGAATTCGACCTTGTTGCGTTACGACGGAGGCGCGCCACTCAACCTCGACGGGTTCGACCCGCTCGATCGGGCGAGCTACCGCGCCATCGTTTGCCAGGGGTGGTTCCCGCAGCATGGGACGCAACTATGCCCACTGTGCCTATCGCACGACGGAATCTGGCAGCTGTCGTGGAAGCTACCGGTGTCGACAGTGTGTCCCGACCACGACGTCTACCTGGTCGCTGAGTGTTCAAGTTGTAGCCGGCGCTTTCGAACGCGACACCACAGTCCGCTGCGTCCTCGGCTCGATGAACACCAGCCGTGCGGGAATCCGCTCGGATTCTCGGCTCCCTGCCGACACTCCATCCTGAGAGAGAAACCGATGGCTGCATCCGAAGGTGCAATTCGGACCGCAAAGCGGGTTACGGCCGCTATCGAAGGCGAAGAAACGAGCGTTCTCGATGGCGCTCTCGCGCCTCCCGCGTACCTCGCAGAAGTCCGGAACTTAACCACTCTTCTGCTTCACCTCGCATCCCGGGCTCGCGCAAGGGGTTTCGTCGAATGGGCCGGAGAGCTCCAAGCCGAAGCCGCTGGTCGCACAACTGAGCTTCGAGGGCCTCGATGGGGTATTCAGCCGCCGACAAGTGCAGTCACCCGCGGTGAAGCACTGGCGGAGGCGGATGGGATTCTGTCCAGTCCGGAGAGTGCGGACGCCGTCGCACGGTTGGCCGAGTGGTTCGATCTGATCCCGGACGTCCCGGGCGGCCCGAGAGGATGGATCGTCAATCGCGCGGCAAAGAGTCCGGTGTTGAGCTGGCTGGTGGTCCAGGTGCTTTCAGCCCGCCGCCATGTCGGCCTGCAGATCGATCATCACGACGCGTTGATCGATCTGCCGCTGTCTGCGATCCCTCAACTTCTCGATGAGCACACCTACCGTCGTCATTTCGCTGGGATGCTGACAACGCAGGAAAGCACGGGGCGGCTGTACGCCTCCCTGTGTATTGCGCGCGCACAACGGCCAGGGTCGACGTGGTCCACCGCTGCAGCGAGTATCGAACTCGACCCGGACATTGGCAGACGGACATCGCGAGCGGCGAGCACGCGACTGGCCGCGAGTCCTTCAGAGATCGCGGCAGCCGCCAACGCGGCAGCGAGGGAACTATCGCGTCGACGGGATTTTCGGGCGCTCGAGCGACGAGTCATCGAGCTCGCGAGTACGCCCGACACGTGGTTTGCCGATTGGGCGCGGTCGGCGAGTCCGAGGAGGCGCGCGGCCGCACTCCCGTACGCGGTGACATGGATGTGGTGCGAGGTTGCTCAGGGGTGGTTGGACACCAGCCCAGCGTGGCCGCCGCCGGTGAGCCGACAATCGAAGGCGGCTTATCGAGTGTTTCGTGACACGCTTCCGGAGGAGTTGGGGCGAGCATTGCGCGAACTCGCCGATGGGAATTCGAGGTGACGGGCGTCGGACGGCACCTCAGCGAAGTCTTCGACAGCTTCTCAGCAAGCGTTCGAAGGCCTGGCAATGCCACTCGGTTTGGTCTCGTTGAATTCCTGGCGATGGCGAACCTGTCAGTGTCGGCGGGTAGCGTTCGAGGGCTGGCAATCAGGAGGTCCACACGTGCAGCTTGAAGAGTTGAAGCCCGGTCTGCGAATCGAGGGTCTCATTCCCGCAGAGGTGATCACCGTCATCGCTGCCCAGTGGCATGGCACGGACGCACTCGCACTCACTTACCAGAACGCCTCAGGTGGACTTGGCCAACAGGTTGTGTTCCGCAAGGACCAGGACAACCTCAGCGTCGCCGCCAGCGGTAGCCGCGCGTTCGACGCGACCGCCAGCGACTTCAAGCTCGTCGCCGAGGCCCAACGCATCTCGCTGGCCGGCCTGTTCGATCCAATGCTCGCCGTCGCCACGAGCGACGTGCAGCCGCTGCCGCACCAGATTCGCGCGGTCTACGGCGAACTCCTACCGCGGACCCCGCTGCGGTTCCTCCTTGCCGACGACCCAGGTGCCGGCAAAACGATCATGGCCGGTCTCTACGTCAAGGAGCTGCTGCTTCGCGACGACGTCAAGCAGTGCCTGATCATCGCTCCCGGTGGACTGGTCGAGCAGTGGCAGGACGAACTGTTCTTCAAGTTCGGGCTGCGGTTCGACCTGCTGACCAACCAGCTCATCGACGCCAACATCAACCTCAACGTCTTCGAAATCAACCCGTTGCTGATCGCGCGCATGGATCAGCTCTCCCGCAACGAGGAACTCCAGGCTCAACTCAAGGAGGCGGAGTGGGATCTGATCATCGTCGACGAGGCACACAGAATGGGAGCGCACTACTTCGGAGGGAAGCTGGAGAAGACCAAACGCTTCTTGCTGGGGGAGATGCTTGGCCAGATCACCCGCCACCTCCTGCTGATGACCGCGACCCCACACTCGGGCAAGGAAGAGGACTTCCAGCTCTTCCTCACCCTGCTCGACCGCGACCGGTTCGAGGGCAAACAGAAGAAGTTTGTCGACGTCACCGGAATCATGCGGCGCATGGTCAAGGAAGACCTGCTGACGTTCGAAGGCAAGAAGCTCTTCCCTGAGCGCATCGCCGAAACCGTGCCCTACGAGTTGACTGAGCGGGAGAAGGACCTCTACGAGGACGTCACTCGCTACGTCCGCGAGGGCATGAACCGCGCCGACAGGCTCGGCGGTAAGCGTAGGAACACCGTCGGCTTCGCCCTGACTGTCCTCCAGCGCAGACTCGCCTCCAGCCCTGAGGCGATCTACAAAAGCCTCGTCCGCCGCTCCGAACGGCTGGAGCGCAAGAAGACCGCGATCCTCAACGGCATCTACACCGAACCAGAAGACGTCATCGGCTCGGGCGACTTCGACGAAGATGAATACAATGCCGAAGAACTGGAGCAGCTTGAGGAAGACGTGATGGACGCGGCCACCGCCGCCCAGACCGTCGAGGAGCTCAACGCAGAACTTGTCGAACTCGCCGATCTGATTGCGACCGCCAAGATGGTCCGCGAGGCTGGCACCGACCGCAAGTGGACCGAACTCTCCACGATCCTTCAGGACAATGCTCTGGTCACAGATTCGAACGGTTGGCCACGGAAGTTCATCATCTTTACCGAGCACCGCGACACCCTTGACTACCTCCAGTCCAAGATCGGGTCCTTGCTCGGCAAGCCCGACTCGGTCAAGGCGATCCACGGTGGCGTCCGCCGAGGTGAGCGGCGCGTGATCACCGAGGAGTTCACCAAGAACCGCGACGTCCAAATCCTGATCGCGACCGACGCCGCCGGTGAGGGGCTCAACCTTCAGGCCGCGCACCTGATGGTCAACTACGACCTGCCGTGGAACCCTAACCGCATCGAGCAGCGCTTCGGCCGCATCCATCGCATCGGCCAGGAAGAGGTCTGCCGACTCTGGAACCTCGTAGCCTCCAACACCCGCGAGGGTGAGGTCTTCACCCGCTTGCTGGAGAAGCTGGAGCAGATGCGCCAGACCTACGGAGGCAAGGTCTTCGACGTGCTAGGTGAGGCCTTCACCGAGACCCCGCTGCGCAACCTCCTGCTCGACGCTATCCAATACGGCGAGCGCC
Organism: Gordonia oleivorans; assembly: GCF_040044975.1. NCBI lineage: Bacteria > Bacillati > Actinomycetota > Actinomycetes > Mycobacteriales > Gordoniaceae > Gordonia > Gordonia oleivorans. The sequence continues at coordinate 77,177 of NZ_JBDZDI010000022.1, forward strand.
CCGACGTCAAGGCTAAGATGCACCAGGTCATCGACGCTTCAGTTGGGGACGGACTCAAGGACCTCCTCGACGAACGGGCACTGGCCTCCGAGAACCTCGCTGAGGCCGACCTGCATGCACTGCGCGCGGCAATGGACGAAGCACGCGCTCGCAGACTCCAACCGCACTACATCGAGATGGCGTTCAAGGCAGCGTTCTCTCGGCTCGGTGGCCGCATCGTGAAGCGCGAACGGGGTCGGTACGAGATCGCGAACGTGCCCCAGCAAATACGCGCGGCAGGCAAGGGACCGATCGCAACCAAATACGACCGAGTGACGTTCGATCTCGGCAAGGTCCACGCCGACGAACTCAGCCGCGCCGACCTACTCGCCCCGGGTCACCCGCTGCACGACGCTGTCATGGACGAGTCCGTGCGACAGTTCGGTGGCTCCCTCAACCGAGGCACGGTCTTGGTTTCCTCGACGCTGGAGGAGACACACCTGCTCGTCGGTGTGATCGAAGAGGTCGCCGACGCGACCGGAGGGTCCGTAGCACGCCGCTTCGGCTACGCCTACGTCGACAGCTTCGGCACCGTGACGCCTGCCGGCCCCGCACCCTACCTGGACTGCGTGGCGGCACCCGAGAACGCCGTCACCGATACAGCGCGCACGCTTCCGTGGCTGGCCGACGCCGAAGACAAAGCCACGAGCTGGATCATCGCCAACCAACTCCCCGACTACCTCGCCGACGTTCAGCCGAGGCGCCTTGCCGAGTTGAATAAGGCACGTGACCTGGTAATCAAGCGGCTCGAAGGTGAACGCGACCGTCTCATCCTCGATGCCGCCGTCGCGGCGGAAAAGGAACGCGCTGCTGAGAAGCCGAAAGAATCATCGGAGAGCCTCAATCGGAAGGCCGTCGAACTCGACGCCCGTCTACGCAAGAGGCTCGCACTGCTTGACCAGCAGCAGCTCATGTCGACCAAGCCACCACGCATCGTCACCTCAGCACTGGTGCTCCCCGTCGGAATCCTGGAGGCCGACCTGCCTGCGACCGCGCCTATTCATGCTAAGGAGACCAAGGAGGTTGAACGCCGCGGTGTTGACCTGGTGATGGCCCGGGAGCGTGAACTCGGTCGTAGGCCCGTCGAGCAGGCGTTCAACAACCCCGGATTCGACATCCTTTCCACCGACGCCAAGGGCGATACCTACCGCATCGAGGTCAAGGCCCGTATCGATGGAGCCGCCGACTTCTTCGTCACCCACAACGAGGTGATGGTCGGCAAGAATGCCGTCCCGCGTTACCGCCTCGCTCTCGTCCGCGTCGACCCACGTGGCGCCCAGCACGACGAGGTCCGCTACCTCGACAACCCCTTCGCCACCACCGACCTCGGCGACTTCAACGCCACCGGCATCCGAGGCGATTGGGCAAAGCAGTGGGCCAAAGGGAAGGCGCCGTTCTGATGTTGCTGAATGCCTTCGCTGATCATCTCGATGAACTGGCTCGACGCACTTGGTTCAACGTCACAGAGGCCAAGCGCCTCGGCATGCGAATGGGCGAGGTGACGATCACGGAGGCCAATCTGCTCTCGATTGCGCAGTTCATTGCCACGACTGGGCTCTCCGCTGAACTGGTGCCGACCAAAGCTGACGAGGCCGTGACAGGCGCCGACTTTGAGATCTGGTTCGACATCGGCGGCGCAGTGTTGGGCTACACATTTCAGGCCAAGGTGCTGATGGTGGGGAGTCGGACCTTTTCCTACCCCGGAATCGGAAAGAAGGACAAGACAGGCACCGAGCAATCCGAATTGCTCGAACATCAAGCGATCGCGGTCGGTGCATTCCCATTCCACGTGCTGTTCAACGGATGGGATGCGGGGCTCGCGGGTGCGCCCACACTGCCATCGGGCTGGCCAGCTCGTCACTTCGGATGTGCGGCGATAGCAACGCCTGAGGTGCGACGCATCCGCAGCTCACGGTCGACTCGACGGCCCGTGAAGGCCGGGCACTTTCTTCCCTCATCGTTTCCTTGGTCTCATCTCTTCAGGCTCGCATCAAGCACGGCTCCGTCCGCGCCGGGCGGAAGCACTGCCATCGGAGATACCGGAGCTGGGGGCAGCAGGGGTGCCGGGCACGAAATCTTGCCCGGCGACCCAGTTGATATCGAGGCGCTGGCCCAACTTGCAAGGCAGCTCATGGTCGGCCATCACCACGACTTTGGGTCCGCCACCAATCTCCCTGAATATGTGCGGCAGACGCTCGAAGGTGAGCCAGGTTCTGTCGAGCAGGGCCAGTACGCTCCGAAGTTTGCAATCGTGATTCGACGAGGCTGATAGAGGGAGCCGGTGTAGGTGTTGCAGGGAGTGGGTGTTGCCCAGGTCCCTGTCTGTCGCCACCGATAGTTTGGACGGAGATCGCTGTGCTCTGGCGCAGCCTGGCGCCTGAATTCTCGGGCAGAGGAGTCGATGTGGTTCAGAAGCGGAAGCTGATCGAGGTTGCATTGCCGCTGGAGGCGATCAACCGGGAGTCTGCGCGGGAGAAGTCGATCCGGCACGGCCACCCGTCGACCCTTCACCTGTGGTGGGCGCGACGCCCTCTCGCGGCGGCGCGCGCTGTTCTGTTTGCGCAATTGGTTGACGACCCTTCGTCGCGGCCCGAAGAGTTCCCCACCGAGGAGCTTCAGCGTGCGGATCGTGAGCGGCTTCACGGCATGATTGAACAGCTCGTGGTGTGGGAGAACGTACGTGACGAGAAGCTGTTCGCAGACGCCAACGCGGAAATCTTGAAGTCAACCGGCGGTACTCCGCCTGCGGTGCTAGACCCGTTTGCCGGGGGCGGGACGATTCCGCTTGAAGCGCAGCGCCTCGGTCTCGATGCTAATGCCTCGGACTTGAACCCCGTAGCGGTCCTGATCAACAAGGCGCTAATCGAGCTTCCGCCACGCTTCGCTGGACAACCGCCGATCTTCCCGGGCGTCGCGACGTCGCAGATCAGAGATTGGAATGGCCCAGACGGCCTGGCTGCTGATGTCCGTGCCTATGGAGATTGGGTTCGAGAAGAAGCTCGCAAGCGTGTCGGGAGCCTTTACCCGGACGCCAAGCTTCCAGATGGCGGCACGGCAACAGTCATAGCGTGGATCTGGGCGAGAACCGTGACGTGTCCAAACCCTGCGTGCGGGCTTGAGATGCCGTTGGTCCGGAGTTGGTGGCTGGGTAAGAAGAAGGGTAAGGAAGCCTACGTCGTCCCGTCGGTTGTCAGCGATCCTTCGCATCCTTCGGGCCAGCGCGTCCGGTTTGAGATAGGACATGGTGTCAGCGGCGCACCGCAGAGCGGCTCGGATGGGACTGTGGGCAGACTGGGTGCGAGGTGCTTGGCGTGTGCCGCCTCTGTCCCACTCAGCTACATCAGGTCGGAGGGCAAGGACGGGCGCCTTGGCCACACCATGATGGCTGTTGCCTGCGAGGGAAAGCGCCAACGGATCTACGTTGCTCCGTCCGAGGAGCAAGTAAAGGCAGCGCAGGTCGAACCCCCGGACGGTGTTCCGCTCGGCGACCTTCCGGAGCAAGCTCTCGGGTTCCGTGTCCAGGGATACGGGATGCGCGAGTTCGCAGATCTCTTCACTCCTCGCCAGCTTCATGCGCTCGTCGCGATCGCCGACCTTGTCGGTGAGGTTAGGCTCCACGCAATGGCCCAAGGAGCAAATGCGGAGTATGCGGATGCGATCGTGACTTATCTGGGGCTGGGAGTCAGCCGCTACACGAACTTCATGAACGCTCTATGTCAGTGGCGTCCCGACCCTGGTAAGGAGCAGGTCGGCCATCTCTTTGCCCGGCAAGCCATCTCAATGGTGTGGGACTTCGCTGAGTCTTGCCCATTTAGCAACTCTGCGGGTGGCTGGAGTCCCGCGTTCCAGTTCATCCCCAAGGCAATTGAGTTCCTGCCTGCGAAGGGGCACGCCACGGTCGAGCAGGCCGATGCTGCGAGCCGGGGGTTCTCTGGCCTGCTCATAAGCACAGACCCGCCGTACTACGACAACATTGGCTACTCGGACTTATCGGACTTTTTCTACATCTGGCTGCGGCGAACGTTGCGCGAGTTGTATCCGGACTTACTGGCTACTCTGTTGGTTCCGAAGGCCGAAGAACTGGTGGCGAATCCATTTCGCCACGGCGGGCGAGAGGGCGCCAAGCAGTTCTTCGAGAGCGGCTTCGTCAACGTGTTCGAGCACGCGCGTCGGACGCCGGTGCCAGATTATCCAATTACCGTGATCTACGCCTTCAAACAGTCTGAGGGAAATGCAGGTTCAGAGGCCTCTACGGGGTGGGAAACGCTGCTAGAAGGCATGATCCGGACGGGCTGGGAGATTACCTCGACGTGGCCGATGCGCAGCGAACTGGGGAATCGTACTCGGAGCATCGACTCAAACGCTCTTGCATCCTCAATCGTTCTGTCTCTCCGCCCGCGCCCTGACGGGTCGCCCACGACGGACCGCCGCGGCTTCATCTCGACACTGGAGGCGGAACTTCCCGATGCCTTGCGCAAGTTGCAGCAGGGTCAGATCGCACCGGTTGACTTGCCGCAGGCTGCCATCGGGCCAGGTATGGCTGTCTTTAGTCGTTTCCGCGCAGTCTTGGAGCCGGACGGCAAGAAGATGACAGTCCGTTCTGCGCTGTCGCGTATCAACGAGATCCTCGATCAGGTGCTAAACGAACAGGAGGGCGACTTCGACTCGCCGACTCGCTTCGCAATCGCTTGGTACCGGCAGCACGGGTATGACGTTGGCGCGTTCGGTGACGCGAACAGCCTCGCCAACGCTCGCAACACCACCGTCGACGTCATGGACCGCGACGGGATCCTCTCCAGTCGGGCAGGCAAAGTGCAGCTCATCAAGCCCTCCGATCTGAGTTGGGGCTATGACCCTGTCGCCGATCTCCACACGAGCAACTGGGAAGCACTTCACCACCTCATCAAGGTGTTGGAACGTGATGGCATCGCACCCGCTGGTGACTTCCTTCAGGTCGCGCTGAGCCGGCCCGATGGGGCAGTGGATGCCGACCTGGTGAAGGAGCTCGCCCACTTGCTCTTCCGAGTTGCAGAAGCTAATGGGTGGACGAAGGATGCTCTCTCCTTCAACAGCCTTGTGACGAGCTGGCCTGAGATTCTCGAAGTTGCCCGCTCCGCGAGGAAACCCACCCAGGCGCAAGGCGCGTTCGACTTCGATGAGGACGATTGAGATGGCTCTGAGTAACCGCGACCGCGTCGGCAAGATGTTCGAGATCATCGCTCCCGCCCTTGACGACTACATCTCCTCGGTGATCGGCGCAGTAGACGCTGCGGCCGGTGCGAACTGGGTGCAGCTCGTCGCAGCCAAGGACAAGCATGCCGGCAAGGTCTATGACCCCCTCGACCCGCAGGTACAGCTGCGGTTACTCACCGAGTCGGCGATCACGACCAATGTCAAGCCTCGCTGGTATCCGTTCTCCGACACACTCGGTCGTGTTGGTGAAGCGTTCGCGACGGAGCTCAAGAACGCGCGAAACACCTGGGCACACAACGGTTCCTTCACCGATGACGATGCCTACCGCGTTCTCGACACCGCGGAGCGGCTGATGCGTCTGCTTGCCAAGCCCGGTGAAGCCGACCTCATTAAAGGAATTCGTCTCAACCTCCGCCGCGTGACCGCTGACCGTGACGACAAGAGAGCATTGAAGGCAGCGGTCGACAACCCTGAGGCGATCGGGGGTTTGAAACCTTGGCGAGAGGTTCTTCAGCCCCACGATGACGTTGCGACAGGCAACTTCCATGCATCGGAGTTCGCAGCTGATCTGTACAAGGTGGCGACTGGAGGGGAGGTCGACGCGGACTATGCCGACCCTGTCGAGTTTTTCCGGCGTACGTATTTGACCGAGGGCCTCAGCGACCTGATCGGTCGGGCGGTGCGGCGTCTTGCTGGGGACGACAACGTCTCTCCGGTCATCAACCTTCAGACCAACTTTGGTGGCGGCAAGACCCACTCGATGCTGTCGCTGTGGCATATTGCCGCCGGTCTACCGGTGGGTGAGTATCCGCAGGCAACCCAAGAGCTATTGCTCGCCAGCGGCTACCGGGGCGACAAGGTGAATCGGGTCGCGATCGTCGGTAACCACTTCAGTCCGTCGGGTGTGGTCAAGGACGACGGTACCCAGGTCAACACGATCTGGGGTGAGCTTGCGTGGCAGCTCGGCGGTGCTGGGGCGTTTGCTCTCGTCGCGCGGTCTGACGCTGACCGCACACACCCCGGCGAGAAACTCCACGAGTTGCTCAGCACTTATGCTCCCGCTGTCATTCTGATCGACGAGTGGGTGGCCTACGCCCGGTCACTCGTCGGCCGTGACGACCTTGCCGGTGGCACGTTCGACGACCAGTTCACCTTCGCCCAGTCCCTGACCGAGGCGGCCAAGGGCACTTCGGGTGTCCTGCTGGCGATTTCGATTCCCGCCTCCGAAAGCGGCGACAGCGGAGACAAGATTGTCGCCGGAAACGCCGAGGAAGTCGGTGGCGCCCACGGTTTGGAGGCGTTGAAACGACTCCAGAACGTCGTACGTCGCGTGGCAGATCAATGGCGGCCGGCGTCATCCGACGAGGCGTACCACATCGTCAAGCAGCGGCTGTTCAAAGACGCAGACGCCGCCGCGCTCGCGTCCATCGGTGCGACTGCGCGAACCTACGTCGAGATGTACCGCAAATACACCGACGACTTCCCGCGCGAGGCACGCGACACCGCGTATGAAGACCGAATCAAGCGGACCTACCCGATCCACCCGGAAATGTTCGACACCCTCTACGAGGAGTGGTCATCCCTCGAACGCTTCCAGCGCACACGTGGTGTCCTGCGCCTGATGAGCACGGTCATCCACGCCCTCTGGACGGGCGAGGATGCATCGCCACTGATCATGCCCGGCTCGATCCCCCTCGCCACGGCGAACGTGAATGCCGAACTGACACAGTACCTTCAGGACTCCTGGAAGACGATCATCGACGCCGACGTCGACGGACCCAACTCCGAGCCAGGACGCATCGACAAAGAGAAGCCGCTGTTCGGGCAGCGTGCCCTCACGAAGCGACTCGCGCGCACCGTGTTCTTCGGCGCGGCGCCAACCATCGCGCCCGGTTCCACCCACAAGGGCATCGGCACCCAGCGTGTCTTTCTTGGCACTGCGGTACCCGGGGACGTTCCGGGCAACTTCCACGCCGCACTGACGCAGCTCGGTGACCGCGCGACATACTTCTACTCCGGGTCGGGCAAATACTGGTATGACCTGCAGCCCAACATCACCCGTACAGCGAAGGATCAGGCGGAGCGTCTGCACAAGGAGGACGTCTGGGCCGAGATTGTCCGCCGCCTCCAAAGTCAGGGCCGCACTCGCGGCGAGTTTGCTGGCGTCCACGTCTGCCCCGAAAGCAACGCCGACATCCCCGACACCGACGAGGCGCGGCTGGTCATCCTTCACCCAAAGGTGGCGCACAAGGGCAAGACGGATTCTGACGCAAAAGCGTTCGCGCAGAAGGCCACCGAGCAGCGGGGCAGCGCCAACCGGACGAATCGCAACATGGTCGTCTACCTGGCCGCGGATGAGGCGCGCCTCGAAGAACTCGACTCCGCGACCAGGGACTTCCTCGGCTGGACGCACGTCCTCGACAACGAGGCCGACCTCGACCTGACGCAGAACCAGAGGAACCAAGCGGCGCAACGTCGCGATCAGGCCGACCAAACCGTGACCGCGCGGCTGCTACAAACATTCACCTGGGCGCTGGTGCCAACACAGCCAGAATCAAGCTCGCCGTTCTTGATCCGCGAGACCAGAGTCGAGGGCCAGTCGGAGTCACTGGCTGAGCGCGTTTCGCGTCGACTTGGCAACGACGGAGATCTCTCAACACGACAGGCAGCCGCGACGATCCGGCTGGCGATCAACAAGGTTCCGCAGATCTGGAAGGACGGGCACGTCTCGCTGGGTTCCCTCTGGGGGCTCTACGCGCAGTATCCGTACATGCCGCGGCTCCGAGATCGGAAGGTACTCGACGAAGGCATTGTCGACCTGCCGATGATTTGGTCGACCGACGCGTTCGCACTCGCCACCGACTACGACCAAGCCGCTGGCCGCTACATCGGTCTGTGGACGCCCGAGGACAAGGGTGTTGCGCCCGTTGCCACGGATACGTTACTGCTCGTGCGACCCGACATCGCTGAGAAGCAGCGCTCAGCCGAACCTGGCCCCGATACGAAGCCAGGGCCAGGTCCCGTACCGCCGGGCCCCGGACCAACCCCACCTCCCGGCTCAGGCCCGAGGGTCGACATCGTTTGGCCGACACGCTTTTACGGGGTGAAGACACTCAACTCCGACAAGATCGCGATGGAGTTCAAGAACGTAGCCGACGAGGTGCTTGCACATCTCCGTTCGGGGGCGAACACCAACGTGACAGTGCGGATCGAGATAGAAGCGACCGACTCTGACGGCTTCAACGAGAACCGGGTTCGGACCGTTTCCGAGAATGCGAGGACACTCAAGTTCGACCAGTCGGGTTTCGAGGAGAGCTGATTTGAACCGAGATCCCGTAGGTCGATCGAGTACAGAGCGATACACAGAATGACTATTGAACCTGCACGGACAGTGTTGGGAGTCCTAGAAAGGCTTGATTCGGGCTTTGTGGAGTTCGCTGACGCATTCAATGCGGGTCAGTACGTCATGTGGCTTGGTTCGGGTATCTCGCGCGACAGGGTGCCAAATGTCTACGAGCTACTTGGGCGGGTGTTGGAGCATCTTCGTTGCAAGATCGTGGATCACGACCCAGACTGTGAGTACAGGACTGCGCTTCATGAGGTGATTCAGTTCGCCGGGTTGACGACCCAGGAGCTTTCAACACTGGACGTTTCGATTGCGGTCAAGAACTGGCCTCTGCGGGATCGCATCCTCTCGGTACTCGTTAACCACTACGCGGGCGTCCTCGATGTGCCGGTTGGTGACTGCAACCCTGGCGACTATCTGGTCTGGAGCGGCCTGGACGTCCCGACAGTGTATGGTTCACCGGATCTCGAGCCTGATGTGGAGCACTACTGTATCGCTGTCCTCATGTTGGAGGGACTGGTCGAATCGGCCGTCACAGCGAACTGGGATGGGCTACTTGAGAAGGCATTGGAGGAGCTGACGTCTGCGTTTGCGAATCAGGTTCGGGTTGCCGTTAAGCCAGAAGACTTCCGCATTTCCGGGCCTCGTATCGAGATTGTTAAGTTTCATGGTTGTGCGGTGCGTGCCCGGGATAACGAAGCTGAATACCGCAAGCTGCTTGTCGCGCGTGAATCACAGATTTCAGGGTGGACTGTTCAGCCGCAGAATGAGTCGATGAAGAAGCGGCTTGAGTGGTTCTATACGAATCGTTTGACGTTGATGATTGGACTCTCCGCGCAGGACGCGAATCTGCATACAGTATTTGCTCAGGCCATCCAGACGCTTGCTCGGCCATGGCCGGCGTCGCCGCCCGCCGTGGTTCTCAGCGAAGAGAATCTCGCTTCCCACCATCGGAATCTCCTGAAGCTAACGTACGGCGCGAACTACGATGGCAACGCTAGCGCGATCGCGCAGTCTGCTCTCTTGGGTGCTTACGGGAAACCTACTTTGCTGGCTCTGGTGTTGTTGTCGCTTACTGAGAAGCTCAGTTTTCTGATCGGTCGGGGATCGCAGACTGCTGTGGGGACCGCGACTTTGAGTCAGCTACGGGCAGGTCTCGTTTATCTGCGGGACTCCGCAGCTCGCCAAGCACTCCCAAAGGACTACGACAGCCTGGATCCTTCGGCTATCGCAGACCATCAACGACAGTTCATTGGGCGTCTGATCGACGTGGTGAACATGGCGTCCGTCATTTTTCGAACGGGCCGCGCGCCGGCCTCTAGCGACTGTCGATACATGCCACTGTCTGATCGTCCGATAGGTCAGGCGGTCCACAGCGCAGACTTTCCTTCTAGGCAGTTCGGCCGACTCGGGGTAGCCCTCGCGTTGATCGGGCGCGGAGTCAGCTCGGGCCACTGGTCAGCTGTGCCCGGGGCTAGCAAGGCGCCGGACGGTGGAGTGATTCGTCTCGGCTCGACGCATCGGGATGTGCGGGTGTTTTTCGTGAAGGACGCGACAGCGTCAGCGAATCTTGAGTCGGGCGATCTATTCGACGAGAACGAAGGAGATGTGTTAGTCGTCGTCGCAGACGAGGAACTCCCACCACTGACCAGGTCGCCGAGATCGCGGTACGGCCGTGACGGCAAGATCAGCACGGGGCGGTTCAACGTCGCGTCCACCATCGCCGACGCGACGTCCGCCGATGACCTGTACGAGGCTTTTAAGCTGGCGGGAGGCTTCTGATGAGCAGTGTTCAAGAAGTCCTCGCGGTTTTGGCGGATGCTGGCTTTGAACCTCTTCCAAAGCCTCTCACGGTTGTCGGTACAGAGTTCGACTTCGAGGCAGCTGTCAGTGGAACGAAAACCTCACATGATTTGGTTCTGATTGCGACCGACCAAATGCCACGCAAGCGACTGCAACGCCTTGTTGCAGGTTTGGCGAGATCGCTTGATTTGGCAGCGTCGCGGCGACCTGTGAGTCTGGTACTCATCGGCGGGGTTGCGGCCACTGACCGGGTGGAGTTGGAGCGCCATGCGCGTTTGCTTCCCATTCTGTCCGCCGCGCCCAGTATCGCCGAAATCGAACAAGCTGTTTCGGTGCTCCTGCCGCTCAAACTTCCGAACGCTGACCGCCCCAACGAAAGCAACCCGATCGACGAAGTGATGACGGCTCTTGGTTCGCAGGATGCGACATCGGATCACCGGGCGCTTATCGAGGCCGCGTCTGGCGGACCTGACGCAGTGCGAGAAGCGCTTCGCCGGTATTTGAACGAAGGAACAGGTTGGACCGACAAGGCTGGAGCTGACAGATGAGTGATGTCCCTATCCGCCGACTGATTGTCTCCGACTTTCGCCGAATCGAAGGCACACGCGAGCTGCCATTCGACGCTCCCGTTGTCCTCATTCACGGTTCAAATGGCGCTGGCAAGACGAGTGTCCTTTCAGCGCTTGAGCTCGCACTGACTGGCCGCATTCGGAGCATGGAGCGACAGTCTGACCGCTACCGGTCGCACCTGCCGTTCTTTGGGCGGCCGTACGCCACAGTTCGAGCAGAGGTCGCCGAATATGTCAGGGCGGGAGGATCTGATGCTCCGTTGACTGTGAACGGTGCTCGTCTCGAAGGCGACCCCGCGTTCAACGACACCGCAGCAAAATTCTACGCCGAACGCTGCTACTTGGACCAGACATCGCTAGGTCGGCTCCTCGACATATATCAGTCTCGAGAGGGTGGAGAACAGACAGCACTCGAGGAATTTGTGAACGAGCTTCTAGGCCTTGAGAAACTGGATGCCCTTCGTGATGGGCTAAGCGATGCAAAGGATTTCAGACTAGTTAAGAAGCTTGCAGCGGGTGTCGACGAGGCCGACCGCGAAGCGAAGGCAACTGCGAATCAGCTCAAGGAGCAGAGCGCTCTGCTTACCAAGATCCGGGCGGAGGTCGGCGATGCGCGGAGCGCGGCGCGGGACGCTATCGCTGGACTCCACCCAGGCGCGACTGACGGCATCGCGGACGAAGATCTTCTGACGCTAATCGAAGCGACGCTCAGCAACGACTCCACCGTTGCTGAGTTTACGGACATCCAGGCAGTTCAACAGGAGCTCATTGCTTTAGGCGGTCGCATCTCAGCACTTGTCGAGCGCCCAACCGCACAACGGATTCAAATAACGCGAGCTGAACTGGAGGCGGCGACTGCAGCAAGGGAGGAGTGGGAAGCAACCGAAGGTTCTAGAGTCCGGGCGTGGGAAGCTGCAGCCGAGGATGTCGGCATCGATCTGAGTGGGCCACTTGGTGCTGCTGTCGAACGGGCTAAGAGTCTGGTCCTCCGACAGCTAAAGAACGCCGAGAATATCCGTGCGCAAGTCGAATCGGTCAGTACGCGGCTGGAGACAGACACACTTGAGTTGGAGGGCCTTCAGACCCGACTTGGGAATGCTCAAGAGCACAGCAGTGCACTCGTAGAGAGCTTGGCAGCACTCCGCACTGTCATCGAGGACAGCGGGACCAGCAGCTGTCCAGTCTGCGACCGCGACTTTGATGAAAGTGGCAACGGCAGTCTGCTTAGGCACGTCGACACGAAACTGGCTGAGCTCGCCACACATGGTCAGCAACTGGTCGAGCTACGGAACCAACGCGATGAACTCGCCGAGCGGTTGTCGCGGACGAAAGTCGATCGCGCTCAGCTCTCTGCGCAGCTGCCGCCTGCTGACTGGCAGCAGGCCACTGTGCGGCGTCACGAGGCAATAGCCGAGCTTGCTAGCGAGGTTGGCGAGATCGAAACCGCGAAGTCGTATGGATCGAACCTCGCGAATCGAGTGCGCGAACACCAGCAATCTCTAGAGAATCTTGAGTCTGCTTCATCAGAACTACGTCACGTAAGCAACGAACTACTAAGGTGCGCAGCACTTCTCGGAGCCAACTTGCCGACGGCGATTCACGTTCTCGATCCACTACAGATTGAGGGAATGTGGGCTGAGATCCTGGAACAAGCCAACGCGCGCCTGTCTCGACTCGCGGACTACGCCGATCAATGCCGCCATGCACGCAACGAAGCGTCTCGCCTCAGAGACACTCTCAAGCGCGAATCAATTGCGGTCCAAGGTCTCGCCGACATCGCGGAACACAAGGAACAATGGGACGACCGTTTCGCTGAAGCGAAGCGTCGGCAAGGGGTGGCTAGGGAAGTCCGCGAAGCCGCGACGCAGGCACGTGCAAGTATCGTTCACCGTGTTTTCACCGAGTCTCTCAACGACGTCTGGAAAGCTGTATTCACAAGGCTTGCTCCGAACGAAGGATTCATCCCCCGCTTCGGTCTCCCGAGCGTCACCAAGAAGTCCTTCGATATCGAGTTAGAAACCACTCACCGCAATGGTCAGACCGGCGGTCCTCCGCAGATGATGCTATCAGCGGGAAACCTAAATACCGCAGCACTTTCCCTGTTCCTTGCGCTGCACCTCGCAGTCGAACCCGTTGTGCCATGTGTCGTTTTCGACGACCCTGTGCAGGCCATGGACGAGGTGCACGTCGCACAGTTCGCTGCCCTCATCCGCCTCCTTTCGAAACAGAACCACCGGCAAGTGATCATCGCCGTCCACGAGCGGGAATTGTTTGACTACCTGACACTCGAACTCAGCCCTGCATATGAGGGTGACGAGCTACTTACTATCGAACTCGGCGAGCTGGCGGCGAACGACGATGACCGCAGCGTCACCCGTTACCGGTGGGAGCCTGATCTCGCAATCGGTCTCGATGCTGCTAGTAGCCGTACTGGGTAGATGAAACAGACTCGATCTGAATACAATTTTGTTCACGCCGAGGGGGTAGGGCGGACGAGACTCGCGTATCGGTAGCGGCTGCGCAGGACTTACCTACATTGCCCGCGCAGGCGGGTACGCTTCAAAACTGTCAAAGTAGCGCGGCGAATCTTGTTATTCTTCGCCGCATCTCGACATCTGTGTCGCGGTTCGTTCGTTCTTGTCAACTTGATTGATCTGGACCCAGATGGCGGTTCGGTTCAGACCCGGGTGACGGTTTTGATGGAGCCCGGCGACACCCTTGTTAGGGTCGCCTTACCTTTGTTAGCATTCCGTACATGGAAAAGCTCGCTACGTCACCGCCCGACCCGACCGCGGCCGCTGTGGCGAATCGGTTGCACGCCGCGAGTAAAAGACAGGTCGTTCGCAGCATCCCGTCGGCGATGGTCCAGATGGTGGCATCCAAGCTTCGAGACGGGACCAGGGATTTCACGCAGACCGAATCGGGTAAGCAGTTTGTGGCAGACAAACTGGTGGCACTGGAGCCCTCGAAAGCAGCTCTGATTTATCTGCTGTGCCGGACGATAGGCGCGAAGCGAGTCGTAGAAGCGGGTACTGATCCCTCCCGGCGTTTCCGGAGAGCTCATGTTGTGAGTGCTTCCTCCGGTTTGAGGGTGCGCATGCGATCGTAGGTGGAGTTGCTCTGCCCGGTCGGGGGTGAGGTCGTGGCAGTAGCTGTGTGGCCGTTCTCGGTTGTAGAACGCCACCCATTCGGCGGTGCCCAGCGACAGCTCGGTAGCTCCATGGAACAGGGGCTGGTTGTCGACCAGTTCGTTCTTGTAGTCCGAGTGGCGTGTCCCCCGTGAGCCGGTCCGGGTTGTTTTAGAGTCCTGATTGCCCTGATGAGGGCGGAGAAGGGACGATGAAGAACATGGCAGGACGCAAGCGTCACTCGGCGGAGGACATCG
>NZ_JBDZDI010000023.1:0-87024 GCF_040044975.1 Gordonia oleivorans
GGATTCAGTCTCAGCAGAGAAGGACACCCCCCACACTCTGACTGCGACCACCGACAAGCGTGAGACGTCAACGATGTCCCGACGACACGACGTCAAGCATGTCCCGAGCCCTTACACGTCACACGTCGGCAACCCACCGGTGGCGGGTGGAGCCGTCGTGCTGGTACTCCGTCTCCAACTCTTGAAAGAACTCAGTGATGTACATGCTGGAGCGATACGGGAAGTACCGAACTTCGTCGACGTTCTGGGCATCGTCGCGTCCGAGGTTGCCCACGACGAGGTTTCCAAGAGCTTCGAGGTTGCGGCGACGGAACTTCACATGGGCATTGTTGCAAGCGACGCCGACGAATGCCCACACCTCGCGCGACCCTGCGGGCGATGCCCGATCAAGACCGAGGCGTTCGACTACCAGTTCGTCGGACCATCCGGGTAGCGTGTCGCAAGGGTCGGTTCCGAACTCGGCGGCCATGCCGTCGGCGGCAGGGAGATTGCACGCCCTGGTGGTTCTCGATCAATTTCCCACGGTGTATAGCGTGGACTTGCGGCGTTGAAGGTGTGCTGCAGGAGGATTTCCATCAGTGAGTTGAGTTGCCCGACTCCTTTGAGCCCGTGGCGTCGGTATGACTCATTCGCCTCGTAGACATCTGCGCGGCACATGTGCTGATCCGCCTCAAGCGTTCCGCGGTAGAGTGAGGGCATTCTCGAAGCCACTGACGAGCGCGAGTCAGATCTGTTGCCGGAGTGTCCTGTCTGCACGTAGCTCCTTCAAGGTGGGCGCCATTCAAGTGGCTCCTCGCCGAATCCCAGGTCAGGCAACAGGCTGTTTGATCGGATTGTGGACCACTGCTCGCGTACCAGGTTGCGCGCCGAGCTGAGATCGCCGTCGTTGGAATCCTCAGAGTAGAGCGATTCTGTCGCGAACTCGGCGGCCCCGCCGGTGTAGACCTCCCAAATCGCGACGGCTAGCGCGTGTGGAGTCACTGCTCTGAACGTGCGGCTCGTGCTAAGAATTCTCGCAATGGAGATCGTGAGATCTGGATTGGCAAGTTGAAGCCGCCGGCGGTGGTAATCGATAGGAGGCGGGCCGGTGAGCAGTTCCCGGGTCTGGTTCTCGATCTGATCCAGGGTGTCGGTCCAATCGCCGCTGCGCTTGATCCGGCGGATGAGTAGTGGTGGGTAGCGCGAGAATTCGTGAGGCAGTCCTAGCGCGAAAGCGATATGGCCCCAAGGTCTCGCGGTCCCAGACCGTGCAAGGAGCATGGAAAGGACGGCGCGATCCTTCGCAGTCGTGTAGTCGCGGAATCCCGTCCAGTGAACTTGAGGTATCGACGAGAGAGGAATGTGGTTGCCCGGGATCTCGTGGGCCGTCGGATAACGGGCACACCCACTAGCAACTCGAAACGTCAGTTGTGCCGTCGGCGATAGCTTTTCGGCGAGCGGGGTGATGGCGAGGTGGCCGATAACCGCATTCGTCCGACTACGGGGCAAATCTCGGCCGTCCCTGAGAAGCCAGGTTCCTGGAGTAAGGACGCTCTGCTCTACGGCGAGCGAATGAGCCGCATGAACGTCCTCCTCGCAGAGGATGGACTTTACCTTGAGGAGTTGCTCGAGGCACGCGGCGTCAGGGTCGCTTGCTGCTTGACAGCTCATAATGGGCTTGCCCAGCGTCAGAGCCGCGTCGAAGTATTCGCGTGTACTGAACCGCTGACCGCCAAAGCTGTTCGTCGAAGGCTCTGATGCACCGCGTGCGAGTTCGAGAATCCAAACCTGAGCTTCAACGATCTCGGGGGCAACCCTACGGAACTCGACGTCGCGCAAGTCGTGGCCGCAGTATGCGTGTCGAGTTCTTGGTGTTCGGGGGCGATTGTCGCGCTGCGGACAGGCCCAGTTGGGGTCGGTGCTATTGGGCCAACTCGTGCCCGCCCACGGCGTCTCGGCGCACCGAGGGCAGTTGGTAGGCATCAAGATCGCATGTTCGACACAGACGCGGTGTAGCGGCAGTGACCATGTCGAGTTCCAGTATCCTTGCTGAGCAAGGCATTCGGGACAGTAGGAAGGGTCGAGGGGCATCGATTCCGAAGACTTACCGTACCGTTCCCAGTGCGTGCGAAATGCGGAAACAGCCTCGGATATGAGTCCTGCCCGGAGGTATCGGGCTCGTTCGTCCGGTAGCCCCACCGTATCCACAATCAAATCACTGTGCTCAGCGATATGCGCAGAGACTCGTGTGGGGGACCAGGCACTCGTTGGAATCCCGAGTTCTCGGAGTAGCGCGCGTGCGGTGAGTCCGTAGCGGTGGCCGAAACGGCGCAGCCAACTCGGTGCGGTCTCATCGTCCCTGGGGGCGACGAGTATGGGAAGCCGCCGCGGGTTGTACCCGTCTGGTATCGCAATTGCGGAGGGTAGTTGCTCCGCGTCGGTTCTCTCACCTCTTGGGAGTGGTGAGCCGCTGAGCGGCATTGTCAACGACGACCTCCTCCAGGATGCTCGCAGTAATTTGCTCGGTGCCCGTCTTAATAGCCAGATAGGCGGCCCGATCGAGCAGGTTCGTCAGTGAACCGATGTGCCCTTGCGTTCGGCGGAAGAGTTCCTTGCCGAAATCGGATAGTGTCCCAGGCGTTTGCGCGGCGAGCATTAGGTGCAATTCGAGGGCGTTGAGAAGCGAGATCCAGGCGACGTTGCTGGCATCGGAGTCGGTGTTGAACGGCGCGACGCGTGCACGTGTGGCACGGCGGGCAGTCTGTGCGTACACGGCACCGTCATCGCCTCCCAGGCCCTCGTCGAAGAACTTCTTCTCTGTGAGGCGTACACCGACGTAAATGAACGTGACCGCCATTTCGTTGGCCAAGCCCTTCAGATGATTGCTTACTTCGCGACCGTGACGGTCTCGAAAGTCGATGAAGTGAAGGTCATCGATGACAATTATCTGAGTCTCGCAGCTCCGTACGCAGTCGACCGCGAGCGCACCCAAACCAGAAGTATTCGCACCAGCTACCCCCAGATGGCCATAGAAGGCGAGGATCTTTCTGTTCAGGCCCTTGAGGGTGATTCCAGCATCGAGCGGGATGAAGGCGACCGGAATACGCTGATCGCCTGCGGCGGTCTCGCTGCTGAGGCGGCGAATTGCAGTTCGATGGAACTGCCTTGCGTAGCGGATGGCGATGGTGGTCTTACCGAGACCTGGCGGGGCGTCGATCACGACCGATCCGCGGAGGCGGTCGCCATCGCGACGGTTGGACGCCATGACTTGATCGATGACAGCGAAGGCGTGCGTGAGTTGAGCTGTCTTGACAGTCGGGAGGTTGGCATTCCATACAAAGCGAGCTTCGTTGTAGTCTTCGCGCTCGTCGTCGCTGAGCGCTGCGATCTGTCCCTTCGTGAGGAGTTCCAGGCTCGCGCGCGGCGGCGAATGCACGAAGTCGTGCCAGCCCACTTTTGACGCCAGGTTGTAGCGATGCGGTTGATTGTTTCGAAGCCATAGTGCCCATGGGTTACTCATTCGTCGAATACCTCATAGCTCGAATCGTCTGCACCTTGGTACTTCTCAAACACATCGAGGTCATCGTCCAATCCCAACCTGGAGGGCGACGTTCTGCTCTCCTCGCGAGAAGGTCGATAACTCCTGGCAGTGATGCAATCTCGTCGTCAGGTTGGCCATCGCCAGTATCGCTTGCCGTGGAACGGGTGCTGGCCAGGCGTCGTGCGAGGGCGCGGTCGCGCTTGGATTTGGTGTTGCCTTTGGACCACTCATCGAGGAGGTTGCGGACGGCGTCCTGTGGGTCGACATGCCGGTTTTCGCGGACGGCCAGAAGCTTGGTGTAGTCGGCGGCGTCCGAGGAGAAGGGCTGGTCGAGTCCACCTGCGTGCTCCCAGACCAGAGGCGACCATTTGCCAGATGAGGGGTCGCGGAAGTACACGCGTCGAACATCGCCGCTGTCTATGTGGATTGGCCATTTTCTAGCCTTCGGACCACCGAAGTTGGACTTGCTATTCCGGTAAGGGTTGAGCGCCGCGCCATCGTATCGGCGCCCATCCACTTCTATGCCATAGTGCTGGATCGTGCGCCACTCCACATTGAGAAACTCGTACGCAAGGTCCGGTGAGGACGGGATGGTGAGTCCACCGGCGCGAGCCAGGCCGATCTCGTACATTTCGAGCGGTGATAGCTCGAGGCCGGGCGTCTCAGGGAGACACAAGCCTTCGTGTTTCGACCGGTGGTACACCCGAGCTGTCCACTCGCGAATTATCGACTCAAGCTCGGCGACGTAGTAGAACGCTTGACTCTCAATGTCTTCACCGCGGTGATAGACGTCGGGTCCCTTGTAGCCCGGCAGTTGCTGAAGCAGGCCGAGCCGAATGGTCTTGAAGAAGCGTTCGACAGTTGGCTTGTCTGACGCCTTCTTTACGATCGCAGGCTGAATCGAGATTCCGAGTCGCGCACAGGCGGATCTGACATGGTGCGAGAGGTAGATCTTGCCATGGTCAACAACGATTGACTCGGGTAGGCAGCCTGGGATGCTCGGAGTGGCATCGTCTGCGGTCGGGTCGTCGCGTTCGATTGCGATCGAACTAGGCACGCCGTGAAACGGCCACGCTCCGTCGTCGACCGGTTCTTGGGGCGTGACCGACTGGTGTAACACATTGGCCACGTCGATTGCCTTGGTTGAAATCGGGGTCAGGCGCAGACCGACAATGCAGCGTGTATAGAGGTCTTGCGCCACAGTGAGTTCGACCGGCACCCAACGCAGCGTGATCGGCTCCATCGCGAACACGTCGAGGCGCGTTGTGTCGAGTACGAAGTACTCTCCGGGGCGCGTGGCGCGCAAACGGCCATACGGGGCCTCCGGCCGGTCGGCGGCGATTCGCCGTGCCTTTCCGCTGCCAAATGAATAGCGACCCTTGGAGAGCTCGTCCAGCCAGCGGTAGGCGGTCGCATTGGATGGGGTGGGCGCCAGATCGGCGCCACACCGCTCGGTCAGCAGATTGTTGGCCTGGTCGATTACTATGTTTCTGCTGGGTGTGGATTCGCGTGTGTACCGATTGAGTACGTCGAGGCACGCCTCCCGCCAGAGTGGGTCGATCGGCGAGCGCTGCTTCCTTGCTTCGACGAGGCCGGCTGGTCCTGACTCTTGATACGCCTTCACCCAGCGTTTGACGGTGCGGTCAGACATGTTGTGTGCGAGAGCGACCGTTTCGGAGCTGCGACCGATAGAGTCGCCGCTGTTGTGATGCATCTCCAGTACTGCTTCGACGACGGCGAGCCGTGCGTTGTAAGTCTCTTGCTGTTTCTTCGTAAGATTCGAAAGCAGTTGTCCGGACGTCTCGCAGGGCCTGCGAGGTGCGTCGAGCGGCTGAGAAGACCTCACGAGGTGTGGAGTGCTCACCGCTCGTGTGCCGCGATCCGATTCGACTATCGACCGACTGTCGCTGATCTCGACTATGCGGACCACGGATCCGTCGATCCACACCCGATCGCCAACAGCAAGTCGATAAGTGTTGCTCATACGGCCTCGGCTCGATGGATCAAGGTGTTGTCGCCGAATGGCCGGGTGAGATCGGCCGTGAAGGTGCCCGTCCACAGAAGCTCGAGGACGATGTGTCGAGGCCGTGCAATCCGCTCGGCTGCGAGTGTGGCTTCAGCGTGCGCGATTGAGAGCTCCTCTGGAAATCGTTCGAGCACCGTCTGGAACAGGGCCGCGCGCGACTCGCGGCGAGCCTGAGAAGCGAATCTGATGTTGTTGATCAACGCCGAGTCCTCGCCGGTCCAAACCTCATAATCGGCGGAGAGGCGCTTGGACACCACCTTGGTCCACGTGAACACGGCCTTGACCTCGTCTTTCTGCGCGATTCGTGGATTCTTGACGTCCACGACCAAATATGACCCATCAGCCCGCGTCAGTAGGAGATCGGGACAGTGGCGTCGGCCGGTACCTCTGTCGTCGCCGGTGATCCAGAAAGGTTGCGCCGTGATCCAAACGACTTCGGGATCGAAGTCGGCAAGCAAGATGCGGTCGCGTTCGAGAAGGCTTTCGTAAACCACGTGGTCGGCTGTTGTACGGGTCCAAAAAAGACCTGGATAGTGGCGTTGGCCGGCGTGGGACGGTGGCAGGCGCACTGGCTGGGCTCGGGCCATCGAGCTGATCGAGTGATCCCTGACCTGACTGATGGTCTCGTCACCGGCTTCGGTAACGAAGCGAATCTCGGTCGCACCGATCTGATCAGGCATTTTGCTATCGTGCCGCATGACAGCCCGATGAGAACGATGACACGCCTATGACAAGCCGATGAGAAAATGACACGTTCGGTGAGAAGCTACACTCCTGTTCACCCCTGGCGAAATATCGCCGGGAACAAAGATCCCGCCACCGAGGTTGAGTCGGTCAGACTGAACTTTGGAGGTTACATGTCACAGACATACTCAGTGCCCGTTCTGTTCGTCCCTGACCTGGTCGTCCTGCCCGGCATGGTGGTGCCGATCCCGCTCGACGACGCGGCTCAGGCGACGATCGACGCGGCCCGGGCCAGTGAGTCCGGCAAACTGCTGATCGCTCCGCGCCTGGACGATCGGTACCCGACCCACGGCGTGATCGCCTCGATCGTGCAGGTGGGGCGGATCCCCGGCGGCCAAACGGCTGCCGTGGTGAAGGGCGAGAAGCGTGCACACATCGGCAGCGGCGCACCCGGTCACGGCAATGCGCTGTGGGTCGAGGTGACCGAGGTCGACGACGGTGAGGCCACCGCCGAGACCAAAGCCCTTGCCGCCGAGTACAAGAAGCTCGTCCTGGCCATGCTGCAACGCCGCGAGGCCTGGCAGATCATCGACGCGGTCAACAAGATGACCGACCCGTCCGATCTCGCCGACACCTCCGGCTACTCGTCGTGGCTCGACGACACCCAGAAGCGGCAACTGCTCGAAACCCCTGACGTCGCAGAACGACTCGGGCTGCTCATCGACTGGACCAGCGAACACATCGCCGAGACCGAGGTCTCCGACAAGATCGCCGACGACGTCCGCAACGGAATGGAGAAGCAGCAGAAGGAATTCCTGCTGCGTCAGCAACTTAACGCCATCCGCAAGGAACTCGGCGAGGACGAGCCCGACGGTGCCGACGACTACCGCGGCCGCGTCGAATCCGCCGACCTGCCCGACAACGTCCGCGAGGCGGCGTTGCGTGAGGTCGGCAAGCTCGAGCGGTCCAGCGATCAATCACCCGAAAGCGGTTGGATCAGAACGTGGTTGGACACCGTCCTGGATCTTCCATGGAACGTCACCACCACCGACTCCACCGACATCAAGGGTGCTCGCGAGATCCTCGACGCCGATCACCACGGCCTCGAGGACGTCAAGGACCGCATCGTCGAATACCTGGCCGTGCGGGCCCGGCGCGCCGAACGCGGCCTGCAGGTCGTCGGCGGACGTGGCTCCGGAGCCGTGATGGTGCTGGCCGGTCCGCCCGGCGTCGGCAAGACGTCGCTGGGGGAGTCCGTGGCCCGCGCCCTCGGCCGCAAGTTCGTGCGTGTCGCCCTCGGCGGCGTGCGCGACGAGGCCGAGATCCGCGGTCACCGGCGCACCTACGTGGGTGCCCTGCCCGGTCGTATCGTGCGTGCCATCGGCGAGGCGGGATCGATGAATCCCGTTGTGCTGCTGGACGAGATCGACAAGGTGGGTTCCGACTATCGGGGTGACCCGGCGGCGGCGCTGCTCGAGGTCCTCGACCCCGCGCAGAACCACACGTTCCGCGATCACTACCTCGATCTGGATCTGGACCTTTCCGACGTGGTGTTCCTGGCGACGGCCAACGTCGTCGAGAACATCCCGGGACCGCTGCTGGACCGGATGGAACTGGTGACCATCGACGGCTACACCGAGGACGACAAGGTGGCCATCGCCCGCGATTACCTGCTCCCGCGGCAGCGTGAGCGTGCGGCGCTGACCGATGACGAGATCTCGGTGACCGACAACGCGCTGCGCGAGATCGCGGCCAACTACACCCGCGAACCGGGTGTGCGTCAGTTCGAGCGACTGCTCGCCAAGCTGATGCGCAAGGAGGCCACAAAGATCGAAAACGGCACGGCGACAACACCTGTCACCGTCGACAAGGCAGACCTGAAGGACGATCTGGGTCGGCCACGGTTCACTCCCGAATCCGAGGAGCGCACCGCGGTTCCCGGCGTCGCAACCGGTCTGGCGGTCACCGGAATGGGCGGCGACGTGCTGTTCATCGAGGCCAACCGCACCGACGCCGGCGAGGGCAAGGGCGGGCTGCAACTGACCGGCCAACTCGGCGACGTCATGAAGGAGTCCGCGCAGATCGCACTGTCCTACGTCCGTGCCCACGCACGTGAACTCGGCATCGATCCACGCAACCTCGAGGGCACCATCCACGTGCACGTGCCCGCGGGTGCGGTCCCCAAGGACGGCCCGAGCGCCGGCATCACGATGGTGACGGCCCTCGCCTCGATGGCGACTGGCCGCAAGGTGCGCGCCGAGGTCGGCATGACCGGCGAGGTGACGTTGAACGGACGGGTCCTGCCGATCGGTGGGCTCAAGCAGAAACTGCTTGCGGCACAACGCAACGGGTTGACCCAGGTGTTCATCTCGCCACGTAACGAGGCCGATCTCGACGACGTCCCCGCCGAGATCCTCGAGGCAGTGACGGTCACGCCGATCGCCGACGTCGCCGACATCGTCGCGGCCGCGTTGGAGCCGGTTGCCGATGAGGTGACCGCGGCGGCCTGATCGATCCCGGACGATACGGGCGAAACCGGGGGAAGAATGTTCTTCCCCCGGTTTCGTGCTGTTCGGCAAGGCATTGAACCTCTCGGGGAACGACTTCACCGGCGACGGATGAACATTGCGCTGGATCGCCACAGTCCCGACGCGACGCCCGGATCCCGGCCTACAGTGGATTCGTAGCCGTTCGATGACGCTCGGTCACGCGAGGACCGACGCCCTGAGGAGGAATCCGCGATGACCACCCTGCCCGACATCACCGACGCCGAGATGCAGACGGTCCTCGAGTACGCCCAGCCCTACGTCGTGGCCGTCCTCGAAGCCGGCCCCAACTACGGCAGCGACGACGCCCCGGACCTCATCCGGGAGCACGGGCGCCGACTGCTGGCGCTGCGCAAGGCCGGTGACCTGGTGGTGGTCCTGCCGGCCCGCGACGACACCGACTTCTGCGGCGTCGGGGTCTTCGACCGCTCCGTCGAGACGGTCACCGAGATCATGACCGACGACCCGGCCGTCGCCGCCGGCGTCTTCACCTTCCACGTCCACCCGGTGCAGGGCTTCCCCGGCGACTCCCTGACGCCGGCGTCGACGTAGCGCACCCGCAGCCCCGACCGGCGTCCGGCGGACCTGGCCGGCGTCGATTCGCGCGAGTCCTCGAGGTTCCCGCGGGTGATGTCGGCTCGTGCGAGCCGTCGACGACCCGCGCGAGCCGAACAGACCTGCGCGAGCCGAGCCGACCTGCGCGAGCCGACCCGACCTGCGCGAGCCGAGCCCACCCGCGCGAGCCAACCAGACCCGCAGGAACAACCGCAGAAACCAGCCCGAACCAGCAGAAACCCCTCCACGTAGAAAGTTGAGCGAAACTCGCTCAACTTTTTTCTCGATTCCGGGAACATACTCGCACCACACCCCGTTGAACCCAACGAGAACCTGAGCCATACAGGCTCAACTCGACTTGACTGAGACCGACTCAACCAGTAGGACATGAGTCGGACGCACTGAAGTCTGGGTCTGGCGGTCAGGTTTGCCAGACCCCTGCGCGTCGAGTTCATCGAGCTCGGCGCGCGGGACCAAGACCTTGGGTGCACACCCAGAAACAGTGCACACCCATGAACTAGGAGGAATCGCAAAGATGTCTCGTGCTGTTGGAATCGACCTCGGCACCACCAACTCCGTGGTGTCGGTACTCGAAGGCGGCGAACCCGCCGTCATCGCCAACGCCGAAGGCTCGCGTACCACCCCGTCGGTCGTCGCGTTCGCGCGCAACGGCGAGGTGCTCGTCGGGCAGCCGGCCAAGAACCAGGCGGTCACCAACGTCGACCGCACCATCCGCTCCGTCAAGCGCCACATGGGCGAGGGTGACTGGAGCGTCGCCATCGACGACAAGAAGTACACCCCGCAGGAGATCAGCGCCCGTACGCTGATGAAGCTGAAGCGCGACGCGGAAGCCTACCTCGGTGAGGATGTCACCGACGCGGTCATCACCGTGCCCGCATACTTCAACGACGCACAGCGTCAGGCCACCAAGGAAGCCGGCCAGATCGCCGGCCTCAACGTCCTGCGCATCGTCAACGAGCCGACCGCCGCTGCCCTGGCCTACGGCCTGGACAAGGGTGAGAAGGAACAGACCATCCTGGTCTTCGACCTCGGTGGCGGTACCTTCGACGTCTCGCTGCTGGAGATCGGCGACGGTGTCGTCGAGGTCCGGGCCACCTCCGGTGACAACAACCTCGGTGGTGACGACTGGGATCAGCGCATCGTCGACTGGCTGGTCGAGAAGTTCAAGAGCTCCTCGGGCATCGACCTGACCAAGGACAAGATGGCCATGCAGCGTCTGCGTGAGGCTGCCGAGAAGGCCAAGATCGAACTGTCGGCCTCGCAGTCGACCTCGATCAACCTGCCCTACATCACCGTCGACGCCGACAAGAACCCGCTGTTCCTCGACGAGCAGCTCTCCCGTAGCGAGTTCCAGAAGATCACCTCGGATCTGCTCGAGCGCACCCGCGCTCCGTTCCAGGCGGTCATCAAGGACGCCGGGATCTCCGTCGGCGACATCGATCACGTTGTGCTCGTTGGTGGTTCGACCCGTATGCCGGCCGTCACCGACCTGGTGAAGGAACTGACCGGTGGACGTGAGCCCAACAAGGGTGTCAACCCCGACGAGGTCGTCGCCGTGGGTGCCGCACTGCAGGCCGGTGTGCTCCGCGGTGAGGTGAAAGACGTTCTGCTGCTTGACGTCACCCCGCTGTCCCTCGGCATCGAGACCAAGGGCGGCGTGATGCACAAGCTGATCGAGCGCAACACCACCATCCCGACCAAGCGCAGCGAGACCTACACCACGGCCGAGGACAACCAGCCGTCGGTGCAGATCCAGGTGTACCAGGGTGAGCGTGAGATCGCCTCGCACAACAAGCTGCTCGGCAGCTTCGAGCTCGGCGGCATTGCGCCTGCGCCGCAAGGTGTTCCGCAGATCGAGGTGACCTTCGACATCGACGCCAACGGCATCGTGCACGTCACCGCGAAGGACAAGGGCACCGGCAAGGAGAACTCCATCCGCATCCAGGAGGGTTCCGGCCTGAGCAAGGACGAGATCGACCGGATGATCAAGGACGCCGAGGCCCACGCCGACGAGGACCGCAAGCGTCGCGAGGAGGCCGAGACCCGTAACCAGGCCGAGTCGCTGGTCAACCACACCGAGAAGTTCCTCAAGGACAACGAGGACAAGGTGCCGGCCGAGGTCAAGGACAAGGTCAACGCCGCCATCGGCGAGGCCAACGAGGCCCTCAAGGGCAACGACATCGCGGCCATCAAGAGCGCGATCGAGAAGCTCTCGGCGGAGTCCCAGGAAATGGGTCAGGCCATCTACGCCGCATCCGCGGCCGAGGGCCAGGCCGCAGGCGCCGACGGTGGCTCCGCGACCGCCGGTGACAATGACGTCGTCGACGCCGAGGTTGTCGACGAGCCGAACTCCGGGGACACCAAGTGACCCAGAGTGGGCCCGAGGCCGGTTCGGCCGCCGGGGGCCAGACCCCCGGCGACGAGCCGATCACGGTCACCGATCGTCGGCGCATCGACCCGGAAACCGGTGAGGTGCGCCCCGAGGGTGAACCGACCCCCGACACCGGAAGCGCACCTGCTTCCGGCGAGGAGCCGGCCTTGGAAGAGGCGAAGGCCCCGGCGACCGACGAGGTCGCCGAACTCACTGCCGCCCTCCAGCGTGAACGCGCACAGTTCGCCAACTACAAGCGGCGGACCGAGGAGGAGAAGCAGGGGCGAGTCGCCTACGGCAAACAGGTGTTGATCGAGAAGCTGCTGCCGGTCCTCGACGATCTCGACCGGGCCCGCGAGCACGGCGACCTCGAGTCGGGTCCGCTGCGTGCGGTGGCCGACAAGTTGGCCGGCAGCCTGAGTTCGGAAGGACTCGTCAAGTTCGGCGAACCCGGCGACGTGTTCGATCCGGAACTGCACGAAGCCGTCCAGAACGACGGCAGTGGTGCCGAGCCGGTCCTCGGTGCGGTGTACCGCAGCGGGTACCGCCTGGGTGACAAGGTGATCCGGACCGCGATGGTCACGGTCACCGACCCGGCGCCGGCCGGCGCATCGGGCGCCCAGGACGCGCCCACTGGTGCACAATAAGCACCTACACGCTCCCCCGGTGATGCGCGGAACGCCACTGGCGAACCGCGCGTCACCGGGGGCGCACACATACTTCAACCAGACATGTTCATAACGAAGGAGGTGACGTCTGGTGGCTCCACAACGAGAATGGCTTGAACGCGACTTCTACAAGGACCTCGGCGTTGCTTCTGATGCTTCGTCTGAAGAGATCAAGAAGGCTTACCGCAAGCTCGCCCGCGAGCTGCACCCCGACGCCAATCCCGGGGACGCGCAAGCCGAAGAGCGCTTCAAGCGGGTGTCCGAAGCCCACAGCGTGCTCGCCGACGCCGACAAGCGCAAGGAATACGACGAGACGCGCGCCATGTTCGCCGGCGGCCGATTCCGCGGCGGCGGCAACGGTTTTCCCGGTGGATTCCCCGGCGGCGGCGGAACCCGGTACTCCACCGAGACCGGCGCCGACTTCAACATCGGTGACCTGTTCGGCGGTGGTGGCGGAGAGGGTGCCGGCGGATTCGGCGATCTCTTCGAGGGATTGTTCAACCGCGGCGGCTCCGGTGGCGGCGGCGGCACCCGCACGTCGACGGCGACCCGGCCGCGTCGGGGCAACGACCTCGAGACCGAGACGACGTTGTCGTTCGCGGACGCGGCATTGGGTACGACCGTCCCACTCCGGGTGACCAGCCCGGCGCCGTGCACCACCTGCCACGGCAGTGGCGCCAAGCCGGGCACCAGCCCGCGGGTCTGCCCGAACTGCAATGGTTCCGGCTTCGTCAGCCGCAATCAGGGCGCGTTCGGATTCAGCGAACCCTGTCAGGACTGCCAGGGCACCGGCTCCCGGATCGACGATCCGTGCGCCGACTGCGACGGCAGCGGCGTCAAGGTGCGTTCGCGCACCATCAACGTCCGCATCCCGTCGGGCGTCGAGGACGGCCAACGCATCCGGCTCGCCGGACAGGGTGAGGCCGGGCGCCGCGGTGCGCCGTCGGGTGACCTCTACGTCGTCGTCCACGTGACCGCCGACAAGGTCTTCACCCGCAGCGGCCACGACCTGCGTGTGCAGTTGCCGGTGAGCATCTCCGAGCTGGTGCTCGGGGCCACCGTGTCGGTGCCGACCCTCGAGGGCTCGGTGGGCGTCAAGATCCCGCCGAACACCAGTGACGGCCGCACCCTGCGTGTGCGCGGACGCGGAGTCCCCAAGCGCGCCGGTGGTTCCGGTGACCTGCTGGTGACCGTCAAGGTCGAGGTGCCCCGCAAGCTCGACGACGCCGCGGTCGAGGCGATGCACGCCTACGCCGAGGCCGAGAAGGCCAGCGGATTCGATCCACGGGCGGGCTGGGGGCGATGAGTCATGGCCGAACAGAACCGACCCGGACCTGATCCACGGGAAACCAGCGCGACCTTCATGATCTCGGTCGCCGCCGAGCTGGCCGGTATGCACGCGCAGACCCTGCGCACCTACGACCGGCTCGGACTGGTGACGCCCGAACGCACCAGTGGCGGTGGGCGTCGCTACTCGACACGCGACGTCGAGGTGCTCCGCGAGATCCAGCGCCTCTCCCAGGAGGAAGGCGTCAACCTCGCCGGCATCAAGCGGATCATCGACCTGACCAATCAGGTCGACGCACTGCAGCTACGACTGCACGAACTGCAACGCGAGGTCGAGGCGCACCGCGCCCGTCGCGGCGGTGAGCTCGTCCCCGTCCCGCGCACCAATGCGCTGGTCGTGTGGCAACCCCGTCGGCGTCGTGGCGACGACTAGGACGACCAGAGCGTAACGATCACCACCCTCACAACCGAATAACGTGCGACCCCGGTGCACCGGATCGGCCGACTTCTCACAGCGGCCTGATCTGTTGCCCACCGGGGTCGCACGTTAGTGTGTGGCGTCGAATGCCGGTTGGATGAAGGAGGCGACGGTGAGCCAGTCCCCGGATCTCAACATCACCGGGCCAGCAGTGCTCGGGGTGTCGGTGTTGGGTGAGGAGATCGCCTCGGTTGTGCTCGACGCGGCCGGTGAGATCGTCGCCAGCAACTTCGTCGACCTCGCCGACGATTCCCCGGAATCGGCGTTGACCGCCCTCACCGAGCTCGTCGATTCCGCGCCCTTCGAGATCGACCACATCGTCACCACCTGCGCACGCCCCGACGTCCGCGCCCACCTCGACTTCGCGTTACACGGTCCGGGAGCGCCGGCATGGGCCGCCGCGGTCGTCTTCGTCGACCTGCCTGCCGCGTTGGCGCAGGTGGCCGGCCGGGAGGGCGGTGGCGTCGTCGGTGTCGTCACCCTCGATCAGTCCGGTGCACTCGCCACCGGGGACACTCTCGCGCTGGTCGACGCCACCGCGGCACGCACGATCCGGACCGCGCAGGTGTCGCCTGCCGATGCGCATTCGTTGAGCGATGCCGCCGGTGCCACCGCCGCCGCGGCACTGCTGCGTCCCCTGACCGCCGATCCCAGCCCGGCGAGGTTCCTGTGCGTCGGGTCGGGTGCACAGTTGCCCGAGGTGGTCTCGGCCGTGGCCGCGGCGACCGGCCGACCCGCCGCCCCGGTCGGTGCACCGGTGTTCGCCGTCGCCCAGGGCGCCACCGCGGTGGTGCTCGCCGACACCCGGGCCATCCCCGTCGGCGCCGCTGTCGGAGGTGCCGCGGTCGGAGGTGCGGCCGTTGGTGGTGCTGCGGTCGGGCACACGGCACCCGCCTACGCCACCGACGACGCGGCGCCGACCACCGCCATCGGGTCGCACGGCCTGCGTTGGTGGGCGATCGGCGGCGCGGCAGGAGTTGCGGCACTATTGTGCCTGGCCGTGTTGGTGGCCCTGTTCACCGGCGTCGGCTCCGAGACCCCGGCGGCGGTGACGTCGACGACGACGGTCACCGGCACCACCGGCGAGATCACCGTGACCCGCGCGGGGGATCCGGTGACGCAGACCGTCGTCGACGAACAAACCGTCACCGAGACGACGACGCCGCCGACGGTCACGCGCACCACGGCGCAGACCGTCACGCAGACGCAAACGCAGACGCAGACCGAGACGCAGACGGCGACGCAGACGGTGACCGAGTCGGCGACCGCGACGGTCACCGAGAACGAGACCGTCTACGTGACCACGACCGTCATCGAGGGGCCGCCCTGATCGGCGGGTGAGCCGCTCCTCAATGCGGAGTGGGCGTCGGAAAGAGTGGACGTCGGAAGGCTGTGATCAGAACATCGGGTCGTGCTGGATGAGGCTGGCCCGCACGCCGGCGATGATCAGGCCGCGGCGGGTGTTCTCCACCATCGCCGGTGACCCGGTGATCAAGGTCTGGCGGTCCTCCCACGGGCCGGCCGCGGCGACCACGTCGACGAGCGTGCCGACGCGGTGGTCGATGCCGAGTGCGGCCGGGTTGACCGGGTGGTCCAGCCACCAGGGATTGGTCGTCTCCTCCGAGACCGCCGTGACCGTCAGCCACGGATTGGTCGAGGCGATCCGCCGCAGGACCGGCAGGTCGTAGAGTTCGCCGGGATGGCGGGCGCCGTAGAAGACGTGTGTCGGCGGGGTGTCGCCGCGGGTCGACATGTCGATCAGCAACGCGCGCAGCGGTGCGAGGCCGGTTCCGCCGGCCACCATGAGCACCTCACGGTCACGGTCGATGTGCAGGGTGCCGTGCGCCTGCCCGAACGTCCACACGTCGCCGACCTGCGTTTCCTGGACGATGGAGGTGCTGACGCTGCCGCCGGGTACCGCCCGGACGTGGAATTCGAGTTCGCCGTGCGGATTGGGCGGAATCGCCGGTGACAGACTGCGCCAGGTCTTGGGCCACTGCGGGATCTGCGTCTCCAGGTATTGCCCGGTGTTGAACGTCAGCGGCGCCTTCGACACCAGTCGTACGACGGCCAGTCCGCGGGTGATGCGGAACTTCTCGACGACCTGCGCCGTCCACGTCGCCGGGCCCGCCGCGGTCTGCGCGGCACCGCGCATCACTCCGGTCACCAGCATCATGGCCTGACCGACCGTGCGTTGTGCGTCCTCATCCCACTGGTCACGAAGCAGCGAGGCGAACTCGCCCATCAACGCCTGGTAGATCGCCTGGTAATGGTCGGGCAGGACCCCGTACTTGCGGTGGTCGCGACCGAGTTGGGCGAGGAATTCGACGAGTTCCTGCTGTCCCGTCGGCGCGGGGATCACCTCGAGGACGTGGTCGATGACGTGATAGAACGCCTGCCGCTGCAGTGACATCATCACGCCGAAGAGTTCCCGCAGATCCGGGTCGACGGCGAACAGGCGTGTGTACAGGTTCGACGTGAAGCGGTCCGGATCGCGGTTGATCAGCTCACGGAGGTGGTGCAGCACATGGCGCGAATGATTCGCCACGGTCCACCTCCCAAACGTCGTTGTTGCGCCCAGCGGTCCGACGGTTGTCCGCGTGCGGCGCCCACCCATTGTGCCTCGTGGTCGCGGACGTGACCGCGAACCCACTACTGCCGCGTGTACCGCGAACGGTGGCATGCCCGGCCGAACGGATGTGATCAACCCGTGACTATGGCAATGTCGGGGGCATGGCCACCATCGACGACCTGATCCCCGGGATCGTCGACGCGCACGTTCAACAGTGGAATCCGCGCCAGGCGCCATGGTCGGGCAACCGATTGGTACGCGGATACCGTTTTGTGCCCGGCATGGGTGACCGCGTGTTCTCCGTCGCCGTCCCGCAATCGGAACGGGAGTACCTGCTGACCCCACGATCGGTCGCGCGGGCCTACGAGCCGCGGCACTACGGTGCCGACATCGCTCCGGTGGCCGGTGCGATCGGGGTGCCGATCGAGTCGGTCGTCATCTCCGAATCGTATTGGCGTCTGCCGGAGTCCGTTGAACCCGAGGCGACGCGCAATGCCGTCGACGAGGCCCGCTATCTGATGGGTTTGCCGTTCGGTGTGGGGGTCGCGCCCACGCTCGGAGCGGTCATGGCGCGGGCCGATCCGCGTTCGGAGGGTTTCGGTGAGCGCCTCGACGCACAGATCGAGGTCTGTGATCGCATCCGCGGCATCCAGACCACCGCCACCCGCCATCCCGATCCGAAGGTGCGTTCCGGTGGTGCCGTCGACGGCGTGCTGGCATCGGCGGCCTTCCTCACCGGGATCGAGGAGGTAGCGCAACGTCGCCTCGCCGTGGAGGTGTTCGTGTACTCGCATCAGCTCTACGACGTGGTCACCCTGGCCCGCGAATTCCCGGACACCACCATCATCGTCGACCATTTCGGTTGTCCGGTCGGTGCTTTCGGACCTGTCGGGACTCGCACCGGGACCACCGCGGCCGCCCGCGCGGACATTCTGCGCCTCTGGCGTGAACGGATGACGACGCTGGCATCGGAGCGCAACGTGGTGATCAAACTGTCGGGACTGGCGCTTCCGGTGCTCGGCTACGGTCGACAGTCCATGGGTAACATCGGCACTCGGCAGACACTGGTCGAGATGGTGGGACCGCTGATGCAGCACATCGTCGCCCACTTCGGTGCCAGTCGGGTGATGTTCGGGTCCAACTTCCCGATCGACAAACCCAACGCATCCGTCGACATGCTGATCGGCGGCCTGCTCGACGTCCTCGAACCCTGGGGAGACACCGTGGTACGCAACGTCTTCCGCAACACCGCGCGGCGCGTATACCGGATCGGCGACGACTGATACCGGCGAATAGCGGATTGCCACAACATATCCCGCTGGTCCTGCCGACACTTCGCCGGTCGAGCCCGACGAGGCGCTAGCCGAGGAGGTGTCGAGACCTCCGAAGGCTGCGCTGGAAAGCGTTCAAAAGCGTTGCACCTCACCGCAACCAACCGCGACGACGCGTCGGACCCACCGGCACCGGGACGTCGCGCAACGCCCGCGTGATGATCTCGACGAACTCCCCGCACGTCTGGTAGCGGTCCGCCGGATTCTTGGCGAGCGCCTTGGCGAACACCGAGTTCAACGACGATGGGAGCCACTCGCGTCGGGCGGTGAGCTTCGGAGGTTGGTCGCGGATGTGGGCGTAGGTGATTGCGAAGGGCGTCGTGCGCGGGTACGGCGGCAACCCGGTGAACAGCTCGATCAGCGAACACGCGAAGGCATAGACGTCGGTTGCCGGTGACAGTTGTTGTGCCTGAAGTAATTCCGGTGCGGCGTAGGCGACCGAACCCTGCACCCGGCCGTTGCGGGCGAGCGGGCGGGTGTCGTCGAGGAAGCGGGCGATGCCGAAGTCGGTGAGGAGGGCGTCGGTGGTGTCGTCGGTGGTGGTGAGCAGGATGTTGGCGGGTTTGACGTCGCGGTGCAGAATGTCCTTCGAGTGGGCGTAGTCCAGCGCGGCACCGATCTGTTGGGCCACCCGCAGCACCGCCGACACCTGTGGTTGCTGGTCGTAGCGCGGGATCAGGTAGATCGCCGACGGCCCGGCCACGTACTGCATCGCCAACCACAGGGCGGTGTGCCGGGGATGCCTCTGATCGCCGAGGGCGACTTCGCCACTGGAGTCCATCGCCACGATGTTGGGGTGATGGAGCAGGGACGCGATCGCGAACTCGTGCTCGAAGCGTTCGCGGGCATGCTCGAGACCGTGAAGGTCGGTCCGCAGCACCTTCAACGCCAACGGAGTCGCCTCGTCATCTCGATGCACGCGGTAGACGTCGGCGCTGCTGCCGTGGCCGACGACCGCATCGATGGTGAACCCCGCCACCACCTCACCCGAGGTGAACATGCGCACAAGAGTAGCCAGGACCGTGCGTTTGAGAAATCCGACAAGTCGACGACGAGGACCGTGGGTGCGGTGGGTCTATGTCTTGGGTGTCAGCCGGAAGATGGGGAAGACGCGGCCCTCTGCGGTCTCGGTGTACTTCAGAAACTGATTCGACGCGGACACGAATCCCTGCCACGCCTGTTCACGCTCGACCGGGTTGAGTTCGGTCGCAGTCGCCGGGAATGTCTCGATCCCGGACTTCTCCCCGGCCACCTCGATGGTGATGTTCGGGTGCTTGCGCAGGTTGTGAACCCAGGCGGGGTCCTTCGGAGAGCCGGCCGCGCTGCCGATGATGAATCGACCGCCTGCGCCGTCGGGCAGGGACATCAGCGGGTTGACGCGTTCGGCGCCGGATCTCGCGCCGATGGAGTGGACGAGGACGAGATGGCGACCGAAGCCTGCGGTGGTGACGGTGCCGTCGTTGGCGTGGAATTCATCGATGATCGTCTGGTTGAAGTCGCTCACGTGCTCCAGTATTGCCACATCCGGCGAGCAGTGTCACCAATTGCGTTGAGGGAACGAATTGATGTCAGGGGAGCTGAATCGGTTGAGGCACCGTGTGGACGAACGCGTAATTGCGGTCGAGGTATGCACCCCAGCAGTAGGGGATCTTGTTGGCCATGGCGCATGTGGTGGTATTGCTTCCGTGTTCCGGGCCATCCGAATAGTTGCCAATGGTGACTGCAGTTACGTCGGTGAGTTCACGAGTGCGCGTCGGGCTCAGCCGGTCCGTGCTCGTTCCATCGCCTAGTTCACCGTTAGCGTTGCGTCCCCAGCAGTACAGGCCGTCCAGTGTGGCGGCGCAGGTTGTAGATCCGGAGGTGTCGACCTCAGTTGAGGTCGGGATACCGGGCAATGCCAGGGGTGTGTACTGCTCATCGGTAGTGCCGTTGCCGACGGCGCCCCAGGTGTTGTCACCCCAGCAATACACCTTGCCGTCCACACTGACGGCGCAAGTGGTGGAACCGGCCGTCGAGATCGACTTGGTTTGCGGCAATCCCGCAACGGCGGTCGGTTTGCTGCGGTCGTCGTCGGGGGATTGGTCTGTGACGGTATTCCCCGAACGGTATTCGCTTCCCCAGCAGTAGGCGGTCTGATCTGCAATCGCGCAAGTTGCCGACCCGGTGGTCTGAATAGCCGAGACGTTGGTCAATGAGGAGATCTTTGTCGGGGTGTGGCGATCGATCTTCGTACCGTCTCCGACCTGCCCGAACTTGTTGTTGCCCCAGCAGTATGCGGTGGCGTTGGCGACTGCACAGCTCAGGCCTGCCACGGTGCTGACTGACGTGGCACCCGATAGGCCGGGTACATGGATGGGAGTTACTCGGTTGGTTGTTGTTCCGTCGCCGAGTTGACCGTACTCGTTGTTTCCCCAGCAGTAGACCTCGCCATCAGCGATTGCGCAGGTGTTGAAGTCGGTTGATACCGCCGTGACGTGTGAGACCCCGTCGACCTTGACCAGCGAGGCCTGAGCCAGTGTTGTACCGTCACCAACCTGGCCGAAACCGTTGTTGCCCATGCAATAGAGAGCTCCGCTGTTGACGATGCATGTCGTGTTCCAGCTGTTGCTGATCTGCTGGCTCAGGGCCGCACTCTCTGCTGCGGTTGTCTCGTTTGGTTGAGGAGTCGGCCACAGGACTACGCCGGTGACGACGAGTGAGATCACCGCCGTAGCGATGGCGCCGACCAGGATTGCGCGACCCCTGCGCCGGCGACGCGGTGCCATTGGTCCGGCGATCGTGCTCGGGTAGCCAGATGGTGGTCTGTTGGGGCCGGCTCCTGGCGGGGGCGTTGTCGGCGCTGCGTAAACACTACTGGGAATTGTTGTCCGCGAACTGGTTTGCCCTGTAACGGGATGCGGTCCGGACATGAGCAGACCTTGCGCCAACGTCGTCGCGAAAGCGGTGCATGTCGGGAACCGATGCGCTGGGTCCTTGGCAAGAGCGGTCGCGAAGACCAGATCTACGGCAGCGAGTTCTGGCCGGTACATACTGGGCGGAGGGGGCTGTTTCTGGATGTGTGCGGCAATCAGTGCCGCTGGCGTCATTCCGTTGAAAGGTGGCTTGCCGGTCAGTAATTCGTACGCCGTGCACGCCAGGGAGTACTGATCGGAAAGCGCAGTGGCCGGTTGACCGTCGAGTACCTCAGGTGCCGAATACGTCATCGTTCCGACGTAGACGTTGGATGCGGTAATCGAGGGGGCCTCAGCGAGTTTGGCGATACCGAAGTCGAGAAGGACTGCTCGATCGATACGGCCCGACGGGGAGCGGGTCACGACGATGTTGGCAGGCTTTATGTCACGGTGGATGACCCCACGTTGATGGGCGTAGTCGAGTCCGGCCGCTACTTGTCCGATCGTCTCAACCGCCTCGACGAGGGTCAGTCGCGCAGACGTGAGATCGTCGCCGTCGAGGTACGACATCGTGAACCACGGAGTGCTGTCGGTGATCCCGTAGTTGTGAATTGACACGATGGCTGGATGCTCGAGTGATGCGGCGGCGCGTGCCTCGTTGGTGAATCGGAGGCCGAACTCTGGATAGCCTGCGCCATTTATCGAGATGACTTTGAGGGCCTCGCGTCGCAGAAGGTGTGGATGTTCGACGAGGAACACCTGTCCCATGCCGCCTTCGCCGAGGGTGTCGACAATGCGATAACCTGCGAACTCCCCGCCTGGTTGCAGTTGCACGGTGGTGCCCCTCGTATTCAGCGTCGTCTATGTGCCCGGCTACTGTAGCGATCTACATCTCAGCGTGCTGATTCTGAGATTCGATACGACGAGTTTTTCGTCGGGACGGATGACACGCCTCCGATCTCAACACGCGACGGACATCGACGGGCCGCACACCTACCCTGAATCCATGACCACAGTGGATTTGAGCGAGTTGCGTGCCGAATTGCCCGAGCAGATGGTGGTCACCGATCCGGACATCCTCGCCGGGTACCGCCAGGACCGCGCCGCGGATCCCGACGCCGGAACACCGCTGGCGCTGATCCGCCCGACGACCACCGCGCAGGTCCAGACGACGGTGCGGTGGTGCGCCGCGCACGCGATACCGATCATCACGCGTGGCGCGGGCACCAGCCTCTCGGGTGGGTCGACGGCGGTCGACGGTGCGGTGATGATCTCCACCGAGAAGATGCGCGAGTTGACCATCGACACCGCGACCCGCACCGCGGTGGTGCAACCCGGTCTGTTCAACTCCGAGGTCAAGGCGGCCGCGGCGGCCCACGATCTCTGGTACCCGCCGGACCCGTCGTCGTTCGAGATCTGCTCCATCGGCGGCAACGTCGCCACCAATGCGGGCGGTCTGTGTTGCGTGAAGTACGGTGTGACAACCGATTACGTGCTCGGCATGGAGGTCGTCCTCGCCGACGGTCGGGCATTGCGCCTCGGCGGCAAGCAACTCAAGGATTCCGCGGGACTGTCGCTGACCAAGCTGTTCGTCGGAAGCGAAGGGCTGCTCGGCATCATCACCGAGGTGACGTTGCGTCTGCTGCCGCCGCAGGCGTCGGCGTGCACCGTGGTCGGCACGTTCTCCTCGGTTCACGACGCCAGCGAGGCGGTTCTCGCGATCACCTCGAAGATCCGACCCGCGATGCTGGAGTTCATGGACAAGGTCTCGATCAACGCCGTCGAGGACATGCTGCGCATGGGCCTGGATCGCGAGGCCGGTGCGCTGCTCGTCGCCCAATCCGACGCACCCGGACCGGCCGGCGTCGCCGAGGTGGAGATCATCCGTGAGGCCTTCGAAACCAACGGTGCCGCAGATGTTTTCGATACTTCCGATGCCGCCGAAGGGGAGGCGTTCACGGCCGCACGACGGGCCGCGATCCCGGCAGTGGAAAAGTTGGGGTCGCTGCTCCTCGAGGACGTCGGGGTCCCGCTGCCGGCGTTACCAGCCCTCATCGACGGCGTCGCGGCGATCGCCGATCAGAACGACGTGATGATCTCGGTCATCGCGCACGCCGGTGACGGCAACACTCACCCGTTGATCGTCTTCGATCCCGAGGACGCCGACGAGGCGCAGCGCGCGCAGCAGGCTTTCGGTGAGGTGATGGATCTCGCGATCTCGTTGGGCGGCACCATCACCGGCGAGCACGGTGTCGGACGGCTCAAGAAGGCGTGGCTGCCCAACCAGGTCGGCCCGGACGTGATGGCCCTGACCGCCGCGATCAAACAGGCGCTCGATCCGGACGGCCTGCTCAATCCCGGTGTGCTGCTGTAGTTTCCACTGTCCGACCTTTGTCCGGAGTGGTGGGGTGCCGCTGCTGTGTCACCTGGTCTCGACGCGGACTCAGCTTCGCTTCGTCCGGCTCGACCGACGAATAGGCGGCTCGACCGACGAATAGGCGGCTCGACCGGTTGAGCTTCGTCGAAACGACTTGCGGCTCGCGCTTGGGGGCTCGCCGCGGCTCGACCGACGAAAGGGTGGCTCGACCGGCGGGAGCGGGGCGACTGGACCGGCGGAACCGGTGGGAGGTGACTCCGCCGTCAACGACCCGTCCACCGCGGTGGCCGCTTACCGACGAAGGCACTGATCCCTTCGATGGTGTCCTGGCTGATCAACAGCGCGTCGAGCACGCTCGACGTCTCTTCGATCGCGTCGTCGGGATCGTCGATCCGCTCGGCATCGGCCATCGCCCGGAGTGAGGCCCGCACCGACGTGGGTGAGGCGGCGAGGATCTCCTGCGCCACCTCGCGGGCGACGTCGAGGGCCCGGGTGTGGTCGGCGATGCGACTGACCAGGCCGATGCGGTAGGCCTCGGCGGTGTCGATCCGACGGCCGGTCAGGATCATGTCGCGTGCCAGTGCCGGCCCGACCGCTCGCGGGAGGCGGACCAATCCGCCTGCGGCAGCAGCCAATCCGACCTTGACCTCAGGCAACCCGAAGCTCGCCTTCTCGTCGGCGACGATGATGTGGCAGGCCAGCGCGATCTCCAGGCCGCCGCCGAGCGCCACACCATTGACCGCGGCGATCACCGGTTTGGGTCGGTCCCGCCGCGACGTCAGCCCGCCGAAGCCGTTCTTCGGGACGGCGAGCAGGGCGTCACCGGCCATGTGCGCGAGATCGTTTCCGGACGAGAACGCCTTGTCGCCGGCGCCGGTCAGGATCGCCACCCACAGCTCGGGATCGGCGAAGTAGGCGTCGAAGATCTCGTCCAGTTCTTCGTTCGCCTTGGGGTTCAGCGCATTCCGCGATTCCGGACGGTTGATGGTGACCTCAAGGATTCGTCCGTCACGACGAACCTCGATGTGCTCGTACCGATCCCGAAGTGCCGGTGCCCTCAGCGGGAACAACTCCGACATGCGTTCGGCCGAGATCGCCACCCGGTTGCCGCGGGCAAACGACCGGGCGAAGACGCGAGTGCCGATGGGGTCGTCGGCGGTCGCGAGCAGGTCGATCAGTTCGTCATCGCCCTCGGCGGTATTCGCGACGAAGCGGTCCCCGCCGTCGAGGCGTCCGACGACGATGCCGCGGCGGCGTCCTTGCTTGTCGGGTTCGGTCAGGGTGTAGCTCTCGACGACGGCCGGACCGTCGGCGAGTCGTCGCTCGTGAACCGTTGGTACCGAGTCGAGTTCACGTTGGCGATCGGCGTCGTCGCCGCGCTGCCAGGGTGCCGGGGTGGCCGAGTACACGCCGACCGAGTACTTGCTCATCAGGCCGCCGTTGGCCGCGACGAGCCCGGTGCTGCCCGGTGTGCGGCGGACCCGTCCGACGATCTCGGCGATCGCGTGCATCGAGTAGTTGTTGCCGGCACCGCCGAAGTAGGGCAGGCCGCCGGTGACGGTGAGGCCGCGCGGATCGTCGGCGGCCAGCCCGAATGCGTCGCACACGTTGAACACGGCGATCGGAAAGCAGCTGTAGATGTCGAGGACGTCGACGTCGCTCAAGTCGACGGAGGCCATGTCCAACGCGGAGCTCACGGCCGCGATGGATGCCGGGCTCGTCGACAGGTCCGGCCGCCGCATCAGCGGACGTTCCCGCAGATCGGCATGGCCGTGCAGGAACACCCATCGGGGCTCGTCGATGCCGAGGTCGCGGGCGGCGCGCACCGACATGAGGACGGTGGCTGCGGCCTGATTGACCTGATCGCGGGCGACGAGCAACCGTGTGTAGGGATCGGCCAGCACCCGGTTGGCCGGAGACACGGTGGCGACCTCGTCGACGGAACGTCGCTGCGGCGAGGCCGCATGCGGATTGTGCGCGGCCACCTCCGACATCGGTGCGAGCAGCTCCGCCATCGACCGGGTGTACTCGGAGCGCGACGCGCCGAGCCGATGTCGTCGCGCATTCTCCAGCAGCGCGTACTGGGTGATCGGTTCGAGCAGCCCGTGGCGTGCCTCCTGCACCGAGGTCAGGCCGGCGAGCCCGAAGCCACGGTCCTCGTGGGAGCCCGGCACCTGCTCGGTGAAGTCCGGCCGGTCGGCGGCGTCGGCCGACTGTGCACGACGCACGGTCGAGATGACCTCGGCACCGAAGACCACCACGGCATCGCAGTCGCCGCCGGCGATGCGCTGCGCGAACTCGGTGACCAGCTTCTGCGGACTCTGACCGCCCACCACCTCGGTGATCGCCCGGGCCGGGTCCATCCCGGTCCGTGCGGCGACGGCCCGCGGCATGTTGTCGGGGCGTCCCAGCGGCGACGACGACAACGGACTGGACACCTCGAACGACCGCACCGCGGCGACGGTGTCGATCCGCGGCGCGAGGACATCGGCGTCGAGCCCGGAGTCGGCGAGTGCCGCTTCGACCGCACGTGCGGCGAGATCGGCCTCGCCGAGCGCGCGGTAGTCGGGATCGTCGAGACGTTCGGACGCCTGACCGACTCCGACGATGACAGGGGTGGACGGATCGAGTTCGTTCACGGGCACGTCGTCGGGCATGCGTGTCCTCCCGGACGGGGTTGAGACAGGTCGCCATGATCGTGTCATGCGGTGGCGGGCACGCCGACGGTCACCCCGCGTCACCGACCATGGTTTCGCACCGGGTCGACGGAGCGCGCAGTCGACGGAGCCCGCAGTCGAGCCAAGGCGCAGTGGCGGTCTCGGCGTATTACCGGAAACGTCGGAATATCGCGCGAGATAATCGTGGAGAGTAAGCAAGATCACTGACACGGAAACGTCGCGGGAAACGGGGATCGAATTGCGGCGGCCGGTGAACTGCGACCATCGCCAAAATGGTTCGGTGTCGGTTGCCGACGACGGCGTCGCTGTGGCCGCCGGTCGCTGCCGGACCGCCGCCGATGGTGCAGAATTCTTGAGTGCTGGGGTTTCGTCGGGCTTCGGGGTGTAACGGCGATGCCGGACGGAGCGAAGACGGAGACGATACGGGCACGCGAGCCGAGGACCGGGACAGACTCGTGTGGTCGCACAGCAGGTGGCGCAGGCCGCCGGGGTTCGATGTCCAGGGAGAGCCGTTAGAGCCGAGAGGTGGGCAGGTGAGCGTGGTTCGACGGCGTCACACGGGGTCGGCTGGTGGTGTCCGCAACAACTGCCGTCGCGAG
The DNA here is from genome assembly GCF_040044975.1 of Gordonia oleivorans. Classification (NCBI taxonomy): domain Bacteria; kingdom Bacillati; phylum Actinomycetota; class Actinomycetes; order Mycobacteriales; family Gordoniaceae; genus Gordonia; species Gordonia oleivorans. The sequence goes on from NZ_JBDZDI010000023.1 coordinate 26,605, forward strand.
GAGTTCGTGGACCACACGCCGCGACATCCCCTCCGCGTCGCGGCGTGCGGTCCACAGTGTTGCTGCCATGTCGCCGCGGCATCCCCTCCGTGCCGCGGAAACGTCATCCGTGATCCCCCCGATGTGACGTAGCACCCCCTCGATGCTGCGTCACGAGCCGCGATGGCTGCGTCTTGCCGATCGGTCTTTCTTGTCCCCTTTTTGATCGTGCAGGAACGACTTTAGAGCAACTAATGTTAATCATCGAGTAGGAAGATCAAGAGTTTTGACAATCTGTGCCTGACGATTCGTTCACATCGTTAGATCAGGGAAAGGGTTATCATGCGTGATCTCGATCTGCGACGTCTCCGGATGTTCGTCGAGGTCGTCGAGGCGCCATCGCTGAGAGTGGCAGCGGAGCGCCTGTTCATCTCACAGCAGGCCTTGTCGGCGGCCATCCGGGACCTGGAGCGACAACTCGGGGTGGAGTTGTTCTCGCGGTCCCGGCGTTCGTTGACGCCGACGCCGGCGGGCAAGGCCCTCTACGAGGGTGCGGTGCCGCTGCTGGCCGGTGGCGCGCACCTGGCGTCGGAGGTGCGGCTGATCGATGCCAGCAATCCCGATCCGTACACGATCGGGCACACTCCGGGTTTGGCGCCGTCGGAGGTCTTCGAGATCATCGAGGGTGCCGTGCTGGCCGATCCGTCACTGCCGATCACGGTGCGGCCGTTGTCACCGTCGGCCATCCGGGAGGAGATCCTCGGCGGCAACATCGACCTCGCGTTGGCGCGGAGCCGAGAGGTGCCGCCCGATCTTGCGGGTGCGACGGCGACTCGGCACAAACTCCGGCTGGCGGTCAATGCCCATCACCCGCTCGCCGCCAATCCGACGTGCGCGATGAAGGATCTCGAGTCCTGCCAGATCGTCGTATCGGAATTGGAGGAGGACTACGTCAACATGCTCGTGTCCTACTGCCGACGAGCCGGATTCGAGCCGAAGATCATCGCCTCCACCCTGCGCGGGACCCCGCCGCACATGGCGGTGATCACCCATCCGGAGGCGTGTGCGTTCGTCACCAATCAGCCGGGCTGGCTGTACGGCAATCAGATTCGGATCGTCGAGTTCGACGATCCGCCGATGACCCCGGTGATGGCGCTGTGGCTGCCCAACACGGCGCCGAGGATTCGGAATCTGATTCTCGACGCGGTGGGGGTCAGCGTGGAGACCGAGCTGATCTGAGGAACTCCGTCTCCACGCTCATCTGGCGATCCTCGGCGACGATCAGTGCCGCGACAGGATCGCGGTGAGGTCCGCCCCGGTCGGCAGAGCGCCGTATTCGAAGGCGCGGTCGTCGCCGAGTCGTGCGCCGATGAAGGCGTCGGCCACCGGTGCCGGGGAGAACCGCACCAGCAGTGACGCCTCCAATGCCAGGGCCATGGATTCGACGACCCGTCGGGCGCGTCGTTGGGCGCCGGCGGCGTCGAGGCCGGCGAGTTCGCCGAGTTGGGTGCGGAGCGAGTCCAGGTGCGCGTCGAGTACCGGATTCTCGCCGCGGGCCAGGTTGACCTCGGCGTCGAAGGCGCCGATCGATTCGGGTTCGCGGGTCATCGCACGCAGGACGTCGAGGGCGATGACGTTGCCGGAGCCCTCCCACACGGCCATCACCGGCTGTTCGCGGTAGCGCATGGCGAGGGGGAAGTCCTCGGTGTAGCCGTTGCCGCCGAGACATTCGAGCGACTCGTAGGCGTGGTGTGGTCCGCGTTTGCAGATCCAGTACTTGGCGACGGCGGTGGCCAGGCGGCGGAAGGCGCGTTCGGTGTCGTCGGCGTCCTCGTCGTGGGCGCGGGCCAGGCGCATCGCGGTGACGGTGGCGGCCTCGGATTCCAGGGCGAGATCGGCGAGGACGGCGGTCATCGCCGGCTGGTCGGCGAGGGTGGCTCCGAACGCGGCGCGATGCCGTGCGTGCCAGAGGGCTTCGGCGACGGATTGGCGCATCCCCGCCGCGCTGCCGAGGAGGCAGTCGAGTCGGGTCTGGGCGACCATCTCGATGATGGTGCGCACCCCGCGGCCGGGTTCGCCGACCATCAGCGCAAGGGTGCCGTCGAGTTCGATCTCGCTCGATGCGTTGGACTTGTTGCCCAGCTTGTTCTTCAGACGCTGGATGCGGAAGACATTGCGGGTGCCGTCGGGGAGCACGCGCGGCAGGAGGAAGCAGGAAAGTCCTTCGCCGCCCGAGCCTTCGGCCTGCGCCAGGACGAGGAAGGCATCCGACATCGGTGCCGAGCAGAACCACTTGTGGCCGGTCAGGAGGTACTCGGCGCCCGGTCCGCCCGCCCCGACCGGACGGGCGACGGTGGTGTTGGCCCGCACATCCGAGCCGCCCTGCTTCTCGGTCATCGACATACCGAAGACGGCCGAGGACTTGTCCGCGGAGAGCTCCGGGGAATAACTGCGCGACAACGCCTTCGGCACCCACTGGGCGGCCACGTCGGGCTGCAACTCCAGTGACGGGATCACCGCGTGGGTCATCGACACCGGGCACGCGTGACCCGGTTCGATCTGGCCGAAGAGCATGAAGATCGCGGCCCGGGCGACGTGTGACCCGGGTTGCGGGTCGTCCCAGCACCGGGTGTGGGCGCCGTGCGCCATCGCGGCGGAGATGATGCGGTGATACGACGGGTGGTACTCGACCTCGTCGATCCGGTGACCCCAACGGTCGAAGGTGCGCAGTTCGGGGGTGATGGTGTTGGCCAGGTGTGCATCGTGTTGGAACTGTGCGCTGCCGACGAGGGCGCCGACCTCGGCGAGTTCGGTTGCAGCCCAGGAGGCGTCGTGACGCGTGACCGCCTCCTGCAGGACGGTGTTGAGCTCGTATTCGTTGACGTCGACACGTGGTGTGGACTGGTTGAACACCGAGTGCGTGACGTGTGGCTGTGGGTGGGTGATCGACGAGGAGGTCATGAGTGTTCCTTTCGAAGGTGTGGCCCACTCGATGGTCGAGTAGCCGCGAACGTAGTGAGTGGCGTATCGAGACCACCTGTCAGCGGCGAGTCCAGGATCTGTTCGGGTACACCGAGATTGGTGAAGATGACGGTCACCGCGTCGGTGAGGGTGGGGCCGAAGGCGTCTCCGGTGGCCGACTTCTGTACGGCCAGACCGAAAATCGCCGACCAGAACGCCTGCGCCTCGACCTCGATGGTGGTGCGCAGTTGCCAGCCGGTGCGGACGAGCGTCTGCATCAGTGCTTCGGCACCACGTTCGTGCAGTGTGCGCAGGGTGTCGGTGATGTGGTCGCGCAGGTCGGTGCGGCGAGAGACCAGGAGCATCGCGGTGGTGAACATCTCGACGTTGCGGGCCTCGGGTCCCAGCAGGGTGGTCACCAGGGTTTCGGCATACTCACGCACGGTGGCGGCCGACGACGCCGACTCCTCGGCGTGACGTCCGGCGCGCAGCACCGCAGCACACGCCACCTCGACGAAGAGTTGCTCCTTGGACCCGAAGTAGTAGGTGACCTGATTTGGAAACGTCTGTGCGCGTTCGGAAATCATTGCGACAGAAGCGGCCTCACCGTGCTCGCGAAACACCTCGTCCGCGGCGCGCAGCAACGCGGATCGCGTCGCCTTGCCGCTGGTGCGGGTGGCGCGTTTGCGTGGGGTGGGTGTTGATGTCACCGGGCTCCGAGTTTGTCGGTCGTACAAAGTTTGTATGGCAGACAATAATGGGTGGGGGAGTGGGGGTCAACAATGTCGTCAACAACGGGACAAGGAGAAAGAAGAAGAGGAGGAGGCGGGAGCAGCACCACCACCAAAACGACATTGTCGCTGGCGCTGATTCTCAGCCGCCCGTTCAGGCATCTGGCGGTGTCTCTTCTGGAATGCTGGCGGTGTATCCGAGGAAAGGAAGTGGTGACAATGGCGGTCAACGCGCCGATCGTGGTCGCGGTGGACGGATCGGAACAGGCGTCCAATGCGGTGCGGTGGGGTTCGCGTGCTGCGGTGCGGGAGAATCGTCCGTTGCACATCGTGAGCGTTGCGGCGCCGCCGGAGCCGGCCTTCACCCTTGCCGCGGTGTCCGCAGTGCAGTCCGCGGCGGCCGCGGGACGCGCCTTCGCCGAAGCGGCAGTCGAGTTGGCGAAGGGCTTGGCCGAGGACACCGCCGAGGGTGTCACCGTCAGTGGTGAGGTGATCGAGGGCAGACCGGCGCTGACACTTCGCGAGATCTCAAGCCGCGCACACACTCTGGTCGTCGGCCGACGGGGCTTGGGTGGTGTCAGGGGATTGCTTCTGGGCTCGGTCAGTACCCATGTGGCAGCCCATGCCGAGTGCCCGGTCGTGGTGGTGTCGGATCGACTGCCATCGAGCGGGCCGGTGGTGGTGGGTGTGGACGGTTCGCCGACGTCGACCGATGCGATCACCCAGGCATTCGCTCAGGCGGGATACCTCGACACCTCACTGGTCGCGGTTCATGCCTATGGCGGATTCTCGGGCGCAGCGTTCTACGAGGCAGCTGAAGATGTGTTGCGCGAGCTGAACGATGAAGCCCGTGAGACGTTGGGTGCGCGGCTAGCGGGGTATTCCCAGGACTATCCCGACGTCGATGTCGAGCCCGTCGTGACAGCAGACTCCCCGTCGGACCGCATCACCGAATTGTCGACGGACGCACAACTCGTGGTGGTCGGGAGCCGTGGACGCGGCGGATTTCGTGGACTGATGCTGGGTTCGACCAGTCAGGCGGTGCTGCATGTCGCGCAGTGTCCCGTGATGGTGGTGCAGGGTTCGCAGTAGACGCGGTCAGGGCGCGGCACTTGCGGCGCAATCCGGAATGCTGACCTCGACCTGGCGACAACCGCGGTAGAAGGAGTGCACGGATTGAGGTCGCGCGCTTTGCGCTCTCTACCTGGGATCATGCGAACTTGCATGATATGTTGCAGATATGCCTAGAACGGTGCAGATACGCGACATCGATGACGAGGTTTACGCCGCGCTGTCCCGACGTGCAGCCGAAGACGGCATCACGGTTCCGGAACTGTTGCGGCGGGAAGCCACGAAGATCGCGACACGGCCATCCATTGCCGAATGGCTGCGCCGCACCGGTCGCCGACCGTCGCAGATCCGCACCGAAGACGTCCTGACGGACCTCGACAAGTGGCGGGGCGAGTGGCCAGATGCTCGTCGTTGACGCGTCGTGTCTGTTCGAAATCGTCGCCGACACCTCGCGTTCGGCTGAGATCGCAGCACGCCTCGCCGCGGACCCCGACCATGTCGCCCCGGAGGTCATCGACGTCGAAGTGTTGGGCGTCATCCGTGCGCAGTACCTTCGCGGCGGACTGGATGGGACGGCTGCACGTCAAGCGGTGGAGGATCTGCGCGACTGGCCCGGTGAGCGGTACTCCCACCGATGGATGCTCGACCGCGTCTGGGAACTGCGCGAGTCGATTCGCGGCTGGGACGCGTTCTATGTCACGCTGGCCGAGGCTCTGAACGCAACCCTGGTCACGCTTGACGCGAAACTTGCTCGCGCACATGGCCCGACGTGTCGGATCGAAGTACTCGGCGAGTGAGCCTCGAATCAGGCGGAGACCTGATGTCGCGGTTGCTGGTTGCAGAACCGGTTGCGCTGCCGGATGTCAACGCGTTGTCCTGGAACGGATTGATGACCCGAACGCCGGTGGCGGCAAACGGCTCGATATCTCTTGTGGCGACGGCGAATCCGTGCACGAGGGCGGTCGCGGCGATGAATCCGTCTGCCATGCCGATGGTCGTGCCGCGTCGGCGAGCGTCGGCGGCCAGCTGCGCGTAACTGGCACTTGCCTCATCATCGAAAACCAGTATTCGCTCGGCAAAGTGGGGCAGCAAACGGCTCTCGAAGAGGCCTGCCAAGCGGTCACGACGCTTGCCTCGTGGCAGTGCCGCGATACCGTACCTCACTTCGGCAAGAGTGATCGCAGTCAGGTACAGGGTCTGCATCGACTGCTCGTCCAGCCACGCTGCGGCAGCACGATGTGGTTGCGGACGCATGACCTCGGATATCACATTGGAGTCCAGAACGATCATGAGAAATCGATGGGCTCGTCAGGTGAGCGATCGCGTTCGATCTCGATGCCGGTTCCCGCCTCCTTGCCAATTTCGGTCAGCAATGTCCCCAACTTGACGCGCTCGGTGGGTGAGACGGCTTCATCGAGGATGGCCCTTACTTCCGCCTCTGTACTCCGATTGTGTTGCGCTGCCAGTGCCTTCAATGCCCGATGGGTCTCGTCCGAAAGTCCCCGCACGGTGATCGCCGCCATGCCCGGCCTCCTTGATATCGTTTCTCCCAGATGATATCAGTTGCCGCGGGTGGAGGGTTTGACGAATGGTGGCGAACCCGACGCTGACGTGACTGCGATGACCGTTGCCGAGATCGAGCGTCGATGGCCCTGCGTTGAGCTCCATCGAACGGAGGTCGTGTCGAAGCCAGGTGTGAGATGTAGCTGGGATCAGTGGGCGGGCCGGTGCGTCCGTTGATGACGAATCCGCTGGAGCGCCAATATAATCGGGACCGCTCAGGGTAACGGAAGCAACAATTGTTTCTGATCCGCTGAGCCATCCCGGTTATATTGCCTGGCCGTCCGATCCCGCCCGGATGCCGATACGAACGCGGTGCCAGAGGGCCTTCGCGTCGTATATCGACACGAGCGCCCTCTCACGCCGCGTTCATATCGATGCCGGGCCAGATGAGGAACGACCCGTCGCTGACTTTCACTGAGTGAAAGCAGTCTATCGACAGGTGTGATCGCCGCCTCGTACCGTCGGACACACGCACTGCCTCACAGGAAATGGAGACACTCATGAGCGCTGTGGCCTCGACGCGGACACAGGTGGCCATCATCGGTGGCGGGCCCGCGGGGTTGATGCTGTCGCATCTGCTGCACGTCGCGGGAATCGAGAGCGTGGTGGTCGACAACCGCACGGTCGAGGCGATCGAGACGACGCACCGTGCGGGAATCCTGGAACGCGACAGTGTGCGCCTGCTCGTCGATTCCGGGGTGTCGGGCCGGGTGCTGACCGACGGTCATGAACATGAGGGCATCGATCTACGCTTCGGTGGGGTGAGCCACCGGATCGACTTCCAGAAACTGGCCGGGGCGTCGTGCTGGTTGTATCCGCAGACCGACGTGTTCATCGATCTACATCGGGCACGCACCCGTGACGGCGGGGATCTGCGCTACGGGGTCACCGACACCGAGGTCGCCGACGTGGTCGATGGACCGGTCGTGCGGATCACCGCCGCGGATGGGTCACGACAGCAGATCACCGCCGATCTGGTGGTGGGTGCCGACGGGTCACGCAGCATCTGCCGCGACTTGGTGGCGCAACCGCATCGGTATTTCCGGGAGTATCCGTTCGCCTGGTTCGGGGTGATGGTGCAGGCGCCACCGAGCGCTCCCGAGCTGATCTACAACCGCTCCCCGCAGGGATTCGCGTTGATCTCTCAGCGCACGGAGACGGTGCAGCGCATGTACTTTCAGTGCGATCCGACCGAGGATCCGGCCGCGTGGTCCGACGACCGGATCTGGGATCAGCTCCAGACACGGCTGTCCGGACCGGATGGTTTCCGGCTCACCGAAGGCCCGGTCATCGAACGAACGGTGTTGCCGTTCCGTAGTTTCGTGCAGTCGCCGATGCGGCACGGGCGTCTGTTGCTGGCCGGCGATGCGGCCCATACGGTTCCGCCGACCGGCGCCAAGGGCCTGAATCTGGCATTGGCGGATGTGCGGGTGCTGGCCGACGTCATCGAACGCGCCCTGCGCACCAACGACACCGACGCACTCGACACCTACACCGAGCGGGCGTTGTCGCGGGTGTGGAAGGCCCAGCACTTCTCCTACTGGATGACGACGATGCTGCACAACGGCTCGGGCGCAACGGAATTCGACGAAAAACGCCAGCTCGGTGAGTTGGCGACGTTGGTGGCCTCCGAGGCCGGGTCGGCATATCTCGCCGAGGGCTACACCGGGTGGTCGCAGCATTGATGTGAGGCGACTCGGTGTGGTGATGCCCTATCATTTCACTTCAGTGAAAGTGGGGAACGTCGATGGCGGGCAACACGAGTGCTCCCGGGCAGTCGGTCGCGCAGCGGACTCTGGCCGTGCTGGCCGCATTCGACCGCGACCATCGTGCGTTGACCCTGACCGAGATCGCCGATCGCGCGGACCTGCCGCTACCCACCGCCCATCGACTCACCCGGGAGTTGGTGAGCTGGGGCGCACTCGTCAAGCGACCTGACGCTCGCTTCGTCATCGGACGCCGCCTGTGGGACCTGGGTTTGTTGGCGCCGATCCAATCCGACATCCGCGAGATCGCCGCGCCGTTTCTGCACGACCTGTACGCGGCCACACTGGCCACCGTGCATCTCGCGGTGCGTGACGGTGCTCAGGTGCTCTACCTCGACCGCCTCTCCGGGCGCGCCTCGGTGCCGGTGGTCAGCGAGGTGGGCGGCCGACTCCCGTTGTACTGCACCGGAGTCGGAAAGGTACTCCTCGCCCATGCGCCCGACGAGGTGCGCCGTGCCGTTCTCTCGGATCTGCGGCCGATGACCACACACACCGTCATCGCGCCCGGGGTGCTGGATCGGCAACTGGGACAGATCCGGCACCTCGGTTACGCCACGACCGTCGAGGAGATGACCCTCGGTGCCTGTTCGATCGCGGTCCCGATCCGCAACGGCGACGACGATGTCGTCGCCGCACTCGGCGTCGTGGTGCCGTCGTTGGGACGGAACAGGGCGATGCTGGTCGCGGCGTCTCAGGTTGCGGCCCAGGGCATCGTGCGCGTGCTGCACGACAGCGGTGTGTGACGGCAATCCCGTGGGACGTCGGATCGCCGCCGACGCGCCCGTCAGGCGATGATCGAGCGCACGACATCCTCCAGCGCATCGGCGGTGCGGTCGAGTGGCGTGGTGCTCCGGTGCGCCCGGCACATGGCCACCGTGCCCTCGATCGAGGCGACGATGAGTGTCGCGGTCTGCTGCGCCGCTTCCTGAGTGGCGCCATGTGCTGCAAGTGATTCCGCGAGAAGCGTCGTCCAATGATCGAATGCCCGGGCGGCGGCCCGCAGTGGCGCGTCGTCGTCATCGGGTTCCTCGACGGATACCGCGAGTACCGGGCAGCCGGCACGAAACTCACTGTCGACCACGATCTTTCGCCACATCGCGATGAATCGTCGGAGTCCGTCGACGGGGCCGGCGGCGAGTCCCTCGGACAACGCCCGGACGGTCAGGGTGTCGGCGAACTCGACCGCCTCAACTGCCACCTGGGTCTTGCCGCCGGGGAAGTAGTGGTACGTCGAGCCCAAGGGGGCACCGGAATGCTTGGCCAACTCCCGGATACTGGACGCCCTCAGACCGCGTCGACCGAGCATGTCGGCGGCGCCTGCGACGAGCTGATCGCGGGCCGTGTGCTTGGTCATCGTTTCCCCTCTTGATTATGACGATTGTCTTAGCGTAGCCTCCTCGAGTTATAACGACCGTTATAAGTCGCCGGTGGTGGTCACGCCACCTCCGGCAACGGGATCGGCGCACGCACCCGAGACCACCACCGACAGGAGACATCCGATGAAGAGCCTGATGTTCGTGAAGCCTGGAGAGCTGAGATTCGACGAGGTCGACGAACCGCAGATCCTGGAGCCCACCGACGCGCTGGTGCGGCCGATCGCATCGACGACCTGCGATCTCGACCACCACGTGATCGCCGACAAGACCCCGTTCTCTACGTTCGGTCCCTTCCCACTTGGCCACGAGTGCGTCGGCCGGGTGGTCGCGGTGGGTGAGGAGTGCGCCGACTTCCGGGTCGGTGACGCCGTCGGCGTGGCCTGGCACATCGCGTGCGGCACATGCGCGCAATGCGCGATCGGCCATCCCGCGCGGTGTCTGCGGCACGGTGACGCCCAGTACGGACTACCGGTCAACGGCATGTGGGGCGGCACCTTCGACGAATTGGTCCGCGTCCCGTACGCCGACTACAACCTCGCGAAACTTCCCGACGGCATCGACCCGATTCACCTCGCCTCCATCGGAGACAACCTCGCCCTCGGCTGGGAGACGGTGATGCCCTCGGTTGAGGGCATCACCGACCCCAAGGTCGCGGTCTTCGGGGGCACCGGATCCATCGGGCTCTACGCCGTCGATGTCGCCGTCCACTGCGCCCGGGCGCACACCGTGTACTACGACGACGATCCGGTCCGGATGGACGTCGCCGCTCGGCTCGGTGCCGACGTGCATGACATCAACGGCAAGCGTGACAAGGATTTTCATGTCGCGGTCGACGCATCATGTGATCCGGACAGGCTCCGGGCAGCACTGGTGTCGGTGGTGCCGGAGGGGACCGTCAACAGTGTCGGCATCTACTTTGAGGACGTGTCGCTGCCCATGCTGGCCCTGTATCAGCGCGGGGTGAATTTCCACAACGGCAAGGGCATGGCCCGGCCCAACATGACCCCCACACTGCGGGCCGTCGCCGACCGGACGCTGCATCCCGAACTGGTCACCAGCGGCATCTACGACTGGGAACAGATCCCCGACGTGCTCACCGGCCCGAACGCGGGCCACAAACCCATCTTCGTTCTGGGGGACTGACCGGGGGCCACGAAGCTCTCGTACCGGCATCCGAGGCCGCAGCGGGCCGCCGCCGACCGATGTCCGCTTTGCGCGATTTCGTGGCCGCGGCCGTGTCCTGCATCGACAGCCCGGAAGTCGAGTACTGCCGACGTATCGCTCCCATGGCGCCGTAAACCGTGTAATGATCTATCCAATGGAAGCGGATTTCTGGGATACGCCGGCGGATGGGACCGCGCCTTCTCGGCGGTCGGCCAATGCGCTGCTGTCCTTCGCTCAGTTCTCCACGACGATCCCGGTCATCGGCAAACATCTGGAGTGGATGGGGCCGACCGCGGCGGTCGGACTCTGGGGATGCCGGCAGATTCCCGAAATGTTCGGTTCGGTGCTGCGAGAGAGAATGCGGCCCGGCGCGGGTAGGCAACGCGTCCTCGAGCGGCAGGCCACCGCCGGTGCGATCCAGGAGTCGCTCGACGAGTTCGCCGACGTCCGCGATCACGCGGTACCGGCACCGGTCCAGCGGCGCCTCCCACCACTGCTCACATCGGCCTGTAGTCGTCACCGGTACGTCTGTGCCCCCGACGTCAGGTACGGCGACGACCCCGCGCTGGTTCTCGACGTCTGGCGTCGTCCCGGCTCGACCGACCGACGTGCACCGGTGCTCGTCTTCGTTCCCGGCGGCGGCTGGATTCACGGCCGCCGGGCATTTCAGGGCTACGCACTGCTGTCGAATCTGGTCGAACGAGGGTGGGTCTGTCTCAGCGTCGACTACCGGGTCGCTCCCAATCACCCGTGGCCCCAACATCTCGACGACGTGACCCGCGCGGTCGAGTGGACAGTGGAGAACATCGCATCGTACGGGGGTGACAGCGACTTCCTGGCCATCGCCGGATGCTCGGCAGGTGGGCACATCGCGTCTCTGGTGGCGATGTCGTCGCCGGACATCGATGTGGCCGTGGGAATCTACGGCCGCTACGACTGGGAGGACCGGTCGACGAGGGAACGTGAACGGTTCATGCACTTCCTCGAAGGAGTCGTCGTCGGCGTGCCCGAATCGGAGGCGCCGCAGGTGTATCACGCGGCCTCGCCGATCGCCCAGATCGACGAGGACACCCCACCGTTCCTGGTTGTCCACGGGACAGCGGATGCGGTGATACCGGTCGAGCAGGCCCGCGACTTCGTTCGCGAACTGGAAGAGCGATCGGGGTCGGAGGTCGCCTATCTCGAGTTGCCCGGCGCGGGCCACGCCTTCGACATCTTCGACGGCGCGCGCACCGATCTCGTCGTGGATGCGATCGGTGACTTTCTGGACAGTCAGTACCGTGCCGCGGATTACCAAGACGACGGCAAGACGGAGTTCGGTTGATGAAGCGGTTGAGTGGGTGGGACGCCTCGTTGTTGTACGGCGAGACGCCGAATGTGCACATGCACACGCTCAAGATCGCGATCATCGACCCCAGCGATATCGGAGGCTTCACGGTCGATCAGTTCCGTGACACCCTGCGTCGGCGGCTCCACCTGCTCCCACCGCTGCAGTACAGGCTGGTCGACGTACCGCTACAACTCCACCACCCGTTGTGGTTGGAGAACTGCCCCGTCGATCTCGACTATCACGTCCGGGAGCGGGTGCTGGCCGGTGCCGCGGGCCGTCGCGAACTCGACGATGCGATCGGCGAGATCGCATCGGTACCCCTCGATCGCGACAAGCCCCTGTGGGAGTTCACCTTCGTCGAAGGTCTCGTCGGCGGTCGAATCGCGGTCGTGGGCAAGGTGCACCATGCACTCGCCGACGGGGTCGCGTCCGGGAATCTCCTTGCGCGCGCCACCGAGCGAGCATCGAACGCTCCGTCGGAACGCGAACCACATACCCCGGACGCCCTTCCCACCAACGGGCAACTGATTCGGGGGGCTTTCGCCGATCACGCCAGGCAGGTGACGGATGTGCCCGCGCTGGTGCGTGATTCGTCGCGCGGACTGCGCCGGGTGCGACGCACGCGTGGGGAACGTCCGGAGGGCCTGGCGAAGCCGTTCGATCCGCCGCCCACCTTCATGAACCACGTCCTCACACCGGGCCGCCGGTTCTCGAGTACGTCGATGCCGCTGGGAGATGTCCGCGAGATCGCGAAGACGTTGGGACTCAAGCTGAATGATGTGGTGCTCGGCCTGGCTGCCGGGGCACTGCGGCGCGCGCTGATCGTTCATGACGGCAACGCGGATCGACCGTTGATCGTCTCGGTGCCGGTCAGTCTCGACACGTCGCCGGAACGCATCTCCGGTAATCGGCTGAGTACCTTGTTCGTTTCTTTGCCTGTCGACGTCGACGACGCGGAGCAGCGGTGTCGGGTGGCGCACCAGGCGTCGACCCTGGCCAAGGACGCGCACGAACGCCTCGGTCCGGAATTGATGAGCGATTGGCTGGATTTCCTGCCTCCCGCGGTGGGGCGTCGTGGTCTGGGCCGGTTGTCACGGCGCAGCCGGCGCAGTCAGTTGATGAACCTGCCGGTGTCCAACGTCAAGGGGCCGAGTGATCGACGCTACGTTCTCGGCGCACCGATCACCGAATTGTATTCGGTCGGACCACTTTCCGCGGGTTGCGCCGTCAACCTGACGGTGTGGAGTTATGTGGACCAGCTGAACTTCTCGATGCTCGTCGACTCCGACACCCTGGGGAACCCCGCGAGATGACCGCATGGTTGCTCGAGGAACTGTCGGTGATGCGGGCGGCGGTGGGGCTCACCGAAACCCGCGCGAACGCCTCGTTCGTGTTGCCGAATGTGGGGGTGTGAGCGTCCTCGCTCGCACTCAGTCGAACCGCGTGACCAGTTCGCGTTTGAGGATCTTTCCGGTGTTGTTCCGGGGGAGTTCATCGAGCACCGTGATGGTGCGTGGCACCTTGTACCCGGCGAGATGTGCGCGGATGTGGTCGCGGAGGTCGTCGGGGCCCACGGTCGGGTCATGAAGAACCACAAAGCCTTCGAGTCGTTGCCCGAAGGCCTTGTCCGCGACGCCGATGACGGCGGCCTCGGTGACCGCGGGGTGCGCGGCCAGAGTCCGCTCGACCTCGATCGGGTAGACGTTCTCGCCGCCGGAGGCGATCATGTCGTCGGCTCGGCCGACGACGTACAGACGGCCGTCGCCGTCGAGTCGGCCCAGGTCTCCCGAGGCCATGAATCCTTCGTGAAAGTCCTTGGTACCGCCCGCGGTGTACCCGTCGAACTGATTGTCGTTGCGCACGAAGATCTCGCCGACCTCGCCGGTGGGGACCACCGTCCCGGCGTCGTCGAGGATCAGGACCTCGGTGCCCACTGCCGGTTTGCCCGCGGTCTCCGGATCGTGGCGCAGGTCCGCGGGAACGGCGGTGGCGATGAGGCCGGCCTCGGTCGCGTTGTAGCTGTTGTAGACGACGTCGCCGAATTCGTCCATGAACGCGGTGACCACATCGGGGCGCATCCGGGACCCGGACGCCGTCGCGAAACGCAGGTGCGGCAGTGGGTATTTGGCCCGAACATCGTTGGGCAGCTCCATGATCCGATCGAGCATCACCGGAACCACGGCCAGCGCACTCGCCTTGTTCTCATGCGCCATGCGCAGGGTCTCTTCCGCGTCGAAGCGGCGCCTCATCACGACCGTGCACGACATGGTGGCCGACAGCAGCAACTGGCCGAAACCCCACGCATGGAACATCGGGGCGGCGACGACCATGGTTTCCTCTGCGTGCCAGGGAATCCGATCGAGAACACCCTTCAACGTCGACACGTCGCCCCCGCTCGCCCGCCGAGCACCCTTGGGAGTCCCGGTGGTTCCCGACGTCAGGAGGACGAGCTTGCCGGTGCGGGTGGCCGGCTCGGGTCGTTGGCCGAGCCGGGCACCGATCATGTCCTCGATGGTCGGTTCCTCACCCGGACCGTCGACCCAGCCGCGGATACGCCGGCAATCATCCTCGGCGAGTGCGTGATCGACCGCGCTGCCGAACCCGTCGTGGTAGATGATCGTGTCGAGACCCTCCCGCTGCACCACCTCGGCGAGTTGCGGGCCCGCGAAAGCCGTGTTGAGCAGGACGATGTCGGCGCCGATCTTGCTGACCGCGGCGAGGGATTCGACGAAGCCCCGGTGATTGCGGCACATCACGCCGATGACGCGGGGCGTGGCACCGTCGAGTTTCTGCAACGCCGTGGCGAAGGCGTCGCACCGGTCGGCCAATTCCTGCCAGGTGAGGGCACCGAGTTCGTCGATCAGGGCGGTTCGCTGTGGGCAGCGCACCGCCGACAACGAGATGCCGGTGGTCGCGGTGACGCCCTCACGCCGGACGATCGCCGCCATCCGCACGTACTTGTCCGGGCGCAGTCCGGCGATGAGTCCGGCGCGGGTCAGCGACGAGACCAGTTGGCCGATGGCGCCGACTCTGGCTGGGAGGGGCAGATTCATTGTGGGTATGGCCTTTCCGTGGCGATGCGTCCGGGTCATGGTCGGGTCGAGCCGGGTGGCGAGCATCCGACATCGGCGAAAGCTCAGCCGATGATCGGGAAGCGGCGTTGCGATGCGAGTTCGTCGAGAGCGACCTGCATGCGTTGCCGCACCTCGCGGTCGACGGCGTGGACGTCGGGGTCGGGGCCGAACTCGGCGACCACGTCGATGGGTTCGAGGACTCGGGTCACGATCTTGGTCGGCAGCGGCACGTTGATCGGCAGCAGAACGCTGAGTCCGAAGGGGAATCCGATGCTGATCGGCAGCACGTCGGTCCGCAGGAGCTTGGGCAGCTGGAGCGCGCGGGCGAGTCGAGTGCCCCGGCTCAGGTACAGCGCATTCTCCTGCCCGCCGATCGAGACACTGGGAACGATCGGGACGCCGGCGTCGATCGCGGTCGTGACGTAACCGACCCGCCCGTTGAAGTCGATCGTGTTGGACGCGGTGAACGGGCGGTACACGTCGTAGTCACCGCCGGGGAAGACCATGACGGTTCCACCATCACGCAGGGCGGAAGCGGCATTGTCGCGGCTGGCGCGGATGAATCCGGCCTTGCGGAACTGGTCGGCTCCGGGGGCACGAAACATCATGTCGTGGCCGAGGACATAGGACGGGCGTTCGGGGCCGAAGGTGTTGATGAACTCCGTACCCAGCACCGCGACGTCGACGGTCAGCGTGCCGCCGGAATGGTTGGAGACGATCAGGTTGCCCCCGGCGGGCAGGTTGTCCAGGCCGTACACCTCTGAGCGGAAGTAGACCTTGCAGATCGTGTGCAGGATCGGTGCCACCCGCTCGACGAACCCGGGGTCGCGCTTGTGCGACTCTGCAAACACGTCTCTCACCTCCACGTCCCGACCTCACAAATAGCATAATTATATATCACTATTTTGTGGCTGGGTGAAGACGCTGGACGGTCGCAGGCCGGCCGACGTACGAGTGGCCGCCGCCCGGTCGTCGCGGTGGACCGCCATTGGGCTCGGCCGCGTCGACCGTGCGATCACGATGCTCGCGGCGACACATCGGCCTCCCGCGACGGGCTCACCAGGACACCGGCACGGTTCTGCGGCCCCAGAAGTTGAAGGGCGCGATGCGTTCCGGGGTGCCGTCGAGGGTGAGCGTCGGAAAGTGATCGAGCAGTGCGTTGATCGCGATCCGGGTTTCGATCCGGCTGAGTTGCGCGCCGGGGCACACGTGGGCGCCGCGTCCGAACGCGAGGTGCGCACGGAGTTCGTCGGGGTCCCTGTCCAGCCGGAACTCGTCGGGTGCGGTGAACACGTCCGGATCGTGGTTGGCCGCTGCGTAATTCGCCTGGATCTTCGACTTGGCCGGGATGGTGACGCCGTCGAGTTCCACCTCGTGCAGGCTCGTCCGGAACATCCCGAGCACCGGTGCGTCGAAACGCAGACTCTCCTCGATTGCCGTGTCGATGAGCGACCTGTCGGCCACCAGGGCGGCCCATCGACCGGGCTCTTCGAGGAGTCTCCAGACGAGGTTCGTCAGCAGCGACGTCGTGGTTTCGTTGCCGGCGAGCAGCAGATTCATCAGGGAATTGGTGATCTCGAAGTCGCTGAGTCGTCGCCCGTCGTCGGCGGTGAAAACGAGCAAGGTGGACATCAGGTCGTCGGGGACGACGGTGCCGAGGTGTTCGAGGCCCGGGTCGTCCACCGAGGCCAGTGCTTGTCGGCGTGGCGCCAGCTGGTCGTTCCAGTAGTCGTCGAGTTCGGCGACGATTTGCTGGAAGCCGGCGGGGTCGGTGCTGTTCATGCCCTCGACCATCAGTGCGTCCGACAGCTCCTTGAATCGGTCGGTGTCACCGGTGACGCCGAGCAGTTTCGCGATCACCGCGACCGGTAGGGGGCTGGCGAACAGATCGTGGAAGTCTCCGGGTCCGTGCCGCTTCATCTCGGCGATGAGGTCGGCGACGAGGGTGTCGATCTCCGGTTTGAGGGCTTCGATGGCACGCGGTTTGAGGCCGGCGACGACGGCGCGGCGGAACTTCACGTGTTCGGGTCCGTCGGTGTTGAATCCGACGCCCCGTTGAAAGCGCGGTGACAGTCCGTACCGGGCGGTCCAGTCGTCCCGATTCATCACCACCTGCACCACGTCGGCGTAGGTGAATGCGGTGTAGAAGGCGGGTTGGTGCCCGTCGAAGCGATGCACCGGGCATGCCGTGCGCATGGTGGCGTAGGTGGGGAAGGGGTCCTCGAGGACGGCGTCGTCGAAGGGGTTGTACTCAGGGCATCCGGTGGGTGTCATCACGCCAGCTTCATTAGGGGTCCATTATGGACCCCTAATGATGGTCGAGGTTCGTGCGGCGGTCAAGGGGTAGAGTGGCCTAGCCATGAGCACAGTCGAAACGGGAGCCCGCGCTCCTGTCGGACGGCCGCGCGACGAGGCTCTGACGCGGCGCATTCTGGCCGCGGCGCGACAAGAACTCGCTGCGGCGGGAGTCGAGAACTTCAGCGTCCGCCAGGTCGCTGCGCGCGCGAATGTGACACGCAAGGCGGTCGCTGCGCGCTGGCCCAGCGCCGACGAGCTGCTGCGCGCGGCGGTCGGGGTCATCGACGAGGTCGAGTTCGTGGCCAGCGGCGACCTCGCCACCGACCTCACCGAACTCGGGACGGTGTTCATCTCACGGCTGAAGTCGGAGGCGTTGGACGTCCAACTGCGTGTGACCGCCGACGCCATCGAGCATCCGGAGGTCTACGCCGAGCTGCAACGTCGCGTGGAGAAGCCCATGTCGCGCGCCTTGACGCAGGCGTTCAAGGCCGCCCAGGAATCCGGCCAGATGCGACCGGGAGACATCACCTGGTTTGTCCGGGCGTTCGTCGGAGCTCTGCTGGCAACCGCCTTCGGTCAACCGGGGAGAGCGGCACCATCGTCGGATGACCTGGATCAGTTGGTCGCCGAGGTGACCAAATGGGCTGCGGTGCGGTGAATTTCGGAACCATGACGGGCTGATCGTTCGTCACCTGGCTCGCCGCGCTGCTGCCCGCCGCTTCCGGGTCATGGCCGAGTGGGTGGTCTCGGAGTTGAGTGCGGGCGTCGGCAGGGGGGTGAATTCCCGCGTGTCGCTGCGGATTCCGTCGAGGATGAAGGTCAGGTAGCGCTCGTACAGCTCGGGTGCCACGTCACGGGTGCTGTTCATGATGGGTGCCATGGCGGACTGGATGAAGGTGACGTCGGTGGGGGCGAAATCATGCCGGACGACGCCGGCTTCCTGTGCGCGCCGGACCAGTTCGACGATCAGCGGCGCGATGCGCCGACGCACATCGCCGATGCGCTCGTCGCCGAGGGTGGGATCGTCGAGGATCTGATGCAGACCGCGATCGCCGAACTGCATCTTCAGGGTGCGGCGTAGGTAGTCGGTGAGGGCGATCCAGGGGTCATCCTCCTCGAGCGCCTCGCGGGCGACCGCTTCGACCGCCTCCAATCGCTCCTCGAAGAGCGTGTCGATGATCTCGTCCTTGTTCGCGAAACGCCGGTAGGCGGTGCCGACGCCGACGCCGGCGTGGTGGGCGATGTCGTTGAGTGTGACACCAAGCCCCTTCTCGGCGAACAACTCTCGTGCGGCATCGAGGAGTCGTTCGCGATTGATCGACGCGTCCTTGCGCAACGGTCGTTCGGCGTCGTTCGCGGCCATGGGCTCACGGTAGCAGACTAAGCGGATTGACCGTATCCGGTTACGGCGGTACGGTGGTAACCGGATACGCCTAATCCGTTTACCGGTGCGGGGGCGAGTTCATCCCGAGAGGACACGAAGATGAAGTACACCAAGAGCGGTGGACAGACAGGGGCCGGGCCCGAGGCCTGGTTCACCGGCACGGTCCAGATCGACGGCATCAGCACTCCCGACGAGCAGACGGCGATCAGCTGTGGGCACGTGCGCTTTTCGCCCGGTGCGCGCACCGCATGGCATCACCATCCGAAGGGCCAGACCCTTTACGTCACCGACGGCATCGGTCTGGTCGCCACCCGCGACGGCGGCGTACAGGAGATCCGTCCGGGTGATGTGGTTTACATCGAACCGGGCGAAGAACATTGGCACGGCGCCACGCCCGACCGATTCATGGCGCACGTCGCCATCGCGGAAGCCGATGAGAATGGTGAGGTCGTCACGTGGCTCGACCACGTCACCGACGACGAATACCACGCGTGACGAAGAAGGAGCGAAAAGCGATGATTCTCAACGATACCTACACCCTCGCCAACGGAGTGACGATCCCCAAGCTGGGCCTGGGTACCTGGTTCGTCGACGACGACAAGGCCGCCCGGGCGGTGCGCGACGCCGTCGAGGTCGGATACCGCAACATCGACACCGCGCAGGCCTACGGGAACGAACGCGGTGTCGGGGAGGGCGTCCGCACCAGCGGAGTCGCCCGCGACGACCTGTTCGTCTCGACCAAACTGGCCGCCGAGATCAAGAATTACGACGACGCGGTCGCAGCGATCGACGGTTCGCTGTCCACGATGGGCCTGGAGTACCTCGATCTGATGCTGATCCACAGCCCGCAGCCGTGGGCCGACTTCCGCGGCGGCGACTACGCCGAGGGCAACCGCGAGGCCTGGCGTGCACTCGAAGAGGCCTACACCGCAGGCAAACTCCGCTCCATCGGTGTCTCCAACTTCCAGCAGGGAGATCTCGAGAACATTCTCACCGGCTCCACGGTGGCACCACACGTCAACCAGATCCTCGTCCATGTGGGCAGCACCCCAAGCGATCTCATCGCCTACTGTGCGAGCAAGGACATCCTCGTCGAGGCGTATTCACCCATCGCGCACGGGAAGATTCTCGAGAACCCCGAGGTCGTGGCGATGGCCGAGCGCTACGGCGTGAGCGTTCCGCAGTTGTGCATCCGCTACGTCATCGAGTTGGGGACGGTGGCGCTGCCCAAGACCGCCAATCCCGACCACATGCGCAGCAACGCCGACGTCGACTTCACCATTTCCGACACCGACATGGATTCGTTGCGCGCCATGCATATTCGGGACTACGGTGACGCCGGTGCGTTCCCGGTGTTCAGTGGGAAGTGAGTCCGTGCCGCGGTTGATCGCACTTGCCTGACGCCGTGGACTATTCGGCGGACATTGCCGCGCGAAGGTGGTCGACGGCCTCGGTCATCGCATACCGCACGGCGAGGACTTGGAGGATTTCGTCGACGGACTGAGCGGGCTGTATGCGTCGAGCTTGCATCTTGCGGAGCGCCGTGACGGCTCGATCCGGTGAGGCCGCAACCGTAATCGCAGCGAACTCTGCCGGCCGCAGTATCCGTATCGCGTGTGGAACCCTTTCGGCAGGAAAGTCCTTGACGTTGTCTGTCACGATTGCGCCGGCGCCGCCATAGGCAGCCGCGGCAAGCACGTGCTCGTCGTCGCGATCGGGAAGGCCGAACGATCCTTCGAGTGACTCCCACCCGCGTACGGTGGCGTCGTCGAATGCTGAAGTCATCAGCGCTCGCAGCCGCGCGGCTCTCTTGACGGCCGACTGCGCATCGACACCGGAGCGCATCAGTTTTCCGGATTCGTGGTACTCGAGCTCGTCGAGGATTACCTCGGACCACAACGGCCGATAGAGATTCTCCACCGCCAATGACAGCAGGAAGTCACGCTGCGTACTGGGCCACAGCACGCACGTATCCAGGACAGCGGTAAAGACCATCCGACTGTGTCAGGAACAGCTCAACGCGCGTCCGCGGCGCGACGTCGTGCAGCCACCACCGCGCGCGCCTTCTTCAGCTCGGCACGAATCGCATCGGGCGAGTCATCCGGATCGACATCCACAGCGGTTGCCTCCAACGCCGCGTACTGCCGTCGGCGACGGACATCGCGATACGCCAGCACATCGTCGAGGAGCAGCTTGTGCCGGTTCCCGACACGATCAGCGGGCAACTCGCCCGCCGTGATCAGTCGCACCACGGTCGGCCGACTCACCCCCAGCAAGTCGGCGGCCTGCTGGGTGGTCAGCGTCATGCTCTGTGGCGCGATAGTGACCGCCTTACCGGCTCGCAATGCGGCAACGACCTGCACCAACGCCCGATGTACCGGTTCCGGAACATCGATGCGATCGTCCTCATCGATCCCAACCAACGCATACGTGGGAGCGGCGGCGACATCGGCGTGTCGCCCGTGAGATCGTAGGAAACTCAGCACCGGTGCCAGCTGTTCTGGATTGTCATCGGACAGCACGGTCTGCGACTGCAGATCGACAGATTCGTTTGCGCCCATAGACCCACTCCTGTCACCGAATACTCCGCGTGCGCTTTCGAAACGTTCGAATACAGTGTGCCATGGCGTGCCGGGTGTCGGCCACTCCGAGTGGGGCCTGATGTTGCCGTGCCGGGGTCCAGCATCACCGAGTGCTGCCGTCTTCGTAGCTCCAAGGGTGCCAGCAACTGATGTCCGGAACTTGCGCAGGAACCGTTGCACGCTCATCGGCATTGGCATTCTCGGCCCTGCCAACGGAATCTCGATCGGGCGGCAGTGCTCTGCCGAACACGCCCTCCGCTTGGCTGAGAACGCTCAGTAAATCTCTTCGAGGAGGTCTACACCAACCGGGGCATCGCCCCGGCGAACAGATCGATGATTCGGCGGGGTTCGGTGATCCCCGTGGCGTAGACGTAGGCGGAGGTGAACCCGTGGCCGGCCATTTCGTTGGCGGTCTCGACGATGTCGTCGACGGTGCTGTCCGGGTTGATGCTGAAGATGGTGGTCTTGTCGATCTCGTCGTAATCACGACCCACGGTGTCGCAGTGGGCGCGCAGCACGTCGAGTTTGTGTCCGGCGTCGGGGCCACCGAAGATGTTGCAGGCGTCGGCATACTGGGCGACCATGCGCAGCGTCTTCTTCTCACCGGAACCGCCGATCATCAGATAGGGCCGCGGTCGGCTGAGCGATTGCGGTGAGTTCAACGTGCGGGCCAACGTGTAATACTTGCCCTCGAACGGCTCCTCGGAGTCCGACCACATCTGCAAACAGATGCGAATCGTCTCTTCCAGTCGCTCGAAGCGTTCGGATGTCGGCGGGAAGTCGAAGCCGAGTCCCTCGGACTCCTCGTCGTTCCACGCGGCACCGATCCCGAGACCCGCACGTCCTCCGGAGAGCACGTCAAGGGTGGTCACTGCCTTGGCCAGCAGCGCCGACTCACGGTAGGTCACCCCGGTCACCAGGGTGTGCAGGAGCGAGTGCTCGGTGTGAGCGGCGATGAACCCCAGGGCCGAATATGCCTCCAGCATCTCGTTTTCGGCCGGGCCGACGCCGCGGATCTGCCAGAAATGATCCATCACGCTGATGCGGCGCACCCCGATGTCCTCGGCGTCGCGGACATGCTGCGCGAGCGTGGGGCCCAGCGCCGAAGGACCACTGTCCCAGGTGAAATCGGCGATGTGCAGAGCGAGTTCCATATGTCCTCCTCGGGAATGGTGCGATCGGGCGCAGAACAGGCGCTCTTGTCACGGTACGGTGGCCGCGGCGTGCGAGGGAGGGACTGACGGTACCGGGAAAGAGCAGAATCCTCTCGGGTGCGAGCCGCGCTCGAACCCGATCGATCGTGTGCCCTGGTCAGGCCGGGATGACCTCGAGTGTCGCCGAACGCGGTCCGGGTCCTTCGAGATGGTCGACGATCGAAGCGTAGCCGCCGTACTTGGAACGGTACGCGGCATCGACGGCATAGAGGTCGTCGTCGCTGGCCGCGCTGAAGGTCACGTCGAAAGTGGCTCCACTCGTGGAGATCTGGCCGAGTCCGGTCGCGATCGCCCAGCGGAACCAGTCCGCGCCACGGCCGTTGGTGGAACGGATGAACACGCGGTCATCGCCGACGCGGACGATCCAGATGGTTCGTGGTGTGCGGAGGCTGCCGTCGCGGCGTCGCGTGGCGAGCTCCACTTCTTGGGGATCTGCGATCGCTCGCGCATCCCGGGGTGTCCAGGTACTCATGGTGGCTCCTTGTCGAATCGTGGTCTGCGTGGCAATTGTGGACGGTGCTGGGTCGATCACCAGTGCACTCGCCCGCCGCCGGTCGTGGGAGTTCCGGTTCTTCCGGGTAACGCCAGTACCTCCCACCACCGATGACCGCGACCTACCGTGGAAGACATGAGTACACCAGCCGACCATCGAGCCGAGGTCCGCGAGTTCCTCACCTCGCGGCGCGCCCGGATCACCCCGGAACAGGCGGGGCTGCCGGCCTACGGTGGCGCCAAACGCCGCGTCGCAGGTTTGCGGCGCGAGGAGGTGGCGCTGCTGGCCGGGGTGAGCATCGACTACTACGTGCGGATGGAACGCGGCAACCTCACCGGCGCCTCGGATGCCGTGCTCGACGGCGTCGCCTCCGCACTACAACTCGACGAGGCGGAGCGGGCGCATCTGTACGATCTGGCGCGCGCCGCCCAGAAGGGGCCGGTGCGTCAGCGCTCCCGCGGCGGCGGTATCACGGCGGGAGTGCAGCAGTTGCTCGACGCGATGTCTGATGCGCCCGCGTGGGTGCGCAACGCCCGTCACGACATGCTCGCCGTCAACACCATGGCGCGTGCGCTGTATGCCCCGCTGCTCGCGAGTGATCCGACGCGGTGTCCCAACACCGCCCGCTTCGTCTACCTCCATCCCGCATCCAAGGACTTCTTCGTCGACTGGGAACGCAGTGCCGACGACATCGCCGCGATGCTGCGGTCGGAGGCCGGCCGCAATCCCTACGACAAGAAGCTCATCGATCTGATCGGCGAATTGTCCACGCGGAGCGACGAATTCCGTACCCGGTGGGCGGCGCACAATGTGCGGTTCCATCGGACCGGGAAGAAGAAGCTCCGTCATCCGGCGGTCGGCGCGATGGAACTCGATTACGAGGCAATGCAATTCCCGGCGCACCCGGAGCTGACGATGCTCGCGTATACGGCGGCCGCCGGGACGCCGGCCGCCGACTCCTTGAAGTTGCTGGCCAGTTGGGCGGCGACCGCGGACGCGTCGGGCGAGATGCGGCCGCTGATCCGCTGAGCACCGTCACCTCGTGGGTGCGCCCGCCGACTACTCGGCAGGTTGGCCGAGCACGGCGTCGCGCATCATCCCGGTGGCGGGGTGGCAGTTGATGTACTCGAACACCTGATTGGCGGCGTCGGACACCGAGACCTCGTGGTACAGACGGAGTTTGTCGAGGTCGGCCGCCACCTTGAAGAACGTGGTGAAGATGCGCAGGTGAGTGGGGTGCGATTCGGCCCACCGCTCGAGTTTCTCCAGCGAACGCCAATGGCCGATGTTGTAGGTCTCGTCGACGGGGTTCCCGTCGAGATCGATGTTGTGTACGAGTCTGTTGCTGTAGCACCCGACTGCCTGGCCCTCGTCGCGGAGGAAGTCCATTCCGGCACGCAGCGTGGGTTCGATCTCGTCGAGGTAGAGCGACCGTTCCTCGGCTCCGGCGTCGCGCCAGTCCTGTCCGGATCGGATTATGGCGATGTTGTCGTGTCCCTGCACGGTGACGCGGCCACCGGCGTGGGGATCGCCACTGATGATGCGCAGGTCGCCGGAGGGCTGCATCCAGTCGGTTTGGGACAGCGGGAAGCGTTCGCGCATCGATCCCCAATAACCGTGCTCGTTGATCTCGCCGCTGATCGTGTCCATGACCGCGCCGACCCCGGGGAGGTTGTCCCGGAAGGCATACAGGGTTTCGAACTGATCGACGCGCGGGGTGGTGATCTCGCGGAAGTAGCCGAGACCGTCGGAGAGCCGGTCGTCGGAGTTCCACCATTCCGTGACGGCGGGTGACCGCAGCCAGGAGCAGAATGCAGCGGGTTCGCGCCAGTATCCGGTCACCATCAGGTTGACGTAGCCGGCAGCGTCGGTGTGCTCGGTCAGATCGTGATGATCGGCGTCGTTGTCCAGCAGGCCCGCGATCGTGCGCAACGCCTCCAACGCGCCGGCACGGTCGGCCGCGTCGCGGTACTGAACGCCGAGGTATGCCATGGTGACCTCGGTGACGGCGTCGTCGGCTCGGCCGACCCACATGGGGAAGGGCGGTTGGTACTCGTCGGGCACCCGTCGTGAGATTGCACGCGGGCAGACGAGGTGGGTGTCGATGGCTGATTCCATGATTACTCCTTGGGCCTGGCGCATCGTGGACCGACGATGCGATTCGTTGCGCGTCGACGGTCGTCAATCACGTTGTGATGGTGATGCTTTCGGCGCGGTGAGACCAACGGTAGTCAGGAATCGGATACTCACTTACCTGAGAGGGTCACGTACTTGTCGCTGAACGCCCGATGATCAGCCGGTGACGAGAGTTGCCCGATACTGGCGCGGACTGATGCCGTACTCCTGCTTGAAGGAGCGACTGAACACCGGAAGGTCGCCGAAACCCCAACGGCTGCTGATCTGTTGGAGGGAGCGGACTTTGCCGGTGTCCGCGGCGATATCACGGCGACAGTTCTCCAGTCGGCGCTGCCGGATCGTGCGTGACACCGTGGTGTCGTGTTCGGCGAACACACGATGCAGGTGACGCAGCGAAATCGACAGTGCTGCAGCAATGTCGGCTGGCCCGAGGGCCTGATCGGTGAGGCGCGAATCGATCTCGGCGAGAGCAGATCGCATGAGGTCGTGATGTGGTGAGCGGTCGGTGCGCAACGACCGACGCAGGACCGCGTTCACCAGGTCGCCCACCTCGTCGACGATGGCGTCGGTGGACGAGTCGATACTGTCGGCCATCCGCAACGCTGCCAGATCGTGCAGGAACCTGCCCAACAGGGAGGTGGCACCGGAGTGCCCGTCGAAAGCGACCGCGGTCAGCGCTCGCACGTCCGCTTCGCCGAGTGGCAGTGAGCAGCGTGGCCAGGTGAAGACCTCCATGCTCCAGGACCCGTCGTGCGGATGGCCCTCGAAGTGCCAGTCGAAAGGGCGACTCATGTCGTACAGGACGAAGTCCCCGCGTCCGAGTGTGCACTCCCGGTCGTCCTGCCTCATCGTGGCCCGACCACGCCGCAGGACACCGATCTGCAGGTCGTCTCGACCGTCGGTACGAATGAGTGGCCGGCTTCGGGAAATGCATTGGGTCACCGAGTTCACCGTCGCGACGTGCAGGTGGGCGGCCTGTGATGAGCGCACTGCGCCGGTGAAACCTGAGTCCTCGAGGTCGGAAACCTCCAGTGACACAAAGTGATCCCGCAGCATCTCGGCCCAGTCGTCCGGTCGGGCGGTGCGCGCGGGGAGTGTGAAACCAGATCGTATGAGCATCGGAACCTCACCTGGTGGTCACTGTTGGTCTGCTGGTCACTGTCGGTCAACTGTCGGGCGCTGGCTGACAACTCTGCTGGGCTGACGTGTCTGAGCATTGTTGTAGCGCACGTCCAGTACAACACGAACGGCGCGGCAGCGCAGCCAAAAGTCGATATGTCGATACACATTGACATGTGCGTAGGTGCGCACTATAACTGAGCCACCCCACCATCGGATTTCGAAAGCGACATAGCCAACACCGCCTGTGAGGAGAAATCAACCATGACAGTTCAGCGACCCACCCCCGACGACATCGGCCGCGCTGCAGAACATTTCGGACTCACCCTGAACGACGAGGGGCGCACCGAGTTCGCCGGCCTCGTGGATGGGGCACTGGGTTCCTACGACGCCGTCGACGATCTCTATGCGACCAACGCCGCACCCACGGCACCGACGCGCGAGTACGAACTCGCCGAGACCGGTGAATCGAATCCGTTGGGCGCGTGGTACGCACGGACGTCGATCTCCGCGGATTCCCCATCCGACACCCGCTTGGCCGGGCGGCGGGTCGCGATCAAGGACAATGTGGCCGTCGCCGGCGTACCCATGATGAACGGCTCGCGGACGCTGGAGGGATTCATCCCGTCCCGCGACGCGACCGTGGTCACCCGGCTGCTCGACGCGGGCGCCGAGATCGCGGGCAAATCGGTGTGCGAGGACCTGTGCTTCTCCGGATCGAGTTTCACCCCGGCGTCGGGTCCAGTACGCAATCCGTGGGATCCCACCCGCGAGGCCGGCGGCTCCTCAGGCGGCAGCGGCGCCCTCGTGGCCAACGGCGACGTCGACCTCGCCATCGGCGGCGACCAGGGCGGCTCGATCCGGATCCCGGCATCGTTCTGCGGGGTCGTCGGACACAAACCCACATTCGGACTCGTGCCCTACACCGGCGCATTCCCCATCGAGCGGACCATCGATCACGTCGGTCCGATCACCCGCACCGTCGCCGACGCCGCACTGATGCTCTCGGTGCTCGCCGGCGTCGACGGCGACGACCCGCGTCAGCCCGAATCCCTTGCAGCCAAGAACTATACGGAAGGTCTCGACGGTGGTGTCGATGGACTGCGGATCGGAGTGGTGACCGAAGGATTCGGTCATGAGGTCTCGCAGGCCGAGGTGGACGAGCTGGTACGGGCCGCCGCACACGGGTTCGCGACTCATGGCGCGGTCGTCGAGGAGGTGAGCATCCCGTGGCATCGGCATGCCTTCCACGTCTGGAATGTGATCGCCACCGATGGCGGTGCCTACCAGATGCTCGACGGCAACGGCTACGGACTCAACGCCGGGGGACTGTACGACCCGGAGCAGATGGCCTTCTTCGGCCGGGGTCGCATCGACCACGCGGACGACCTGTCGGAGACCGTGAAACTCGTTGCCCTGTGCGGATATCACGGAGTCACCGCCCTGGGCGCGAGCAGCTACGGCAAAGCGCGCAACCTGGTCCCGGCCGCCCGCGCCGCCTACGACGACGCACTGCGGACCTACGACGTTCTGGTGATGCCGACGCTGCCGTATGTTGCCTCCGAACTTCCCGAACCGGGGATCGACCGTGGTACCTACCTCGCCAAGGCGCTCGGCATGATCGCCAATACCGCACCTTTCGACGTCACCGGCCATCCAGCATTGTCGGTCCCCGCGGGTCTCGTCGACGGGCTACCCGCGGGAATGATGATCATCGGCAAGCACTTCGACGATGCCACCGTCCTGCGCGTCGGACATGCCTTCGAGTCGCTGTCGGGAGGATTCCCCGCTCCGCCGGTGACCTCCACGGTGTCTCCGGAACTTGCTCCCGCGTAGCCACTCTCGAGTTCGCAGCCCACATTTCTCGGCACAGCCCACATTTCGCCATAACAGTTCAGCCCAACAAGGAAAGGTCCACCATGTCCACAACGATCGATCACAGCCCAGCGGTCACCCACGCCCCCGGAGTGCCCGAGCAGGCGCCGGCCGGCGATCGGGCCTGGGCGCTCTACGAGGCGCTGAAGTCCAAAGGTCTTGTCCCCGAAGGGTATGTGGAAACCTGGAAGAAGACCTTCGAAGAGGACTTCACTCCACGCAAAGGCGCAGAGCTGGTGGCGCGCGCGTGGACCGACCCGGAGTTCCGCGAACTGCTGCTCACCGACGGAACCGCCGCCGTCGCCCAGTACGGCTGGCTCGGCCCGCAGGGCGAGTACATCGTGGCGCTCGAGGACACACCCGACCTCAAGAACGTCATCGTGTGCTCCCTGTGTTCCTGCACCGCCTGGCCGATCCTCGGTCTGCCGCCGACCTGGTACAAGAGCTTCGAGTATCGTGCCCGCGTGGTCCGCGAGCCACGCACCGTTCTCGCCGAGCTGGGTACCACCCTGCCCGACGACATGAAGATCCGCGTCGTCGACACCACGGCCGAAACCCGTTATCTCGTCCTGCCGATGCGCCCGGCGGGCACGGAGGGCTGGACCGCCGAACAGCTCCAGGCGATCGTCACCAAGGATTGCCTGATCGGCGTGGCCCTGCCCACGGTGCCCTGACACCTCCCACCTCCAAACGATCAGATCCGAAACATCAGAAAGGACACCATCATGGATGGAGTGCACGATCTGGGCGGCAAACAGGGCTTCGGCCCGGTCGACCACACGATCAACGAATACGACCACGGGTTGCCGAGCCCGGAGACCTTCCACGCCGACTGGGAACACCTGCCCTACAGCCTCTTCTTCCTCGGCGTCGCCGAACTCGGCAAGTTCAGCGTCGACGAGGTGCGCCACGTCGTCGAACGCATCGCGCCCGTTCACTACCTGGTCACGCCCTACTACGAGCGTTACGCCATCGGGGTCGCGACACTGATGGTCGAGACCGGGGTCCTGACCCAGGAGGAACTCGAATCCTTTGCGGGCGGACCATTCCCGCTGTCGCTGCCGGCCACGTCGCAGGGTCGCCCCGCCCGCACCGACAACCACGTGTACAACGTCGGTGACACGGTCCGCGTCCGGGACGAATACTTCGCCGGGCACATCCGCATGCCGGCCTTCTGCCGCGGTCGCACCGGCATCGTCCGGCACCGCACCGCCGACAAGTGGCCGTTCCCCGACGCGATCGGCCATGGCCGCACCGACGGCGGAGCCGAACCGACCTACCACGTCGAATTCACCGGCGAGGAACTCTTCGGTGACGACACCGACGCAGCCAGCGTCATGGTCGATCTCTTCGAGGGATACCTCGAGCCCGCCGCCTGACAGACCCGCAATGGGTGGCGGATACCCCCGGAAGCGTGCCATCGAGGTATCCGCCACCCGCGCAGCCCTTTCCCTTCCGCCTGATCCTCGACTCGTCAATGAGCCAGCCCTGCATCACGAGAGGTCGATGAACCCATGACCGACAACAGACTTCCGGTGACAGTCCTGTCCGGCTTCCTCGGCGCCGGTAAGACCACACTCCTCAACCAGATCCTGCGTAACCGCGACAACCGTCGGGTCGCCGTCATCGTCAACGACATGAGCGAGGTCAACATCGACGGTGCCGAGATCGAACGGGAGGTCACCCTGAGTCGATCGGAGGAACGTCTGGTCGAGATGACCAACGGCTGCATCTGCTGCACGCTGCGGGCCGACCTGCTCGCCGAGATCAGTGTGCTCGCCGCCGCGGGACGCTTCGACTACCTTCTCATCGAATCATCCGGAATCTCCGAACCCCTGCCCGTCGCAGAGACTTTCACCTTCATCGACCCTGCCGGCGGGGCGCTCGCCGACATCGCACGCCTCGACACGATGGTGACCGTCGTGGACGGCAGCAGCTTTCTGCACGACTACCGGACGGGAGGGGCGGTCACCGCCGACGCTCCCGAAGATCAGCGCGGCATCGCCGACCTCCTCGTCGACCAGATCGAGTTCGCCGACGTCATTCTCATCAGCAAGACCGATCTCATCGACGAACGTCAGCTCGCCGAGGTCGTCGGTGTGTTGCGAACGCTCAACGCCTCCGCGGACGTCCTGACGATGATGCATGGTGACGCCCCGCTCGACGCCATCATGGACACCGGCCTGTTCTCCCTCGAGAAGGCGGCGACCGCACCGGGCTGGCTGCAGGAACTCGAAGGTCAGCACACGCCCGAAACCGAGGAGTACGGAATCGGTTCCGTGGTCTATCGCCAGCGTTCGCCGTTCCATCCGCAACGGCTCCACGACTTTCTCGTCACGGAATGGGACAACGGGAATCTGTTGCGCGCCAAAGGGTACTTCTGGAATGCGGCGCGATTCTCCGAGATCGGAAGCATCTCCCAGGCCGGGCACCGAATCCGGCACGGCTACGTCGGCAGATGGTGGCGGTTCCTCCCCGAGGTCGCGTGGCCGACCGACGACTACCGCCGGAAAGGCATCCTCGACAAATGGGAGGAGCCGGCTGGTGATTGCCGCCAGGAGTTGGTCTTCATCGGACAGGACATCGACAAGAGACTGCTGGTCGAGCGGCTCGATGAATGCCTGCTGACCATGGACGAGATCAGACTGGGTCCCGACGTGTGGAGCACGTGGCCCGACCCGCTCGGTGCCGGGCACGGCGATGCGGTGATCAGCCCGGTCGCGCAGACCGGTCGGGCGGCAGTGTGATCCGCCGTCCGTGGGCGACCCGTTAGAGTACACAGAAGAGTTCGATGGAGAACGCGACAGCCCGCCTGATCGTGGAGGTTGAAGGTGCAGGACAACGAGGAGTCGGCATTCGCCGTCCTGGCCGACCAGGTACGTCGCCAGATCCTCGACGTCCTTGCCGAAAACGGTGAGTGCAGCGCCGGATTCATCAGCGATCGCATCACCTCCGTGGGACGGACCACCGTCTCGACGCACCTGAAGGCGCTGCGACTGTCCGGCATGGTGGTGGAGCGCCGCGAGGGTCGGCACCGCTACTTCTCCATCGACCCGTCCGGACCGGCCCGCGATGCGCTCGAGTTCTTGCAGAGTCTGCTCAACGGTGCGCTCGCCACGGCACCGGAGTCGACGGCCGGTGAACTGCCCGACGCCGACGACTCGTCTGCGTCGGGCCGGACCGCCTGACCGGTCACCGGACCGACAGAGGTGGATCGATGTCGACGGTCTCGGTAACCGCCCAGACCTACGTCGGCGTCCACCCCGCCCGTGCCTTCCAGATGTTCGCCGACGGGCGCCTCCTCGGGGCGGAGTGTGCCGAACTCGCAGTGGGTGCTGCCATTGCGATCCCCCTGCCCATGCGCTCGGACGCCACCGACCAGTCCGACATCACCCTCCTCGGACGTGTCATGTCGATCCGGCCCGCGCAACGGGTCGTGATCGTGCACCAGCAACCCTGGCCGGGACGGTTGACGATCCGCTTCCATCGGGAGGGTGACGGTACCCGCGTCACGCTCGCATCCGAGGTCGACCATGACGGCATCGACTGGCTGGTGCGCCGCCGCGGATTCGATCCTCCGTCACCGCCGCATCCGTCCGTGCACCGGATCGGTCTTCTTCTCAGCAAGTCCGGTTCCGCCGCGGTGTTCGCCCAGGCCACGCAGACCCTGGCCGAGATGGCGGTCGACGAGATCAATGACGACGGCGGCATCGGAGGCAAACGGGTCGAACTCCGTGTCGGCGACGACGCCTCCCGATCATGGTCGGGGGTCGCAGAGGCGTTGCGTCTGGTCCGCGAGGGCTGCCGGGCGGTGTTCGCATGCGTGACGTCGGCGACGTTCAATGCGGTGGCCAATGCCCTGCAAGGCACCGGTGTGCTGCTGATCCACACAGTCCTGAACGAGGGAGGTGCGAACCGCGAGAACGTGATCCGGCTCGGTGAACGTCCGATGGGTCAACTCCGGGTGGGTGTTCCGCACCTCATGTCCGACACCGGGGCGTCACGCTGGTTCTTTGTCGGACAACGCTATTCGTGGTCGTTCGGGGCGCACATGTCGGCCCGTCGGGTGGTGTCGGAAACCGGCGGCTCGGTGGTGGGGGAGGCATTCGTCGACCTCGGGACCACCGATTTCGAGAAGGTGATCGACCGGATTCGCCTCTCGCGTGCCGAGCTCGTGCTCACCACCCTCGTCGGCCACGACGAGGTGGCGTTCCAACGTTCCTTCTGGAAGAGCGAACTCCACCGTGCGACAAGAACATTCGCACTGGTGCTGGACGAGGCAAGCCTGCAACTCATCGGCGACGAGGCGGCCGCCGGGTTGCACACCGCATTCGCCTACTTCGAAAGTCTCGACAGCGACGCCAACCGATCACTCATCCGGCGATACCGGGAACGCGCCGGTCCGCTTGTGCCGCCGGCCAGTTCCCTCACCGAGACCACCTACGAGGCCATCATTGCCTACGCCCGATCGTCCCGGCGGGGCGACGACGCACCGACGACCGCGGACTTTCTCGCCGTCGTCGAGTCGGGATCGGTGACCGGACGCGACGGTGCCCGCCGCCTCATCACCCCGCCGATCTACCTCGGTGAGGTGGTCGACGGACAGATCGTCGCCATCGGGTATCGCGACGACGGGTGAACAGGTGCCGTGGGGGCTTCGCCCAACCCTCACCCCCGCAACCGAAACGCGCACAACGCCAGCGCCACGTCCACGAGATCCCCGGGCGACTCGAGGTGACGTCCGGTGAGGCGTTCGAACCGCCGCAGACGATTGAGCACCGTGTTGTTATGGCAGAACAGGGCTTTGGCGGCCTGGGCGGTGGACCCGCCGACGTCCAGGGTCTGCATGGTGTGCAGCAGGGTGTCCCGCTCGGTGGCGTCGAGGTCGAGGACGGGGCCGAGTACCTCGCTGAGATGAACCGACGCCAGATCGGGACGAGCCAGCAGGAGTGCTTCGGGAATGCGGTCGGACAGCACGGTCATGCCGGTGTGGCCCGCGCCGATACGTTCGGCGAGATCGGCGTGCTGGTTGGCCTGACCGAGTGCCGACAGGCCGCACACCACGGGGCTCATTCCGACTGCGGTGTTCGGAAAACGTTTGGCCAGCGCGGCTTTCGCCTCGTCGTGAGATCGGTCGCCGAGGTGGACCACCAGCGTCATGCCGTGTCTCTGACGACAGCGGAAGATGGTCATCTCGCCGACCTCGTCGCGGATCGGGCCGTCGTCGACACCGAAACCGTCGTTGACACTGAAATCGTTGCGCCGGTCCGAGATTCGGGCGACGACGTATCGTCCGTCATGGGGAACGTCGAGCGCGACGGCCGCGCTCTCGCAGTCGACGCTGTCGGCATGGCCACGCAGCAGCATACGCAGAACCGGTAAGAGCTTCCGTTCGATGTGGGCCACGTCGCCGTCGACGATCAGTCGGTAGGACTCCATCATCAGTCGCTGGTCCCGTTCACAGAACTGCCAGTACTCGTTGGCGCATCGTGCCAGGACCGGCATGAGGTCGGGATGTTCGGCCGAGATCAGCTCCACCAGTCGGTCCCACACCACCGCGGCGCCGATCCGGAAACCCTGCGACACCACGGGCAGCGGGATGCCGGCCCGAGCGTGCCGGCGTCCGATGTCCCAGGCATGTCGTGCCGAATCGGTGCTGCGGTCGGGATCGGCCAGCGACCACACCGCGACCTCGACCGTCGTGTAGATCGCCGACTCGAAGTCGCGGGAACCGTCGATCAGGGTGCCGTAGTGCGGAACCTCGGCGCGGATGCGGGCCAGTGCCCTGTCGGCGAGCGAGGACAGGTGGCTCGTGGCCAGACGTGCGGCATGGCGGAGCAGCTCCGGGGGCGCCGGGGTCAGGGAGGTGGCCTCGGCGACACGCAGCCCCGCCGATCCCGTCAGCCCCGTTCGACCAGGCCTGGCTGCCGCCGACTCGGCTGTCGGCGCACCTCCGGATGCTGCGAACCGCGTCATGCGATCACCCGTCTTTCGTCGCTGATGCGATGACCGTACCGCGCGGATGTGACGCGGCCCACTCCGGCGGGGTGTCCGTTATGCGGTGCCACACGATGTGCCGACAGCCTGGATGTGACCCAGCCCACTCTGGTGAAGTCGGCTGGTCAGTTCCTTCATCACCTGGAGAGTGTTCATGTCAGGACTTCGCCGATCCTCGGTTGTTCTCATCGTCATCGGGTTACTTCTGCTCGTGTTGTCCGCGGTCACGCGGTTCGCCATCACCCCGGCGCTGAGTAAGTTGCCCACCGATGTCGACACGACGGCCACCTACTCGGGCACCGCGACGATGCTCAACTCGGCCGCGATGGCCTCCGGCGACCTCGCGAACGCCGTCGCGAAGGACGTCCCGATCACCCTGGATCAACGAGTGCAGGTCACCGGCGAGCAGGAGGGCCTGGCCATCACCGAGCGGAGTTCCCTGCTGAAGGGACCGGGTGGCCTCCAGAAGCCGTCGTCGATCACCTACGCCATCGATCGGACCACGATGGAGGCGACCGACCAGCCGCCCAGTGGTAGCGGCGCCACCGCGGCATCAGGACTGATCTTCACGCTGCCGCTGCACCCGAAGCCGCAGAACTACAGCTTCTACGTGCCCGATCTGCAGGCCGCGGCGCCGCTGACGTACCTCGGTGAGGGAACCGTCAACGATCGTGACGTCCTCCGATACGAGGTGAATGCCTCAGGGGCACTGCAGAATCAGGACACGCTGAAGTCGCTTCCGCCGGCCCTGCCCAAGGCGTTGATCGCCGGTCTCGTCGCCACGTTGCCTGCCGAGCAGGGGCAGGCGATCTCCGCCGCGCTGCCGACCCTGCCGGACACCGTGCCGCTCGCCTA
The DNA here is from genome assembly GCF_040044975.1 of Gordonia oleivorans. Taxonomy (NCBI): domain Bacteria; kingdom Bacillati; phylum Actinomycetota; class Actinomycetes; order Mycobacteriales; family Gordoniaceae; genus Gordonia; species Gordonia oleivorans. The sequence continues at coordinate 61,573 of NZ_JBDZDI010000023.1, forward strand.
CACCGCGTCGTCGAAGATCGTCCTCGATGCCGATGCGACGACGGGTGCACCGCTGAATTCCTCGATCGACCAACAGATCCTGGCCACCGTCATGGTGAACGGTCAAGCGGTTCCGCTGCTGCCGGTGCTCGCGGTGAAGGCGAACCTGACCCCCGACAGCGTGGCCGCTGCGGTGACCAAGGCCGAGTCGGCCGCGCAGAAGCTGACGCTGCTGTCGGTGGTCGTGCCGCTGGTCCTGCTGGTACTCGGGGTGATCGCCATCGCGATCGGCGTACTGCGCAGCCGGAAGCCCGCCGACGACGCCACCGATGACACGACCGCCTCGGCCACAAAGGAACTGGTGAACGACTGAACGTGCGGTCACTCGACCGGTGATCCGGGCGGTCCCGTCAGGTACTGCTCGATCACCGGTCCGACCCGTCCGGCCAGCGTGGCGATGTCGGCGTCGGCGATCTCCGGGAGGCGGAGCACGTAGCGCATCATCAGGATGCCGAGAATGTGACTGGCGATCAACGCGATCCGGAGGTCTCGGTCGTCGTCGGCGGCCATGTCGCCGAGCACGTGTCGGGCCAGTCCGAAGAAGAAGGTGCGCATCCGTTCGGCCACCGGATCATGGGTGACGGCGATGCGCAGCAGTGCGGTACCTCGTTCGCGTTGCGGGACGTCGTTCTCCCAGACGGTCAGTACCCGCGTCACGAATACGGTGCCCAGGCCCGGGGTGTCGACGGTGAGCCCGCGGAAGACGGCGGCCGGATCGATGTCCGGGCGCAGCGCCTCGACGGTCAGGGTGTCCTTGGTGCCGAAGTAGTGGTGGATCAATGCGGCATCGACACCGGCGCGAGAGGCGATGGCGCGCATGGTGGTTCGTTCGAAACCTCGCTCGGCGAAGATCTCGCGGGCCGCGGTCAGGATCGCCGTTCGCGTCTCCGGCCGCGCGGAATCCACACGTGGTCGGCCTCGTGATCGTGTGCTCATGGCGTCAGGCGTTCCGGGCGAGAACCAGCATCTTCTCCTCGATGGTGGCCGGAACGGGTGTGATGGTGGCGGCGATTCCCGCCTGATCGAGGATTCGGTGGAGGTCATCCGGGTCGGTGTCGGCGACACGAATCGCCCTGCCGGACAGGATGACCGGAACGTTGGCCGAGTTGAGGGCAGCGAACGCCTGCTGCCAGTCGTCGGTGGTCACCGACATCGCGCGGGTGTCACCGATGATGTCGGTCTCGCTGCCGTGTGCGACGAGTCCGCCTGCCGACATCAGCAGCAGCCGGTCGCATTCCTGCGCCTCCTCCATGTAGTGCGTGGTGACGAGAACGCCGGTGCCCTTGTCGGATTCACCGCGGATGGTGTCCCACAGCCGGGCCCGGGACAGCGCATCCACGCCGGAGGTCGGCTCGTCGAGCACCAGGGCGTCGGGAGAGTGGGCGAGCGCGACGAGGAAGGCGATGCGTCGTTGCGCGCCCAACGGAAGGTCGCCGACCAGGGTGCCCGCGTGGGATCGGAGGTCATCGGGCAGCGTGGGTGTCGGCACGCCGTACGCGCCGGTGGAGAAGTCGAGGTTCTCGGCCACGGTCAGATCCCGGTACAAGCCGAGATTCTGTGGGACATAACCCAATCGGGCGCGGCGCTTGCGGTCGGGTGGACCGTCGAACAGGGTGGCGTTGCCCGCTGAGGGGCGGAGCAGGCCGAGCAGGATGCGGATCAGGGTGGTCTTGCCGGCCCCATTGGCGCCGAGGAGCCCGACGACCTCACCGGGCCGGACGTCCATGGTGACGGCATCGACGGCGGTGAAGTCACCGAATCTCTTGGTCACCGCGGTGGCACGGATGACGGGGTGCTCGCTCATGTGCTCGCCCCGGACGGTAGTTGTCGTTCCAGCGACAGGGAGATGACGATGTCCTCGAGGTCCGGTGTGATGGTGGTCCGCTGCCCGGGGTCGGTGGGTGTCGTTCCGGGCGGCCAGTATTCGTGACGATCGTGCCCACGCCGCCACGACCATTCCCGTCGCGCGGGCTGCGGTGCGGTGGTGACGGTGCCGGCGAACCCGGCGCGCACATCGTCATACGAACCCTGCGCGAGGGTGCGGCCACCGTCGAGGACGAGGAGTTCCCCGGCGCGTTCGGCCTCGTCGAGGTAGGTGGTCGACATGATGACCGCGGCGCCGTCGGCAGCGCTCTCGGAGATCATCCGCCACAGGTCGATTCGGCTCACCGGGTCGACCCCGGTGCTGGGTTCGTCGAGGATGATCAGCTGCGGCCGGTGGATCATCGCCATCGACGCGGCGAGTTTGCGGCGCATTCCGCCGGACAGTGCCGAGGCGGGGCGATCGGCGGCGACACCGAGCCCGGCGCGGGTGATCATCTCCTCGCGGCGTTCGGTCAGCGCAGTGCCGGTCAAACCGTAGATGCCGCCGACGAAATCGAGGTTCTGCCGGACGGTCAGCGCACTCCAACTGCCCGGTCCCGCCGGCAGAAAGCCCATGGTGGCCTTGTCCGGGGCGAGCACCCTCCCGGACGCGGGGATGACCTCCCGGGCGAACGTGCGCAGCAGCGTGGTCTTGCCGGCGCCGTCGCCGCCGACCACCGCGACCACCGTCCCGGGGCGCAGTTCGACGCTCACCCCGTCGAGGGCGACGGTGTCGCCGAACTGCACGGAAACCGATGTGGCAGAGGCGATCATGAGGCATCCTCGGCCGGGGAGTCGGCCGGGCGGGTCTTCGGAGCGTTGGGGGCGAGGTCACGCCGGAACCGCAACGTCGCACCGGTGAACACGATGACCGCCATCACCGCCAGCACCAGGAACGGTAGCCAGAGTGAGGTGATCGGCGCGCCGCGCAGCATGATTCCCTGTGCGATCATGTTGAAGTACGTCAACGGCAGGAGGTAGCCGATCCAGCGCACTCCCGCTGCCATCGCATCAAGCGGAAAGATCATGCCCGACAACAAGATCTGCGGCATCATGAACATGAATGCGGTCTGGATGGCCTGCCCGGTGGTCTGCGACACCGTCGATATGAACACGCCGAGGCCGAGGACGACGAACAGGAAGATGCCACTGCCGAGGATGAACGCGAAGACGTTGCCGTTGAACGGCACTCCGAACAGCCACATGCCCAGCAGGGTCACGATGGCCATGTCGATCGCGGCGAGCAGGAAGTACGGGGCGATCTTGCCCAGGATCACCTGACTGGGTTTGATCGGCATCACCGCCAACTGTTCCAGGGTTCCTGCTTCGCGTTCACGCACCAAACCGATGCTGGTGACGATGGTGCCGATGAAGGTGAGGATCAGGCCGATCAGCGCGGGCACCATCACCCACGACGTCTTCAGGCCGGGGTTGAACAGGACGTCGGTCGTGACGGCGGCGCCGGCCTTGTTGAGGACCGCCACGGTGGACTGGGCCGAGAACAGGTTGGAACCGTCGACCAAGGCCAGGGTGGGGGTCTGGCCGGTGACGAGGGCGACGTCAACCTTGTTCTCCTTCAACAGGTTCACCGCATCCTGACGATTGTCGCCGGGTTCGATGACGGTGACGTCGAAGTAGGCAGGCAACGCCGCGGCGGCCTGTCGGGCCTGCGGTCCGACGACCGCCGCTTCCGTCGAGCCGACGAAAAAGTTTGCGGCATAACCGAAGACGATCAGCAGCAACAGTGGCAGTGCGATCAGCATGGCCAGCGTTCGCGGATCACGCCGGAGTTCACGGAACTCTTTGAGGATCATTGCGCGCATGGCTCGAGAGTAGGCCCCACGCCCACAAAAGTCATCAGTTGATGAATATTGGTCGGTCAGCGGTTGTCGCCGGGCGTCTCCATCCGACCGAGCAGGGCGTGCGCGAGCGGTTCGGAGGATGCCGGATTCTGCCCGGTCAGCAGGTTGCCGTCGGACTCGAGGTGCACCGACCACGGCGCACCGACCGTGACGTGCAGACCGGCCTCGGTGAGTCGATCCTGCAGCAGCCACGGTGCCTTGTCGGCAAGTCCTCCCTGTTCCTCCTCGGCGTCGCTGAAGCCGGTGACGGTCCGTCCGGCGAAGACGTTGGTCCCGTCGTCGGCGGTGGCCGAGAGCAGGATTGCCGGGCCGTGGCAGACAATGGCCAGCGGTGTGCCCGCCCGGTCGGCGGCCGTCAGGACCGCGCCGGCACCGGGATCGACGGCGAGATCCTCCATCGGGCCGTGGCCGCCGGGCACGAAGATGGCGTCGTAGTCGGCGAGATCAACGTCGGACAGCGCGATCGGGCACTGGAATTCGGTGGCCGTTGCGATCACCTCGCGCAGATGATCGGCCTTCTCGGCGGAACCGACGGCGCCGGCGTCGAGGCTGGCCTCGTCGACCGGTGGCCGCACACCACCGGGTGTGGCCACGGTGACGCGATAACCCGCCGCGCGCAGCACCTCGAGGGGCGCGACCGCCTCCTCGGCCCAGAACCCGGTCGCGTGCCGACTGCCGTCGTTGAGTGTCCAGTGGTCGGCGCCGGTCATGATGAACAGCACGGTGCCCGTCATTGCATCCTCCTGGGTTCGTGATCGCCGCGTTGTGCGGCCGGTAGGTCCACCGTAACCACGATCGGATTCACCGAGGATGGCCGCGAACCGCGGTCGACACCAAAAGAACTGTGCACCAACCACTTCCTGATCGGTTACACGCCAGTGCGCGCCGAGTCAGCCCTTCGGCGCCCTCACGCGGTCTCCGAGGCCTGCTCGGTATCGGCGGTGACGACGACGTAGGTGTTGCGGCCGGCGTGTTTGGCCGAGAGCAGAGCGGTGTCGGCCTGGTTGAGGTACTCCGCGAGGAAGGAATCCGCTTCACCGCGCGGGATCGGAGGAAGCGGATCGACGCAGACGGCGCCGACGCTCATCGTCACGATGCGTCCGCCCACCAGACCCGAGGCCGGAACACTGAGGCGGCGGGCCATCCGCTCCAGCGCGTCGTGACCCAGTTGGGCGGCGATGGCGAACTCGTCCCCGCCGAGGCGGCCGACGACGGCGTCGGGTCCGGCGGTCGATCGGATGCGCTGCGCGAGCCGGGTGAGTACGGCGTCACCGACCGCGTGGCCGTAGCGGTCGTTGATCGACTTGTAGTGGTCGATGTCGATCATCACCACCGCGAACGGTCGGCCGGGCCGCGCGGCCACACCCGCCATCGCGGCGGTGAATCCGCGCCGGTTGAGGACGCCGGTCAGCGGATCGGTGGTCGTGTAGTCGAGTTGGATCTGCAGCGCGCGCTTGAAGGACAGCGAGTAGTTGCGCAGCAGTAGCACCAGGCCGTTGGCCGAGGTGAGCGCCACCAGCGCGAGGTAGCCCGCGGTGGCGACACCGACACCCTGTGCCACCGCGAAGGCTGCCGTGGTGACGATGGTGGTGGTGCTGAACACCATGTGGACGATGACGATGCGCAGGTGCACGAAATTCGCGACATACCCGCCGACGACGCCGAACAGCGACGAGGCGGCGAGGACGAGGACGGGACTCTGAAATGTCGCGAGCGCTGACGCCAGACCGACGTCGGCGTAGATGGCGAAACTGTTGTTCATGCCACGAAGTCGCCCGGTCTTGCTCCACCATGCCGTGGCCAGGCTCATCTGGCTGACGAGCACGGCGAACGGCACGGTCGACGTGGCGATGATCGCCATGGCGATCATGCGCGGCGGTGACCCCGCCGAACCGTCCGGCGTGAACATGCTCACCGCACCCAGCACGCCGAACATCAAGGTGAGTGCGGCGATTCCGTAGCGGACCGTGGTCTCGCGGCCGCCCGCACTCTGCAGTGCGTGGCGCGCGTGCAAGAACGCGTGCTCGCGGTCGACCCCCTCGGGTTCAGGTGCGGGTGACGGTACGGCGGCGCCGCCCGACGATTCAGAGGTGACAGAACTGCGTATCCACATGTGCAGCCCTCCCCAGCGCACATCTGACAACCGGCCCCGGACAGTGTCATCGAAGGGTATTTCCCATAGTGAAGTGTACTCAAGCGGGTGTCGGGCGTCGCCGACGGATGACGCCGGCACGTGCATGGCTAGTCTGTTTCCCGTGAGTGGCGACGGTATCGATCGCGAGTCGGGAGCAGCCGAATCCGTGCGGACGGCGGCGGACCCGATCACGCGGTTGGAGGACGCGCTGGCCGACATGTGGCGTCAGGGGCGCGGTCGGGCCCGGCTGCGTGCTCATGCGATCGACCCGGCGCTCGATCCGTCGTCGTATCCGCTGTTCACGATTCTCGCGCGGCACGATTCCTTGCCGATGTCGCAGCTGGTGGCGGCCCTGGAGCTCGACAAGTCGACGGTCACGCGGCAGGTCGATGCCGTGGTGCGACTGGGTTTGGTGGAGCGTCATCCCGATCCCGATGATGCCCGGGCCCGCGTCGTCTCGCTGACCGAGGTCGGCCGGCAGCGTGTCGACGCCGTCGTCGCGTCGGCGGTGGCCGAGTGGCGGGCGCGTCTGTCGAAATGGGACCCGGACGACATCCGCACTCTCACCGAACTGCTTCGGCGTCTCGAGACCAGTAGCGACTGACGACGCCGCTCGCCGATTCGGTGCCCCGGCTCGACGAGGCGGGGAATAGCGACAGATAGTTGCATGTTGCATCTATCGGGTATAAAGTTGCACTACTCAACTAATTGGTGTGCCCGACCGGGTTCACCCGTTGCGCCGGCGTCGTCGCCGCGCGCACTCACTCTTCTTCCTGCACCCACGCGGTGGAGGGAACTGACCGAATTCCAGGGAGGTTTTCGCATGAGTTCGACTGTGTCGCAGAGCGACTCACACGTCGCCGAGGCGTCGTCGCCGATGACGCACCGTCAGCGCCTCGAAGCGCTCGTCGGGCTGCTGCTGGGAATGTTCGTCGCATTCCTGTCATCGACCATCGTGTCCAACGCGCTGCCGACGATCATCACCGATCTGCACGGCACGCAGGATCAGTACACCTGGGTCGTCACCGCCACCTTGCTGGCGTCGACGGCCACCACCCCGCTGTGGGGCAAGCTGTCCGACCTGATCAGCAAGAAACTGCTGGTCCAGGCGGCGTTGACGGTCTTCGTCATCGGCTCGGTCCTGGCCGGACTGTCGCAATCGGTGGGCATGCTCATCGGTTTCCGTGTGGTCCAGGGTCTGGGCCTGGGTGGTCTGCAGGCGCTGGTCGTGATCGTGATCGCGTCGATGTTCAGCCCGCGTGAACGTGGCCGCTACCAGGGTCCGATCGCCGCGGTGATGTCGCTGGCCACCGTCGCCGGCCCACTGATCGGCGGAGTCATCGTCGACACCAGCTGGCTCGGCTGGCGCTGGACCTTCTACGTGTGCGTCCCGCTCGCGGTGATCGCCCTGCTGGTGATCCAGCGGACGCTGAACCTGCCGGTGATCCGGCGCGACGTCACCATCGACTACACCGGAGCCGCGCTGATCGCCGCCGGCGTCAGCACGCTGCTGATCTGGGTCACCCTGGCCGGCAAGAACTTCGACTGGGTTTCCGGCATGTCGTTCGGTCTGGTCGCGCTCGGTGCGATCCTGCTCGCGGTGGCCGTGTTCGTCGAGTCGAAGGCCAAGGACCCGATCATCCCGCTGCGCCTGTTCCGCGACCGCACCATCGCACTGGCGACCGTCGCCAGCATCGCCGTCGGCGTCGCGCTGTTCGGCAGTGCGGTCTTCCTCGGTCAGTACTTCCAGATCGCCCGCGGCTACTCGCCGACCATCGCCGGTCTGCTGATGCTGCCGATGATCGTCGGATCGATGGTGTCGGCAACCGTGTCGGGCACGTTGATCACCCGCTTCGGTCGCTGGAAGGGCTTCATCGTCGCCGGTGCCGCGCTGATGACCGTCGGATTCGGTCTGCTGTCGACCATCGGAGCGCACACCGACATGGTGCTCGTCGGTGCCTACCTGTTCGTGCTCGGCGTCGGCATGGGGATGAGCATGCAGAACCTGGTGCTGGCCGTGCAGAACAACGTCAAGCCCACCGAACTGGGTGCGGCCACCTCGACCATCACCTTCTTCCGCTCACTCGGAGGTGCCGCGGGTGTGTCGGTCCTCGGTGCGGTGCTGTCCAACCACGTCACCGATCTGATCGCGAAGGGGCTGGGCGCACTCGGCATCAGCGCGGGAACCGGCGGCGGGACAGCCGGACTGTCCAACCTGAACGAACTGCCCGGCCCGATCGCCGAGATCGTGCGCGGCGCCTACGGCGACGGCACCGCCCGGATCTTCCTGGTGTCGGCCGTGATGGCGGCGATCAGCCTGGTCGCGGTGCTGTTCATCAAGGAGGTCGCCCTGAAGATGACCAGCGCCCTCGAGGAGCAGATCGACGAGATCTCCGTGGACGCCGGCGTTGACGAGGTCGGCGAGATCGGCGGTGTTGACGAGGTCGCCGAGATCGGCGTCGCGAACGTGCCTGTCGGAGCGCCCGCACGCTGACCCTCGCCTCCCGCACGCTCAACTCCCACCTGCGTACAATGCATTCCGCGCAGGTGGGAGTTGCGAGTGCAACTCCCCAGCAGTCGATGACGCGGGGAGGTGCGATGAGCGACGCCGTGGCGGCCGTGGCGCCCGCCTTCGATGACTGGCGGCACTACCCGCCGCTGAACCTCCCGAAGATCCTCGACGTCGCGCTCACCGAGATCGTCGAGCACGGCTACGACGCGACCAGCGTCCGGACGATCGCCGCGGCGGTGGGGGTGACCGTCCCCGCGCTGTACTACCACTACGACAACAAGCAGGCCATCCTCGTCGCGTTGTTCGATCACGCCATGGCCACCGTGAGCGCCCACGTGGACGCCGCACTCGTCGAGGCCGGGACCGACCCGGTCCGGCGGCTGTCGGCGATGGTGGAGGCGATCGCGTTGTACATGGCCAACTATCGCGATCTGGCCTTCCTCGACTCGGAGCACCGTTCACTCACCGAAGACAACAGTCGGTGGTATCGCGAACATCGCGACACCATCGATCAGCAGCTGCGTGAGGCGATCGAAGATGGTTGCCGCGCCGGTGTTTTCGCCACCAGGGTGCCCGACTCGGCGCGTCGCGCGATCCTGTCGATGTGTCAGGGAATCGCCGGCTGGTACCGCCCCGACGGTCCCCGGACCCCGGCCGAGACGGCCCGCGACTATGTGCACATCGCCTTGGCGGCCGTCGAATTCTCGGATCTTGCTTGACCTTTCGCGGGGATTCCGCGCTGGTCGGGTGCGTGAGGCCTACCCCCCGCTGGGGGCCGCGTTTCCCGCTGGTCGAGTAGGTGAGGGGCCCTACCCCCGCTGGGGGCCGCGCTTTCCCGCTGGTCGAGTAGGTGAGGAGCCCTACCCCCGCTGGGGGCCGTGCTTTCCCGCTGGTCGAGTAGGTGAGGAGCGCTAGCGACGAGCCGTATCGAGGCCTCCGCCAGGTGAGGCTGGAACGCTCGCAACGCTTTCCAGCGCATCGCACGGGGTCTCGACTCGCTGCTCGCCCTTGGGGCTCGCAGCGGCTCGACCGGCGTATGGGGTCGGTTCGACCGGCGGGTGGGTTCCGCCGATCGGGTGAGAGGCCCTATCCCGCCGACGCGACCGGCTTCTCGGCCGTGTGGTGCACCGGGCAGCCGGGGGCGAACGTGCCGAGCTTCTCGATGTCGAAGCCGTTGGGGTAGCTGCGGATTCGTGGCATGTCGCGCACCAGTCGGGGCTTGCGGCGCGACGGCAGGGCGGCCACCACACGTGCCCGGGCCCGCAATCCCGCCACCGACGCCGCGCGTGCGATCCGACCCGGCCGGCGATAGTGGAATGCGGCGAGCAGCGGTTCGTCCATCACCGATCGGCTGAAGATGTCGATCGCGGGGGCCAGTGGTTTCGGATAGAAGGTCTGCATCAGGCGCATCGTCGAGTCGGCGACCCGCCGGGCGCCCGCGTCGTAGGCGAAATGCTTCGCTTCGTATTCGTCCATCAGCCGGGCGAACTGCTCGTAGGTGTCCGGGATTCCGGTGATCGCCATGTGCTTGCCGAGTGTGCGGTAGTAGCGCACGGAGGCGAGAACCTCCTCGTGAGTCATGCGCCGCCAACCGAAGTCGTCGATCCACCGTTTGGGGACGACGACGAAGGTGGCCAGGACGTAGAGCATGTCGTCGTTGCTGATGTCGTACATGTGGTGCATCTGGTTGATCCGGCGGACCGCGGCGCGACCGTTGGGGCTCGAAAATCCTTCGAGTAGAGGAACTTCCAGGAGAAGACCGGTGTCGTCGTAACGTTTCTGGACTCGGCCGGTGAACTCGCCGGTGTCGTCGAGAAGTCGGCCGATGCTCGGAACGGCATAGGTGCGGAACAGGGCGAAGCTCAACGCCTGATTCATGTCCCACGGGAACTCGAAGGTGGTCAGGTTGCGATAGATGAGCTCGAACTCGGTGTCGGGATCGAGTCCTAGATTGCGATCGATGGTGTACACACGCGCTCCTCACGTCGGGCCGGTGCCGTCGACTATAAGTAGACTTACACTAATGTGCAAGAGGTCACACCGGAGATGTGTCGTGAGGTGATCGACTAGTCGGACGTGGCGGACGGCGTCGTCGACTCCGGGGCCGGCGCGTCGTCGAGTGGTCCGATCGCGCTCTCGACGAAGAGATGGAATCCCTGGTCGAGGGCGTCGTAGGAGCGCAGCGTGCCGCTCTCGTATCCGACCAGCAGGTACATCGAGATGGTGGCGTAGACCTCGGCCTTCGCGTCGTCGCCGAGCACATCGCGGTAGGTCTCGGCGATGAAATCGCGGCGCTCGAGGTCGACCTCCTCCTGAAGTGCCCGCACCTCGGGGTCCTGGGCCGCCCACACGCGAATGGCCGACTCGGAGTCGTGGGGCAGGGTCAGGCCGATGTCCATCAGGACCGCGAGTCGCGCGCGCGGATCGGCCACCTTGCGGGCCTCGGCGATCGGGCGCTGGCTCTTCTCCTTCCGCCAGAAGGTGATGAGAGCGGAGGTGAACTCGGCCCAGTTGTCGAAGGCGTGGTAGAAGCTGCCGGTGGTGGCGTCGGCCCGGGCGCAGACGGCGGCCAGTTTGAGGGCGCCGTACCCGTCCTCGGCGAGAACGGTCAGGCCGGCCTCGAGGAAGCGCACACGCGCGTACCGCGACGGTGTGGATCTGCGCTCGCGGGCCATGGAAGCCGATCCTAGTTCATCGACGGGACCACCCGGATCACCCGTTTCGGCTGGTTGTGCGGTTGTGATTGATCTGGATCACACCTATGTGTTACTACTTAGCGAACGATCAGTCGGTGGTTCCGTGCGGGAATCGGGCCACCAAAGTCGTCACTCCTGGGAGGATCGCCTCATGCCCGAAGCCGTCATCGTCGACGTCGTCCGCCTCGCGTCCGGGAAGGGCAAGCCCGGTGGCGCCCTGTCGGAGACCAAGCCCGTCGAGTTGCTCGCGCACGTGCTGCGCGCGCTCGTCGAGCGCAATGACCTCGACCCCGCCCGCGTCGACGACGTCATCGGCGGATGCGTCGGCCAGGCCGGTGAGCAGGCGCTGAACATCTCGCGCACCGCATTGCTGTCCGCGGGCTTCCCGGAGTCGGTGCCTGCGACCACCGTCGACCGTCAGTGCGGCTCCAGTCAGCAGGCCGCGCACTTCGCCGCGCAGGGCGTCATCGCCGGCGCCTACGACATCGTGATCGCCGCGGGCGTCGAATCGATGAGCCGGGTGCCGATGGGATTCTCCACTGCCGGCCAGAGTCCCTACGGTCCGAGCATCGCCGCCCGATACCCTGATGGTCTTGTCGGCCAGGGTATTTCGGCAGAACTGATCACCGCGAAGTGGAAGCTCGATCGTGAGGCTCTCGATGCCTTTGCGGCGCAGTCACATCGGCGTGCGGCGCAGGCCGCCGCCGACGGCTTCTTCGGTCGGGAGATCCTGCCGATCGACGTCGTCGACGCCGACGGCAACCGCTCGACCCACGCCGTCGACGAAACGGTGCGAGCCACCACCACCGCCGAGGGGCTGGCCGGACTCAAACCGTCCTTCTACACCGAGCAGTACGCGCAGCGTTTTCCCGAGATCGGTTGGCACATCACGCCCGGCAGCTCCTCGCCACTCACCGACGGCGCGTCCGGCGCGTTGATCATGAGCGACACCATGGCCTCAACCCTGGGACTGAAACCGCGTGCCCGGTTCCATTCCTTCTCGGTGGCCGGCGACGACCCTGTCTTCATGCTGACCGCGCCGATCCCGGCGACGCACAAGGTGCTTGCCCGGGCGGGTCTGTCGATCGACGACATCGACGCCTACGAGGTCAACGAGGCCTTCGCACCCGTACCGCTGGCGTGGGCACACGAGTTCGGTGCAGACCCGGCCAAGCTCAATCCGCGCGGCGGGGCGATCGCACTCGGCCACGCGCTGGGATCGTCGGGAACCCGACTGCTCTCCACGCTCGTCAATCATCTCGAGACCACCGGCGGCCGTTATGGTCTACAAACCATGTGTGAAGGCGCCGGAATGGCCAACGCCACCATCATCGAACGGATCTGACCCATGAAACGCACCATCTTCGAAACCGAACACGAGCAGTTGCGTGAGAGCGCACGTGAATTCCTGGCTCGCGAATGCGCGCCGAATGTCGAGAAGTGGGAGGCCGCGGGGCAGGTCGACCGCGAGGCCTACCGCAAGGCCGGCGACGCCGGACTGCTCGGCTTCAACATCCCCGAGGAGTTCGGTGGCGGTGGAGTCATGGACGACTTCCGCTTCAATGCCGTTGTGGTGGAGGAGTTCTCCCGGTTCGGTGGTGCCGCACCCGGTCTGAGCCTGCAAAACGACGTGCTCGTCCCGTACTTCCTGCACCTGGCCAACGATGAGCAGAAGGCCCGGTGGATGCCCGGAATGGCCACCGGCGAAACGATTCTCGCCGTCGCCATGACCGAACCCGGTGCCGGAAGTGACCTGGCCGGTATCAAGACCTCGGCACGCGACGAGGGCGATCACTACGTCCTCAACGGATCGAAGACCTTCATCTCGGCCGGCATCAACTCCGACCTCGTGGTCGTGGTGTGCCGCACCAATCCGGATCCGGCCGCCGGTCACAAGGCCTTCTCGCTGCTCGTCGTCGAACGCGACATGGAGGGCTTCGAGCGCGGGCGCAAGCTCGACAAGATGGGCCTCAAGGCGCAGGACACCGCCGAACTGCAGTTCACCGATGTCCGTGTGCCCAAGGAGAATCTGCTCGGCGTCGAGGGCCGCGGCTTCTATCACCTGATGCAAAACCTGCCCTCGGAGCGGTTGTCGATCGCCGTCGGTGCCATCGCCGGTGCCCGGGGCGTCTTCGAGGAGACCCTGCAGTACACCAAGGACCGCAAGGCATTCGGCAAGCCGATCGGCTCGTTCCAGGCCAACCGCTTCTATCTCGCCGAGATGTCGACCGAACTCGACATCGCCGAGCAGTACATCGACCGCTGCCTGCGCGCGGTGCTCGACGACGACCTGACCGCGGTCGACGCGGCCAAGGCCAAGTGGTGGTGCACCGAAACCGCCAAGAAGGTCATCGACCGCTGCGTGCAGCTGCACGGCGGCTACGGGTACATGAACGAGTACAAGGTGGCGCGCGCGTACACCGATTCCCGAATCCAGACCATCTTCGGTGGCACCACCGAGATCATGAAGGATCTCATCGGCCGCGACATGGGCCTGTAGTTCCGTTCTGCACCAAAGTGTCGTAAGTCGCTCCCGCCGGCCGAGCGTATCGAGGCCACTTTCGTAAGTCGTTCCCGCCGGCCGAGTGCTCGCGAGGAACGAGCGAGTGTATCGAGGCCACTTTCGTAGGCCAGAAGGTGGTGCGCACCAAGCGCTCTCGGGCTCGGTGTGGTGGCCTCGATACACCGCTCGCAAGCTCGCGGCACTCGGCCAGCGGGGCAGGTTCCCGGGCGAGTCGAAGCGGCTTTCGTCAGTCGTTCCCGCCGGCCGAGTGCTCGCGAGGAACGAGCGAGTGTATCGAGGCCACTTTCGTGGGCTGGAAAGGTGGTGCGCACCAAGCGCTCTCGGGCTCGGTGTGGTGGCCTCGATACACCGCTCGCAAGCTCGCGGCACTCGGCCAGCGGGGTCAAGCAGGCGGGGTCAACGCTCGCGGCACTCGGCCAGCGGGGTCAAGCAGGTGGGGTCAACGCTCGCGGCACTCGACCGGCGGGGGTCGAGGCTCGCGGCACTCGGCCGGCGGGGGACCGACTACCCGCAGCAGTGCTTGGCCGTGGTGGGTGGCACGTTCATCACCGGGCACTTGTCGGTGAAGTTGTAGGGCTTCAACGTGAATCCGGCGTAGTCGACCGGCATGATCGGCCAGTCCTCGGTGCGGGGGAAGTGGGTGATCCCGAAGGTGTGCCACACCACGATGTCCTCGCCGTCGAGGGGGCGATCGGCCGAGAGGTACGCGGGCAGGCCCACCGCGCCCGAGCTCTGGTTGACGAAATCGCCTGCCGCATAACGTTCCGACGCATCGTAGGCACTCACCCACACCTGATTGGTGGTGAATGCGGCCCGTTTGGCGATCGATGACGCGGGGTCGGCGAGCAGCATCGGGGTCTGATGGGCGTGCAGTGCGTACGCCGGGTGGTGACCCATCCGGCCGGTCTTCTCGGTGTTGACGATGTGCCAGGTTCGGCCCGCCGCGGCATTGGCCTGCCGCACCCCGTCGGCCTCGGAGGCGATGCGGGTGATCTGCGCGGTGAACGCATTACCCCACGGATTGCCTTCTCCCATCGGCACACTCACCGCATCGATCTCGTCGACGGCGTTGGTGACGCCGTCGACGGTCATGTCCAGGCGTGCGCTGAACAGGTGCTGGTGATACGGCAGTCCCAGACCGGGGGCGACGTGGCTCTGGTAGTCCGACCCCTCCTCCGGGTAGGCGGCGGTGAAGGCCATGCCGGTGAGCTTCGCCTCGAGTTCGATGGTGCCGTCGAGGTAGAGGTACCAGTAGCAGCCGTAGTCGTAGTTGCCGACGGTGGTGAAGAAGCTGATCACCAGGCGGCGCTGACGCCGCACCTCGCTCATGCCGGTGAAGATGTCGGTGTGCTTCCACAGCGTGCCGTAATCCTCTTCATGCATGCAGATCGCATTGGTGATGGTGCGGGGCGAGCCCTGCTCGTCGGCGAGGGTGGCGTCGAAGTAGTAGATCTCGCCGAGGCAGTCACAACCTAGGGTCAGCGAGTTCGTGTAGCGCCCGTAGACGTACTCGCCGGTGTCGAAGTAGTTCTGCCAGTAGCGGTTCGGCGACGGATCGCCGTACGGCACCACCATCTCGTTGATCGACGCACGGTAGGCCACGTCGCGATTCTGATACTGCAGGTTCCGCAGGATCAGTCCCTCGCGGGCGTCGAAGGAGATGTCGAGGGACCAGTTGGTCCAGTCGATGTGCTCCCCGCTGACGGTGAAACTCGGCCCTTCGGGCTGGGTGATCTCGATCGGCTTGAGCCCCTCCAGCGGTGCCCCGGCGATCTCGGTGGTGTCGAAGTTCGCCGATTCGGTGGGAACATCGAACCTCCGGTAGTCGACGATGTCGATGATCTCGCGGTTCACGATGTCGACGTAGGCGCACAATCCGTCGACGGGATGAGCCCAGGGCAGGTCCTTCTCGTGCCCCTGGACGAACGCGAAGGTACGAATGATGCGACGGCCCTTCTCATTCGGATTGTCGTACGTACCCGCCGACAGCGGCACGGCGACCGTCGTGGCCGGGTCGACGCCGCGGGCCCGCAGCGCCTCACCCCAGCGGGGTTCGGTCGCGAGGAACTCCGACACGATCGCGAATTCCTCGTCGAGGATGGGGAGTTGACCCACCTCGGGATCGACCGGGGTGCTGGCCACGAGGCTCCCGTCGGTCAGCGACACCAGGTTGTCGGTGGCCACACCGGATACGATGTCCAGCAACATGATCCGGGCACGGCGATCCGGTGCCGGGGCGTCGCCGGAGCGGTGCGCCAGCACGGCGGCCTTGTCCGGTTCGTCGAATCCGACGTAGACGAAGCGGGTTGTGGTGGTGACGAGTCCGGCGCTGCTGAGGATGTTGCGGGCCTTGGTGATCTCGTCGGCGGTGAGGCTGCCCAGTATCGGGGCGGTGACGGTCTCGGGGGCGATGGTCATGGTGTTCCTCTCGATTGGTGGTGGGAGGCCGATTCCTGGTGGGTGGCGAGGTCAGGCCGCGATGGCGGAGGTCAGTGAGTCATAGGCGGTTTCGTTGCGACGGCGCAGGATCAACGCCTGGACGACGCCGATGAGGACCGCGTCGACCACCAGGGCGAAGAAGAAGTCGGCCAGCGACTGTGACCCACCGATGAGGGTCGGGAAGTTGGCGACGACGGCGATCAGGGTGACCACGAGGCCGATGAGACCGAGGACGGGTGCGACGACCGAACGCCACACGCCGGCGGCGATCTTCTTGCGCCGGAAGTAGACGATGACGGCGACGCAGGTCAGTGCCATCAGCGCCACGATGCCGAGCGTCGCGACACCGGAGAACCAGGCGAAGACCTGCAGTTCGGGATCGAGTCCGAGGGCGGCGAACAGTGCCACCAGCGCCACCGCGGTGGTCGTCTGCACGAAGGAACTGACGTGCGGTGACAGGTGCGTCGGGTGGATGGTGCCGAGGCGGGACGGCATCGCCGTCGCATTGGCCATCGAATGCTGGTAGCGGGAGATCACGTTGTGGAAACTGAGGATGCAGGCGAACAGGCTGGTGATGAGCAGGATGTTCACGGTCGTCGACGCCCAGGTGCCGAGGTAGGTCTGCGCGGTGGCCATGATCATGCCGGCCGGATCCTCGGCGGCTGCGGCCACCACATTGTCCGGGCCCCACGCCATCACCAGCGCCCACGACGTGAAGGCGTAGAACACGCCGATCAGGAGTACGGCGACGTAGGTGGCGCGCGGGATGGTGCGGTCGGGATCGCGGGCCTCGTTGCGGAAGATCGCGGTCGCCTCGAAGCCGATGAAGCCGGCGACGGCGAACATCAAACCGATGCCGGGAGCGCCGGAAAAGACCGCCGACGGGGTGAACGATTCCAGCGACAACCCTTGTGCGCCACCCTGAACCATGATGGCGATGTCGAGGATGAGCACGATGCCGATCTCGGCGATCAGCAGCAGTCCCAGCACCTTGGAGCTGAGCTCGATGTGGCGGTAGCCGAGTACTCCGGTGAACGCGGCGACGGCCAGCGCGCAGGCCCACCACGGGATGTCCGGGCCACCGAGGTCGACGATGCCCGAGGAGATCAGCACACCGATCAGCCCGTACACCGCGACCTGCACCATCGTGTAGGTGAGCAGTGCGAGGTGGGCGGTGCCCAGACCGAGGGGCCGGCCGAGGCCGTAGCCGACGTAGGTGAAGAAGGCGCCGGGACGCGGGATGTAGCGGGCCATCGTCGACAGGCCGACTGCGAACAGCAGCAGCACCACGGCGGTGACGACGAACATCGCCGGCACACCGGGCCCGTTGCCCAGCAGGAACGCGATCGGCACGCCGCCGCCGACGACGGTCAGCGGGGCGGCCGCCGCGACGACCATGAAGACGATCGCCCCCACACCGAGGGAACCGGACAAGGATCGGGTGGTCGGAGCCGAGGCTGGCCCCGGGGAGGTCGTCGCGGCAGATGCCGCGCCGGCGTCGATGGATGTCATGGGTGTGTCTTTCGTGGCAGGGGCGCGCAATTGGATCGGCGCCGGGGATGAACGCATCGGGCCGCAATGCCCGTCGTGCATCCAGAATCGCGGTCGTTCATCGCCACGGAGTTGCTCCGCAGTTAACCGTTGTGACATCCCATCGGGAATCGGCCGGGCCCGACGACCCGTTGCATGTCACCGCGCGAACACGGGCCCGAAACACGGCGGCAACACCGCGTCACTAGCGTCGCGCCCTATGTCCGAGCCCGTAGCCGATGGTGCCGGGCGCCGCGCGCGGGTGCGCCTGCGGCTGGGTGCCCGGTCGCAACTGGCGGGCCTCGACCGCCGCACCCTGGGCTTCGGCGACGTCGTGGCCCAGTCGGTGGCGGTGATGGCACCCTGCGCCGCGGCCGCCACCATACCGATGCTGGTGAGCCAATCCGGCGGACCGCTGGTCTGGAGCGTCATCGGTGCCGCGGTGTTGTCGGCGCTGGTCGCGGTCACCCTGGGCGCGTTCGCGTCGCGAATGGCCGCTCCGGGTGCGCTCTACACCTACGTCGCCAAGGGACTGGGATCGACGAGCGGGCTGATCACCGCTGCCGCGATGGTGCTCGGGTACGGCGCTTTGGGTGTGCTCATGCTGTCGCAGATGTCCTGGTACGGGCTGCGCCTGATCGGTGTCGACGATCCCGGACCCGCGCAGATCTGCGTCGCCGCCACCGCGCTCGCCGTGCTGTGCGCGGTCCTGCTCATCCGCGGAATACGCTTCTCGGCCCGGGTGGGACTGGTGGTGGAGTCCGTCGCCGTCGTCGTGCTGTTGGCCGTCGTGGTCGCACTGCTCGTCCGAACCTCTCCGCATTCGTCGTTGTCGGCGATGGTGGCCGGCCCGGACCGCATGACCGACCTGTTCAGCGGCGTGGCCATCGCCGTGTGCGGACTCGTCGGATTCGAGAGCGCGGCAACGCTGTCGGTGGAGGCGCGGCGACCGCTGCGCACCGTTCCGCGGGCGATGCGTGTCTCGCTCGGCATCGGGGTCGTCGTCGTGGTTCTCGCCACCGCGGCACAGGCGGGCAACCCGTCGGTGCTGGAGGCCATCGCGGGACTCGGCAGCGGCGACCTCGGTGTTCTGACCCGGGAACTGGGGGTCGGGTGGGTCACGCCGATCGTCTACATCGGGGTGTGCGCGTCGTTCCTGGCGTGCATGCTCGCCAGCACGACGGCGTTGACGAGGACATTGCTGTCGCTGTCGCGTGAGGGTGTCGTGCCCGCGCCGCTCGGGCGCACCCATCCGCGATACAAGACCCCGGTGGTGGGGGTGGTGGTGTCGGTGGCGCTGATCGCCGCGGTGGTGGTCGTGAGTATCTTCGCGGGGGCGTCGGCCAACAGCGTCCGTGGGTCGATGGCGTCGGCGCCGGCGATCGCGTTTCTCGTGGCGTACGCGCTGGTGTGTGTCGCGGCGCCGGTATTCCTCTACCGGACCGGTGAACTGCAGCCGCGGATCGTCGTCGCCGCCGCGCTCGGTTCCGTCGGGATCGTCACGATCCTCGTGGTCTTCATCGTCACCAACATCGGTGGGGCGTGGTGGCCCGGGATCCTGGCGGCGGTGGCCTGGCTGGTGATCGCGGCGCTGGGCTGTGTGGTCCTGCGTGTCGTGCGGCCGGAGTTGCTGGCTCGGGTCGGTATTCACGAGACACCGACCCGCTCCGAGGTCTGGAGTGGGCATCTGGACACCGACGACATCGCCGTCGTCGGGCCGACCCGATGAGCCCGGCCTTCGCCGGCGATTCGTCGTCGCGGTCGGTGATCAACGCGCTGCAGATCCTCGAAGAGGTGGCCACGATCGGGCCCGGTGTCAGTGCCGCCGAACTCTCGCGGCATCTGGGCCTGTCGAAGTCGGCGACCTACCGGCTGGTGAATCTGCTTGCCCAGGAGGAGTATCTGGTCCGGACCCCCGATCTCGGCGGGTTCGCGTTGGGTGCCAAGATCGAGCGCCTCGTCGGAGTGGCGTCGGGCTCGACGGTGCCGGAACAGTTGCGCACCACCCTGGATGAGATCCGGGGTGGGTTGCGCTTCGGCGTGCACCTGTTCGGCTGTCACCGGCCCGGTACCGCGCGGGCGCGCCTGAGTCTGATCGACATCGACCCCGACTATCCGCTCAGCGATCCCGGGCGGCTCCTGCACGACCTGACCGCCTCGGCCGCCGGACGTCTCGTCCTCGCCGTCGGATCGGGACATCCCTCGGCGGCACCGGAATTCGTCAGTCAGGTCGGATCGTTCATCCCCAACTTCGGGTGCGTGGCGGTGCCCGTCTGGGGTCGTGACGACGAGTTGAGCGCCGTGCTGGTGATCTCGGCGCCGGCCAAGCACATCGACAACGCCGACGCGCTGGCACGGTTGCTGAGCGAGCCGGCCGCCCGGGTGGGGGCCATCCTGCGTGCCGAGGGCTGAGCTCGGTCCCGGGTCATCTCTCCGGCGCGCGTTCGCCCAACGCGTGCAACAACTCCCGGAGTCGGTCGAGATGCACGTCGAGGTGGGAGAGATTGCCGTCGCCGAGGGTGAGGGCGCGGAACACGAGGCCGTCGACGGCGGAGAAGACCACCTCCACGGTGGTGTCGTCGTCGGGAAGATGCATCCGCCGCAACGATTCTCCGATGGACTCGGCATATCGCGCGTAATAGCGTTCGACGTGCGGCCGTAACTCGGGACGGCGACGGGACTCGAGCACGAGTTCGTACTGGAAGACCTGCTCGTCGAGGGTGTCTCGCACCAGCCGCGACAGTCCCGCCATGAAGCCGTCGACGCTGTCATGGCCGCCGGACAGTGCCGAATCGGCGATGCTGACGTCGACGCAATGCTCGAGGGCGGCCTCGAGGAGGGTGTCCAGGTTGGCGAAATGATGCTGCACCGTGCCGTGGGTGACGCCGGCGGCCGCGGCCACCGCACGATAGGTCAGTTTCCGAATACCTTGTGTGGCAACGATGGTGATGGTTGCCGACACCAGGGCATCACGGCCGGTGCCGTAGCCGGGACGGGCGCCGGAGGTGGGCGTGGAGACGTTGTTCACGACGGTGGCTCCTCCTCCCGATGCGGTTTACCCAAAGGGAACATACCAGTACTCATCCGAAACATTACGTTTGTAATGTTGCTGGCAACCGCAGGGTATCGACGTCGATGCGACTGCGCGACCGATCACCTCACCCACATGTCAGGACCCACGATCATGACCGAAACGACCCGACCGACCACCGCCATCGACTTCCGCTACCTGTCCGAACAGGACATGATCGCCGCCGGCGTCACCGACATGGCCACCTGCGTGGATGCCATGCAGGAAACCTTCGTGCTGCTGCATCGCGGCGACTACCGGATGGCCGGACCCAACGCGGACTCGCACGGTGCGATGATCACCTTCCCCGACGAATCCGAGTTCGAGACGATGCCGGCCAACACCGCCGACCGTCGCTTCATGGCGATGCCCGCCTACCTCGGCGGCAGCTTCGGCACCAGTGGCATGAAGTGGTACGGATCGAACATCGCCAACCGCGAGAAGGGGCTTCCCCGTTCGATTCTCATGTTCATGCTGAACGACACCGACACCGGTGCGCCGCTGGCACTCATGTCGGCGAATCTGCTGTCGGCGTATCGCACCGGCGCGGTTCCCGGCGTCGGCGCACGACTGCTCGCCCAACCCGACTCGCAGGTCGTCGGCATCGTCGGACCCGGCGTGATGGCCAAGACCTCACTGGCGGCATTCGTGGCGACCTGCCCCAAGATCGACACCGTCAAGATCAAGGGCCGTGGCCGAAAGAGCCTGGACACCTTCACTTCCTGGGTCGCCGACCAGTTTCCGCAGATCACCGTCGTCGAGGTGGACACCCTGGAGGAGGCGGTCCGCGACAGCGACATCGTCACCTTCTGCACCTCCGGCGAGGCGGGTGACCCGTCGACCTATCCGACGCTGACCCGCGACTGGATCAAGCCCGGCGCCTTCCTGAGCATGCCGGCCGGCTGCAACATCGACGAGACCCTCCAGGGGCCCGACGTGCGCAAGGTCGTCGACAACACCCGCCTCTACGAGGCCTGGGCGGAGGAGGCCGGATACCCGTCGCACAACGTGATCCCGATCATCGGCTGCAAGTTCCTCGACATGATCCACGACGGCGCGATGGACCGTGACGAACTCATCGACCTCGGCGCGGTGGCCGCGGGTGATGTGGTCGGTCGTCGCAGCGACGACGAGATCGTGCTGATGTCGGTGGGCGGCATGCCCGTCGAGGATGTCGCGTGGGGAACGGTGGTGTACCGCAACGCCGTCGAACGCGGCATCGGAACCTCGTTGAACCTGTGGGAAAGCCCGGTGCTGGCATGAGTCCCGCCGCGCGACGTTCGGTGATCGTCGTCGGACTCGGCTCCATCGGGTCGATGACACTGTGGCAGTTGGCCTCCCGAGGTGTGGACGTCCTCGGCATCGAACAGTACGGACGCGTCCACCCCAACGGCGCGTACGCGGGGGAGTCCCGACTGTTCCGCGTCGCCGCCAAGGAAGGCGAACTGTTCACCCCGGCGCTGCTGCGCTCGCGGGCACTGTGGCAACAGTTGGGTGCGGCCTACGGCACCGACGTTCTGCTGCCGGTGGGGGCATTGAGTGTGGCGCCCGCCGATCATCCGGACCTGGTGCCGACCCTCGCCGCGATCGATCAGTTCGACCTGCCTCACGAGGTTCTCGACGCCTCATCGTTGCGGGAACGCTTCCCGCAGTTCGCCATCGACGACGGCGACGTGGGTGTGCTCGACACGCTCGGTGGGGCGATGCGGCCCGAGATGGCCGTCGCGGCAGCCACGGATCAGGCTCTCGCCCACGGTGCTTCGGCGCTGTACGACACCACGGTGCTCGACATCGAGGACGCCGCTGACGGGGTCAGGGTGAGTACCACCCGGGGTGAGTACCTCGCCGATCAGGTCATCGTCACCGCCGGTCCCTGGACCACCCAGGTGCTGCCCGGTCTCGCCGACATCGTCACGTCCAAGACGTTCGCGCTCACCTGGCTGATGCCGCGCCACATCGGCCTGTTCACCCCGGATCGGTTGCCCGGCTTCATGCGTGACCGCGGCGACGTGCATGCGTTCGGTGTGCCGACACTTGACGGGTACAGCATCAAGATCTGCTCGCATCTCGACTTCGACACCGCCACCGGGCATCCCACGACACTCGACGGCGATCAGTTGCGCTGGGTCGGCGAGCAGGCACAGCGGCTGATGCCCGATCTCATCCCCGAGGTTGTCCGGTGGTCGCTGCACGCCGATTCGTGGACGCCGACGAAGATGCCGGTCATCGATCGGGTCGGTGATCGGATCGTCGTGGCAACGGCGATGAGCGGCAACGGATTCAAGTTCGCACCGGTGTGGGGTGAGGAATTGGCGGCGATGGCGCTCGGTGAGCCGGTGCGGTTCGTCGGCGATGCGTTCACCGTCGACGGGCACCGGAGCGTGGCGGTGTCCTGACCGCTACCCGGTCACCACTCCGGCGACGAGATTGATGGTGGTCGCGAGGATCACCGCACCGAAGGCGTAGGAGATGAGGCACTGGCGCAGCGCCACCGCACGAATCGCCGAGTCGGAGACCGACGTGTCGGACACCTGATAGGTCATGCCGAGGTTGTAGCTGAAATAAAAGAAGTCGCGGAAGGCCGGCGGATCGTCGGAGTTGAAGTCGATCCCGCCGGGCGTGCCGTCGGCGTAGTACATGTAGGCGTACCGGGTGGCGAACATCAGGTGCAGGCTCGCCCAGGCGAGGAAGACGCCGGCCAGGGCGAGTGCCGCGGGAGGCCACTGCGCGTGGGAACCACCTTCGATGAGCAATCCGACGATGCCACCGAGGGCGGAGAGGGCGGCGGCGATGACGATGATCTCGTCGACCTGCGGCCGGAAATCCTCGCGGGCCACATGCTCCTTGGTTTCGGCGCCGTCCATCGGCCACAGGGCGAGCCAGTCCATCAGCACGAACGCTCCTGCGGTCCCGACGATGCCGACGAGCAGTCCGTGTCCGATGTCGTCGATGAGCACGCCGGTGGCGGTGCCGGCCACGACTCCTACGGCCACAGCGGTGAGGATGCGGTGGGTCGCGGCGTTCGGCGTGATCTGCATGCTTCAGTGATAGTGGTTCGTGAGCCGTTTGCGGCGGTACGACGCGGGGTGCGGCACCCAGACGCCGTGTGGATTCGGTCTCCGGGCACCCTGGAGGCATGTCCACGTGGGAATTGATGGCGGTGCTCGCCGCCGGGTTCGGTGCCGGAGCCATCAACGCGCTGGTCGGTAGTGGAACACTCATCACCTTCCCCACGCTGGTGGCCTTCGGGGTGCCTCCGGTCAGCGCGACCATCTCCAATGCGATCGGGCTGGTCGCCGGCGGGGTGTCGGGGACGTGGGGGTACCGGCGGGAACTCGACGGGCAGTGGCCGAGGCTGCGGTGGCAGATCCCCGGGTCGTTCCTCGGTGCGTTGCTGGGATGCTTTCTGCTGCTGCATCTGCCGGAGACGGTGTTCGAGGCCGTCGTGCCGGTGTTGCTCATCGGTGCGCTGATCCTGGTGGTTCTCGGACCCCGGATCCAGCGCCGGTCGTTGCAGCGGTCGAGGGCCGGCCATGACCCGGATGTGCCGATCTCCCAGGCATTTCCGCTGACGCCCACGCGCCTCGCCGCGATGACGTCGGCCACCTTCCTCATCGGCATCTACGGCGGATACTTCACAGCCGCGCAGGGCATCTTGCTGATCGGTGCCATCGGAGTGATCGCGCCGGACGACATCCAGCGCCTCAACGCGGCCAAGAATCTGTTGTCGCTGATCGTGAATGTGGTTGCCGCCGTGACCTACACGATCGTCGCATTTGACCGGATCGAGTGGGCGGCGGCCGGGATGATCGCCGTCGGTTCGCTGATCGGCGGCGTCGTGGGTGCACGATACGGGCGACGGTTGTCGCCGTGGACGCTGCGCGTGGTGATCGTCATCGTCGGTCTCGTCGGCCTGTGGCGGCTGCTCGCCTGAGTTCTGAGGTTTCACCGTCGACGGGGTGGCCACCGGGTAGCGTGCGACTGGTCAAACTGCAGTCGAGACGAAGGTGAGTGACACGAGATGTCCGAGGTGATCGTGGTGGCGACAATCAGCCCGCAGGAGGGCAAGGAAGCCGAGGTCAAGGAGGCGATCCTGACCGCCATCGACAAGGTCCACGGCGAGCCGGGTTGCGAACTGTACGCACTGCACGAGGCGGCCGTCGGCACCGACTTCGTGATGATCGAGAAGTGGGAATCGGCCGACGCCCTCAAGGTGCATGGCGGCGCACCGGCGCTCGCCGAACTCGGCGCCGCGATCGGTCCCCTCCTCGCGGGGCCGTTGGACGTCAAGACCTTCACCGCCGTCCCGGCCGGCGACGCAAACAAGGGCGCCCTCTAGGTTTCACTGACAGTGCGCCCGTGACCCGCGGGTTCACGTGGTCGAGTGGTGTCCAGAACGTCCGCTGGCTGAGTCGTGTCCTAACCCCCCGCTGGTTGAGTTGTGTCCGGACCCCCGCTGGTCGAGCCGGTGAGGAGCGCAAGCCGCCGCGTTGAGCTCCGTCGAAACGACGAGCCGTGTCGAGACCACCGTCAGTCAAGGCTGGAAGGCGACGACAGGCCCGTTGGCGAGCGCTGTCGGTTCACTGACAGCGCTCTGAACTCCGTTGACAGCGCTCTCCTCCACGTTGACAGCGCTTTGTCCGACACTGATGGCGCCCGGCCGGTGAGTGTCAAGCTGTGGTGAGTCAGTTCCCGATTTTGTTGTGTTATGCGGTGGGTTGGTGGTGCAGGTTGATGGCGACGCGTTGCTGCGGTCGTTTGACTGTGGGTGGTTGGTGGAAAC
>NZ_JBDZDI010000024.1:0-79604 GCF_040044975.1 Gordonia oleivorans
CCACCCGGTTACACGGGTCGATCGGCCTGGTCCCGCCCAACGAGTACGAGGCAACCTACTACGCTGGGGTCACTACCAGCAGGTAGCCCACCAACGAGGTGGCACGAAACCTGGGGTGCTTCAACCACAGCGCAGCGGCTCGGTTCGACATTCAGCTTCGACGCCGCGCGCAAATAAGGTTGGGGATCGGGTTTCGGTTTGGTGACGTCGTCGCCGGTCACGCTGGCCGACAGCAGGGCGTTGACGCCCATCCGGGTGGTCACATAGTCGACCCATCTGCGGGTTCCGGAACTCGCTACGGCCACGGGCAGGCCCGCGTCGTGCAGTTGACGGACTGCAGCAGCGGTGCCGGCCACTTCGCGGAAACGATCGTCGATGGTTCCCCAGAAACGCGCCTCCCGGGCGGCGAACAGCTCTGTGGGGTCGAGGTCGAATTGTCGGCCGAGCGCATGGATCTGATCCACGGTGCGCATGCCTGCGGCCTGTTCGAAAAAGCTGTCGGGGATGGGGAATCCGCGGGCCGCGAGTTCTTCGCGGGTGGCGGCGTCGTGGAGGGGTTCGGTGTCGGCGAGCACGCCGTCGCAATCGAAGATCACTGCGTCGATCATGACTACAATTTCTACGCTTTCTGCTCGAAACGGATTGGGATTGCCGCGGAACTGTTGTTGCCTGCTGCTCGTTGCAGTTTGTCGATACAACTAATGCCATTGCGATGCAACGGATTTCGTGTAGGCCGCTATGCGGCGGCCTGACGAAGCCTCTCTAGGGTTGTGTCCGCGTCTCGAGCCGAGCGCCGTCCGGCCCGACCAAAGCGCCAACCCGCTCCCCGTGGTCCACGGTTGGTGTCTGAGTTGGTGCCCGCGATTTATCCTCGTTTGGGGGCGGACACCGCATCCTGAACTTCGACACACGCGTTTGTGGAGTAGGAGTCGGTAGTGCAATGAAGGCGACACACAAGACGTCGATCGGGACTCACGTCGTTGAGTTGCGGCCGCACGTGTTCGGGTTCCCGTCAGGGTTCGTGACCAGTGAGGGTTCGCTCGGCGCTCGACTCGTCTCGGTCGAGCCGCTTGAAGGTGAAGTCCCAGAGGAGATCGCAGTGACGCAAAGGATGCTCGACCGAGCTGACCAGATTCACAAGGTTCACCAGCGGAGTGGGTTGGATCGGCGCCGATCAAACCCGAGCTGATTCGCACGGCTTATGCAATTAGTGGTCTCCAGCCGCATATCGCTATCGCCACACTGAATCAGCCGCCACAGTTGGACTTTTTCGGGCTCATCCGGAAGAGCCATATTGGCTCGCCGCAGACGATGGCGACTTCGCGACCGATCCGTTTCACAACCTGAAGCCGACTGTCTGCGGGTTCACCCATGGGAGTTGCCTATGCTGACCTCTTGCGCCGTTTGCCCGTCAAACTGGACAGCCACCTCAAGCATTAAGCACGTCGTCGCAACGACCGACCCCACGTCCGCGTCCGATTGTCCAGGTCGACGATGACGTTGGCCAGGCCTCGGGAGACGCCGTGTAGGCCATGAAGGCTGCGATGGCACCGGGCGGGTATGGCTCGCATAGTGCACGCTACTGTGATCACCATCACAATCACGAGCATACTTGAGCGGAATGCACTCAACTCTACTCGCGTTGACACCATCGAACGGCCATACTTGAGCCGTACCGACTTAAGAACGTAGAGAAAGGTGCACACGAAGTGGACAGCTTCACCCCCACCACCAAGACACAGCAGGCGCTCAGCGCTGCGGTGGCTGCGGCGGCCGCTGCCGGCAATCCTGACGTGCGGCCTGCCCATATCCTGGTTGCCCTGCTCGATCAGTCCGACGGAATCGCTTCGCCTCTGCTCAAGGCGGTGGGAGTGGACCCGTCGGCGGTTCGTACGCAGGCCCAGGCCATGGTTGACCGCGCGCCGACGGTATCGAGCTCGAGCGCACAGCCCCAGCTTTCTCGCGAGTCGATCGCGGCCGTCAGTGCCGCGCAGCAACTCGCGACAGAATTGAACGATGAGTACGTCTCCACCGAGCACCTCGTCGTCGGTCTGGCGACCGGTGATTCCGATGTTGCCAAGCTGCTGCACAACGTCGGTGCGACGCCGCAGGCGTTGCGCGAGGCGTTTGTCGCCGTCCGCGGGAATGCCCGCGTGACCTCCGAGGATCCCGAGTCGACCTATCAGGCGCTTGAGAAGTATTCGACCGACCTCACCAAGGCCGCCCGTGAGGGCAAGCTCGATCCGGTGATCGGCCGTGACTCCGAGATCCGTCGCGTCGTGCAGGTGCTCTCCCGCCGTACCAAGAACAACCCGGTCCTCATTGGTGAGCCCGGCGTCGGCAAGACCGCCATCGTCGAAGGACTCGCCCAGCGGATCGTCGAGGGCGACGTCCCGGAGTCGTTGCGCAACAAGACCGTCATCTCGCTGGACCTAGGCTCGATGGTCGCCGGTGCCAAGTACCGCGGCGAGTTCGAGGAACGCCTCAAGGCCGTCCTCGATGAGATCAAGGGATCGGCCGGACAGGTCATCACATTCATCGACGAGTTGCACACCATCGTGGGTGCCGGTGCCACCGGCGATTCCGCGATGGACGCCGGCAACATGATCAAGCCGATGCTGGCCCGTGGCGAGCTGCGACTGGTCGGTGCCACCACCCTGGAGGAGTACCGCCAGTACATCGAGAAGGACGCCGCTCTCGAGCGTCGTTTCCAGCAGGTGTACGTCGGTGAGCCCAGCGTCGAAGATGCCATCGGCATCCTGCGTGGCCTCAAGGAACGGTACGAGGTGCACCACGGTGTGCGCATCACCGACTCCGCATTGGTCGCTGCCGCAACGCTTTCCGACCGTTACATCACCTCGCGGTTCCTGCCGGACAAGGCCATCGACCTGGTCGACGAGGCCGCGTCGCGGTTGCGGATGGAGATCGACTCGCGCCCCGTCGAAATCGACGAGGTCGAGCGGATCGTCCGCCGTCTCGAGGTGGAAGAGGTTGCGCTGCAAAAGGAGCACGACGAGGCGTCGAAGGCGCGGCTGGGCAAGCTGCGTCAGGAACTGGCCGATCAGAAGGAGAAGCTCAACGAGCTCTCCGCACGCTGGCAGTCGGAGAAAACCGCCATCGACGCGGTCCGCGACACCAAGGAAGAGCTGGAACGCCTTCGCGGAGAAGCCGATCGCGCCGAGCGTGACGGCGATCTGGGACGGGCCGCCGAGCTGCGCTACGGCAAGATCCCCGGTCTGGAGAAGGAACTCGAGGCCGCGATCGAGAAGAGCGGAACCGACCCCGACGGTGACGTGATGTTGCAGGAGGAAGTCGGACCCGACGACGTCGCACAGGTCGTGTCGGCGTGGACGGGTATCCCCGCCGGCAAGATGCTGGAGGGCGAGACCGCGAAACTGCTTCGGATGGAAGAGGAACTGGGTCACCGGGTCATCGGCCAGACCGACGCGGTGGTCGCGGTGTCGGACGCGGTACGGCGAGCCCGTGCCGGTGTCGCCGACCCCAACCGGCCACTCGGATCGTTCCTGTTCCTCGGCCCGACCGGTGTCGGCAAGACCGAGCTCGCCAAGGCATTGGCGGAGTTCCTGTTCGACGACGAACGCGCGATGGTGCGTATCGACATGAGTGAGTACGGCGAAAAGCACGCCGTCGCACGGCTTGTCGGTGCCCCTCCGGGGTACGTCGGCTACGAGCAGGGCGGTCAGCTGACCGAGGCGGTGCGTCGTCGCCCGTACACGGTGGTGCTCTTCGACGAGGTCGAAAAGGCCCACCCGGACGTCTTCGACATCCTGCTGCAGGTGCTCGACGAGGGACGACTGACCGACGGTCAGGGCCGCACCGTGGACTTCCGCAACACCATCCTCATCCTCACCTCGAACCTCGGTTCCGGTGGCACCGAGGAGCAGGTGATGGCGGCGGTGCGCGCGGCCTTCAAGCCGGAGTTCATCAACCGTCTCGACGACGTGGTGATCTTCCAGGCACTCAGCCCGGAGGAACTGGTGTCCATCGTCGACATCCAGCTGGAACAACTGCAGAAGCGGCTGGCGCAGCGTCGCCTCGAACTCGAGGTCACGCCCAAGGCCAAGGAATGGCTGGCGGAGCGGGGATTCGATCCGCTCTACGGCGCCCGTCCGCTGCGGCGGCTCGTGCAGCAGGCCATCGGCGACCAGCTCGCCAAGGCCCTGCTGGCCGGTGACATCCGCGACGGCGACGTCGTCCCGGTGAACGTCTCCGCCGACGGCGAAGGCCTGGTGCTCGGCTGATCTGAGCAATGTGACTGAGCCGCAAGGTTTCCCGACAGGGGGCCTTGCGGCTCAGTTCTTTTCTGGTGCCGAACGGCCGAGGATGTCAGCCGGGATGGATGATCCCGCCGATGTTGACCGGCGGCAGCGCCCGCACCACCACCATCAGCGGTGCGCAATAAAACGTGCTCGACATGCACACGAATCGGCCGGTCTTGTCGTAATTCCACGCATCACCGTGGAACGACCAGGTGAGGCCATCCGGTGACGGCTGCATCGGGCACTGCGAGGGCCGTACGCCCTTGCACGGTCCCTCGATGTGATTGGGGCCGACAGGGTAAGCGGACGCGGTGGGCGCAGCGCCGATGCTGATCGCGAGTACGGCGCCGGCGACGGCCACGGCGCGGGAAAGTGAGTGCTTCATGTCGTATCCCTTCGGGAAAAAATGATAACGCCGCGACGGGTGGAGTGGTGGTGATCGGGGCGGTTGGGCCGGGGTCGGTTGTCGTTGTCGTGTCACCTGGTCTCGACGCCTCCTCAGCTTCGCTTCGTCGGGCTCGACCGGCGGTGGGGGCATCGGGTGGATCGGCGGTGGGGTGTCGGGCTCGACCGGCGGTGGGGGTCGTCGGGGTGGATCGGGGTGGGGATGGTCGGGCTCGGCCGGCGGCGGACCGGGACTGTCGGTGCCGGTGGGTAACGTCGTGGCCAATCCGAGGGAGGTAGCGATGACGGATGTGATCGTCGGCGATGACGGCAGGGCGCGGTGTGTATGGGCGGCGGTCGAACCCGAGACGACCTATCACGACACCGAGTGGGGATTCCCGCTCTCGGGTGACACCGCCCTGTTCGAACGGGTCTGTCTCGAGGGTTTCCAGTCGGGGCTGAGTTGGCGCACCATCCTGAACAAACGGGAGAACTTCCGAAAAGCGTTCAGTGGCTTCGACATTCCCACGGTGGCGCGGTTCACCGACGCCGATGTCGCGCGCCTGCTGGGTGATGCCGGCATCATCCGGCACCGCGGCAAGATCGAGGCGGCCATCAACAATGCCCGCCACGCCGAAGGGCTCATCGACGAGCGCGGATCACTGGAGGCGTTCTTCTGGGAGTACGCGCCCGGTGACGATCACGAGCCGGGGTCGATGACCACCTCGCCCGAGTCCACGGCCCTGTCGACGGATCTGAAGAAGCGCGGCTGGCGGTTCGTCGGGCCGACGACGATGTTCGCGCTCATGCAGGCCGCCGGCTTCGTCAACGATCACGCCCATGAGTGCGTGATCAGGCCGACGGTCGCGGCCGCGATCGCGGCTCACCCGCGGCCGTAGCGGGGCGAAGCGATCATCTCGTTTCGGCCGGGCCTATGGTCCCGGTTTGGCCACGAGGTGTTGACCACGTCACAGAGCGGGCCTAGATTCGATCTGGAAACGATCGTTATCAGAAAAGGGGGTCGCAAGATGGCGACGCATACGATGGCTCCGGTTGTTCGTGCGGCACGGGGACACGTTCACACGCCCAAACGCCCGTATCTGCCGCTGCCGCACGGCCGTCGGCATCCGACCACCATGGTGGAGCTCATCACGGTTGTCGGTCTGACCAGTGGCGTGGCCAACATCATCATGCAACTGTCGTTGCCTCCCGTCGGCCACGGAGTCAACGAGAGTCGAGTCGCATCGGGCAGTCCGCGGCGATATCCGATGAAGCGCTCGCGCACCACCGGCACCTACCTGTCCGTCGCGCTGCTGGGCACCCAGGAGGAAAAGGACGACCTGCGTAAGCACATCGTCGAGATGCACACGCCGGTGGTGTCGACTCCGGAGAGCCCGGTGCGGTACAGCGGCAACAGCCCCGAACTGCAACTGTGGGTGGCCGCCTGCCTGTTCCGCTTCTACCTCGATCAATACCAGCTGCTTTACGGCGAGCTGCCCGAGGCCGATCTCGATGTGCTGACGCGCGCCGCCGAACCGCTGGCCACCGGTGTCAATGTGCGGCCGTCGCAATGGCCGCAGAGCTGGGCGGAGTTCACCGAGTACTGGGACACCGTGGTGCCGAACCTCTCTATCGCGCCGGCGGTGCGTCAGGACTTCGAGACGCTGTCGAACCTCGAGTTCGTCCTGGAGGCGTGGGGACCCGTGGGCAAGGCGTTCCCGGCGATCCTGGGCAATCACTTCGAGTTCATGACCAAGGGAAATCTCCCGCCCGAGTTCCGCGAACTGATGGGCTGGGAGTGGTCGGAAGGCGCTCAGAAGAAGTTCGATCGCACCCTGCGCCGGATGCGAACGTTCGATCAGCTCGGGGGACGCTACCTGGCGCTGGGACTCGTCTGGTCGTACATGATCGACTACCGGATCCGGCGCCGCCTCGACGTCCCCGTCCTGGGCAAGCTGCGCGTCTCCGACCTGCCCGTCAAGGACGGCGGTGGCCTGCGGACCATCGCACGCCTGACGAGCCGGAAATCGGCCCGAAAGGCAACGACGGAGAAGGCGACCAGGAAGTCGTCGGGTTGCCCGTTCTGATCACGCAGCGAGATCGGTGACCTGCGGTGCAAGCCGCTTGAGGCCCTGGCGGATTCGTGATTTCACCGTCGGTAGGGCGACGCCGAGGTGGTCGGCGACCTCGCGGTAGGTGAGGCCCTGGAAGTACGCCAACTCGATGGCCTCCCGCTGCAGGGGAGTGAGCAGGCCGAGGACCGAACGGATCGTGCGAGCGAGTTCCCTGCGCTCGGACAACTCGATGACGACGTCGCGGTCGGCTCGGTCGGCGTGCTCGGTGGTGCCGTAGGTGAGGGTGCGCCGCTTGGACGCGGCCTCCGAACGCACCCGGTCCACCGCCCGACGATGGGCCAGGGTCATCAGCCAGCTGATCGCCGATCCCTGCTCGGCGTCGAACGACGCGGACGACCGCCAGACCGCGAGGTACACCTCCTGGGTGACCTCCTCGCTGTGGCCCGGGTCGCGTAGGACGCGCAGCACCATGCCGTACACCCGGGAACTGGTGAGGTCATAGAGGTCGGCGAACGCCGCGTGATCGCCGCCGGCGGTCCGGGTGAGGAGGATGTCGATGTCATCGAGTTGGGTTCGCATGAGTCGGTCTCCCTCGTGAGCGGCTGGTCGGTGTTGCCGCTGCAGTGGCGTGATGCCGACTGGGAGGCTGACCCGGTGTCTACGACGCTAGGCGCCGACACCGGGCGGATTACTGTTCAGCACGAAACCGCGACGCGATAGCAACGATGATCACGGATTGATAACGAAGGTGGGTCGGCGCAACCGGCGATGGTGCAGTCCGCGGGTCAGTAGGCTGGTCGTCGTGACGCCAGGCGATCCGACCCCACCCTTCGATGCCGCGACCGATGCGAAGTATGTGCAGCTCACGACGTTCCGCAAGAACGGCAACGCCGTGGCGTCACCACTGTGGGCAGCCTCCGACGGAGACAATCTCTACATGTGGACGGTGACCGACTCGTGGAAGGTCAAACGCATCCGCAACAACCCGAGTGTGATCGTGCAGGGATGCGATGCGCGTGGCCGGAAACTGATCGGTCAACCGGTGAACGGCACCGCCGAGGTCCTCGATGCCGCGGGCACCGAGAGGGCCCGCGCACTCATCTCCGGCAAGTACGGAATTCTCGGGTGGCTCACGATCAAGGCCAGCCTGCTGCGACGCGGCAAGGACGGCACGATCGGTGTGCGAATCACGCCGGCCGCCGGCTGACGAACCAGCGCCGCGCGGGCCAGGGGAATCAGACCTTCGCCGTCACCCGGTGCCGGGCAGTGGCGATCTGCTCGTGGCACCGTGCCCAGATCGCCTCGTGGTCGACCGGCGTCATCCGCCCGGCGGCCACCTCGCGATCGGCGGTGCGTAGCTCGCCGGCAGCCTTCTCGATGATGCGTCGCGTGACCAGGTCCTCCAGACCCTGTCCCGGCCCCGACCACGATTCGAGGATGCACATGCGATGCCGGCAGGTCGCCGTGCGTCGTTGAATCGGAACCACGACGGCCACCGCCACCGCGGCGCCGACGGCCACCCCGATCGCGGCATGCACACCGGACTTGGCTGCCGCGCAGATGCCGGCGATCAGCGCCAGCGCCACCACCGCGGGCACCCACCGCCACAACCGCAACCATCGCAGTTGCTCCGGACTGGTCCCGGGCGGATAGATCACCAGGCGATGCCGAACCCACTGACGGGCGTATCCGACCTGCACGTATCCCCAGACCGCGTCGCCCGCGACGACGGGTCGGCGGCACTCGATCTCACTCATGTCATCCGGAGTAGTCCGGCTTCGGCCACCCCGGCGTGTTCCTGACCAGATCTCAACGCCGGCAACCGAATTCTTGACGACTTCTTGACGGGCGCAGGTGCCCGCGGAGGCGCCCGCGAAAGGGGCGTCAACAAGTCGTCGGATCGCGTATGGATCTCGTTAAGAGGTCTTCCGACGCGCGGCGCGCGGCCGCATCATCGCTGGGTGCGTGATCCCACCGGGTCGCGTGAGGAATGTCTGTGAGGAGTTTGCGTCATGGCCGATGGCCTGTATGTGCTCGCCGCGGTGGTGGGCTTCGCCCTGTGCGTCCTGGTGGTCCAGGGCGTCGACACCAGGACACGTCGATGACCGCGGACGGCGTCGAGACGGTTGTCCTGCTGGCGCTGTCGGCGATGGTCGTGGTGTACCTGCTGTGCGCCCTGATCTTCCCGGAAAGGTTCTGATCGGCCGTGAACCCAACTGCAGCTGCGGTGGCACAGGTGGCCACCGTCGTCCTCGTCCTGGCGGCCGCCTACATTCCGCTGGGCGACTACATGGCACGCGTCTACCGATCCGATCGGGACCTCGCCGTCGAGCGTGGTATGTACCGGATCGCCCGCGTCGACCCGCGTCAGTCGCAGACATGGAAGGGCTACACCCTTGCGGTGCTGGCCTTTTCGCTGATCTCGTTCCTCTTCCTGTACCTGCTGCAGCGTCTGCAGACAGTGCTGCCATGGTCGGACGGTAAACCCGGCGTCGACCCGTCGATCGCGTTCAACACCGCGATCTCCTTTGTCACCAACACCAACTGGCAGTCGTACTCGCCGGAGGTGGTGATGAGCAATCTGACGCAGATGCTCGGCCTGGCGGTGCAGAACTTCGTCTCCGCCGCGGTCGGGATGGCCGTCGCGGTGGCGTTGATCCGCGGGTTGGTGAACCGGCGGGGAACCGGGCAGATCGGCAACTTCTGGGTCGATCTGGTGCGCGGAAATCTGCGAATCCTGTTGCCGCTGGCGGTGATTGTCGCATTCATCCTGTTGACCCAGGGCGTCGTGCAGTCGTTGCACAGCGGATTCGGGTTCTCGGTGTTCGGCGGCGAATCGTCGCGCAGCCTGGTCGGGCCGTTCGCTTCTCAGGAGGCGATCAAGGAACTCGGCACCAATGGCGGTGGAAGCCTGTCGGCGAACTCCGCGCATCCCTTCGAGAATCCGACACCGTTGTCCAATGTCGTTGAGATCATTGCGCTTCTGCTCATCCCGGTGTGTCTGACCCGGACCTACGGAACGCTGGTCGGTGATCGTCGTCAGGGCCTGACCCTGGTGGCCGTCATGGGCTCCATCTGGGCGGGGATGCTCGCCGTCGTGTGGTGGTTCGAGACGCACCCGAATGGTGTGGCCGCGAACCTGGCCGGCGCGATGATGGAAGGCAAGGAACAACGATTCGGGATACCGGCCTCGGCACTGTTCGCGGTGTCGACGACGGGAACCTCCACCGGCGCCGTCGATGGCGCCCACGACAGCTTCTCCGCCGGTGGCGGAGGTGCCCTCATCTGGAACATGCTGCTCGGCGAGGTCGCGCCCGGCGGTGTCGGTTCGGGCCTCTACGGCTTGCTGATCCTCTCGGTCATCACCGTGTTCGTCGGCGGATTGCTGGTCGGGCGTTCGCCGGAGTTCCTCGGAAAGAAGGTCGGGCAGAACGAGATCACGATGGCCGCGTTGTACATCCTCGTCATGCCGGCCCTGGTGTTGACCGGCACGGGTATCAGCGTCGTCATGGGAGCGACACTCGACGCCCAGGGCAACGGTGGGGATCCCGGATCGCCGGGGTCCATCCACGGGTTCAGCGAGGTGCTCTACGCCTACGCCTCGGCCGCGAACAACAACGGCAGTGCCTTCGGCGGATTGACGGTGACCAGCGACT
The DNA here is from genome assembly GCF_040044975.1 of Gordonia oleivorans. Lineage (NCBI taxonomy): Bacteria > Bacillati > Actinomycetota > Actinomycetes > Mycobacteriales > Gordoniaceae > Gordonia > Gordonia oleivorans. The sequence goes on from NZ_JBDZDI010000024.1 coordinate 10,396, forward strand.
GGTTCCAGACCTCGCTCGGACTCGCGATGCTGCTGGGTCGTTTCCTGCCCATCGTGTTCGTCCTCGCTCTCGCCGGATTGTTCGCCGGACAGAAGGGGCGGGTCGCCCAGTCGACGGAAAAGGGCGCCCACTCGACGGGAATGGGTGCCCACTCGACGGAAAAGGGCGCCCACTCGACGGAAAAGGGCGCCCACTCGACGGAAAAGAGCGCCCAGTCGACGGAAAAGAGCGCCCAGTCGACGGGGGGCGGCGGCGGCGTTGCTGTCGCGGAAAGGGTTGCGGTGGAGAAGAACGCGTCGACCCTGCCCACCCACGGCGTGCTGTTCGGTGCGCTGTTGCTCGGCACGACGTTGCTCGTCGCCGGACTCACCTTCTTCCCGGCCATGGCGCTGGGACCCATCGCGGAGGCACTCCTGTGAGCGTTGATCTGACCGACAAGACTCTCGATTCCGAGATATCACCTCCCGTCGGGGACGGCCCGGACGAGCCGGGGTTGGTGACGCAGGGTGCGTTTGACGCCCGGTCGCTGATCACCTCGTTGCCGCAGGCGGCGCGGAAGCTGAATCCTCGTGCGCAGGCACGTAATCCGGTGATGTTCGTGGTCTATCTGGGGTCGATCGTGACCACGCTGCTCGCGATCTGGCAGCCGTCGTGGTTCGCCTGGCTGATCACCGCGTGGCTGTGGTTCACCGTCCTGTTCGCCAATCTCGCCGAGGCCGTCGCCGAAGGCCGCGGTCGCGCGCAGGCCGACAGCCTGCGAAAGGTGAAGCGCGACACCATGGCACGCCGCATCTCGGCGAGCGGCGCGATCGACACCGTCGCCGGCAGCGCCCTGCGCGTCGGCGACCGGATCGTCGTCGAGGCCGGGGAGGTCATCGCCGGCGACGGGGACGTCGTCGACGGGATCGCGACGGTCGACGAGTCGGCCATCACCGGTGAATCCGCGCCCGTGGTACGGGAATCCGGCGGTGACCGGTGCGCGGTGACCGGCGGCACCGTCGTGCTGTCGGACCGCATCATCGTGGAGATCACCGCCGAACCGGGGCAGACCTTCGTCGACCGGATGATCTCGCTGGTCGAAGGTGCCGGGCGTAAGAAGACACCCAACGAGATCGCCCTGGACATCCTGCTGGCGAGCCTCACCGTCATCTTCCTGCTCGCCGTCGTCGCCGTCGGGCCCATGCAGCAGTATGCGGGGCAGTCGCCCGACCCGATCAAGCTGATCGCGCTGCTGGTCTGCCTGATCCCGACAACCATCGGGGCGCTGCTCAGTTCGATCGGCATCGCCGGCATGGATCGGCTCGTGCAGCGCAACGTCCTCGCCATGTCCGGCCGGGCGGTGGAGGCCGCCGGTGACATCGACACGCTGTTGCTGGACAAGACCGGCACCATCACCTATGGCAATCGGCGTGCCACCGAACTGCATGCGACACCCGGTGTCTCGACACCCGAGCTCGCCGAGGTCGCCTACCGCTGCAGCATCGCCGACGACACCCCGGAGGGACGCAGCATCGTCGAACTGTGTGTCGGCGTGTACGGGGTGGACACCTTGGACGCGGGGACCATCGCGGCCGGGCGGCGTCGCGACCATCCGAGCTTCGAGGTCGTGCCGTTCACCGCGGAGACACGGATGAGCGGAATCGATCTTCATCTGCCGGCCGACGACGGTGGCGGCATCGTCGAGTACCGCAAGGGTGCCGCCGACGCGGTGACGCGCTGGGTGGCCGAGCACGGTGGCGCGGTGGCGCCGGAGGTGTCGGCGACGGTGACGTCGGTGTCCAGCGCGGGGGCCACTCCGTTGGTGGTCGCACAGCGTGCCGCCGACTGCGAACCGCGCGTGCTGGGTGTCATCCAGCTCTCCGACGTGGTCAAACCCGGTATGGCGCAGCGGTTCGCGCAGTTGCGGGCGATGGGTATCCGCACGGTGATGGTGACCGGCGACAATCCGCTGACGGCGCAGGCCATCGCCGCCGAGGCCGGCGTCGACGACTTCGTCGCGGAGGCGACCCCGGAGAACAAGCTGGCGCTGATCCGGTCCGAGCAGGCCGGTGGGCGGCTCGTCGCGATGACCGGCGACGGCACCAACGACGCACCGGCGCTGGCACAGGCGGATGTGGGGGTCGCGATGAACACCGGGACGTCGGCGGCCAAGGAGGCCGGCAACATGGTCGACCTCGATTCCGACCCGACCAAGCTCATCGAGGTGGTGGCCGTCGGCAAGCAACTGCTCATCACCCGTGGGGCGTTGACGACGTTCTCGCTGGCCAATGACCTCGCCAAGTACTTCGCGATCCTGCCTGCACTGTTCGTCGGCATCTATCCGCAACTCGACTCGCTCAACATCATGCGGTTGCATTCGGCGCAGTCGGCCATCGTCTCCGCGGTCGTGTTCAACGCGTTGATCATCGTGGCGCTCATCCCGCTGTCGTTGCGGGGAGTCCGGTACCGGCCCAGTTCGGCGTCGCGGCTGCTCGGACGCAATCTGCTCGTCTATGGCGTCGGCGGCGTGATCACCCCGTTCGTGGGGATCTGGTTGATCGACCTCGTCGTGCGTTTCATCCCGGGAATGGGGTAAGGGCCATGAACACAACCATCGCCGGGTTCGCTCGGCAATGCCGCGTGGCGGTGCTGGTCCTGGCCGCGCTCACCGCAATCCTCGGCGTGGGGTATCCGGCGGTCGTGTGGGCGGCTTCGCGGATCGACTCGTCGTCGGCCGACGGGTCCCAGGTCACCGACGCGCGCGGATGTCCGGCGGGTTCGACGCTGATCGGCGTCGATCCGCAGGTGCGTGCGGGACAACCGGATTCGTATCTGCATGCCCGGGTGCTGGGTTCGGCCGACGACCCGATGGTCACCGGTGACCCGTCGGCGTCGGCGGCGTCCAACCAGGGACCCAACAGTGGGACGTCGGCGCGCAACATCGAGGCCCGGCGGGACGTGATCTCGCAACGTGAAGGTGTCGCCCCCGAGCAGGTTCCGGCGGATGCGGTCACCGGTTCCGGCTCCGGGCTCGATCCGCACATCAGTCCGGAGTATGCGGCGCTGCAGATCCCGCGGATCGCCCGCAACAGCAATCGTTCCGAGGCGCAGGTGCGTGAGATCGTCGACCGCTACACCGAGGGTCGGCAGTGGGGATTCCTCGGGCAGCCACGGGTCAACGTCCTCGAGGTGAACCTGGCGTTGGGGCACACCGTGTGCGGATAGACTCCGAGCGTGGTCATCACAGGTGAGGGCCGAGGGCGCCTCGAGATCTTTCTCGGGTGCGCCCCCGGTGTCGGCAAGACCTACGAAATGCTCGCAAGTGCACGCGGATTGGTCGATGAGGGTGTCGACGTGGTGGTCGCCGTGGTGGAGACGCACGGCCGGGCGGCCACCGCGGCCATGATCGATGGTCTGGAGGTCGTCCCGCGCCACGAGGTCGTCCATCGGGGCACCACGTTGTCGGAGATGGATCTTGCCGCGGTGCTGGCGCGTCACCCGCAGGTGGCGCTGGTCGACGAACTCGCGCACACCAATGCGCCCGGGTCGGTGAACACCAAACGCCGGCAGGACATCGAGGATCTGCGCGACGCCGGGATCGATGTGCTGACCACAGTCAACATTCAGCACCTGGAAAGCCTCAACGACGTCGTCGAACAGATCACCGGCGTGGTGCAACGCGAGACCATTCCCGACGACGTGGTGCGCGCCGCCGATCAGATCGAGCTCGTCGACATCGCCCCGGAAGCGCTGCAGCAACGACTCATCGCGGGCAAGGTGTATGCCGCCGGACGGATCGACGGCGCACTCACCAACTACTTCCGGCAGGGCAACCTGACCGCCTTGCGTGAACTGGCACTGCTCTGGCTGGCCGACCAGGTCGATGACAATCTGGCCGACTACCGTGCGGCACATGCCATCACTGATACCTGGGAGGCGCGTGAACGGGTCGTGGTGGCCATCACCGGCGGGCCGGAATCGGCCACTCTGCTGCGGCGGGCCAGCCGGATCGCGTCGCGGTCGAGTGCGGAGTTGGTGGCGGTACACGTGATTCGTGGGGACGGTCTGTCCGGCGCCGCGGATCTGAATGAATTGCGCGATCTGGCAGCAGGTTTCAGGGCGCGCATTCACACCGTCGTCGGCGACGACGTCCCGACGACGCTGCTCGACTTCGCGCGCGGGGTCAACGCCACCCAGCTGGTTCTGGGGACATCGCGGCGACCGCGCTGGAAACGGATCTTCGACGAGGGGGTCGGCGCCGCCGTCGTCAGCTCCAGTGGACGCATCGATGTGCACATGGTGACCCACGACGAGACCCGACGCCGGTCGCGACTCGACATCCGCGACACCCGGTTTCATCGGCCGCTGAGTTGGTTGGCGGCACTGGTCATTCCGGTCGTGATGACCGGGGCACTCGCACTTCTGGACCGGTGGCTGGGATTCGCGTCGGAATCGGCACTGTTCTTCGTGGCGGTGCTGGCGGTGTCGATGCTCGGTGGTGTCGGGCCGGCGGCGTTGTCGGCGGTGGTGTCGGGGCTGCTGCTCAACTACTTCTTCACTGATCCGCGCTTCACCTTCACCATCGCCGAACCCGACAACATGATCACCATCCTGGTGTTGCTGGTGGTGGCCATTGCGGTTGCGGTGCTGGTGGATTCGGCCACCGTGCGCAGGGTGCAGGCGCAGCGGGCAGGTCGTGACGCGGAATTGTTGGCACTGTTCAGTGATGCGGTACTCGGCGGCGCCGGTGTCGGCGGACTGCTCGAGAAGGTGCGCGAGACCTACGATCAGCGGGCGGTCGCAGTGGTACGCACCGAGTCCGCCGCGACGCATCGGGTGGCCGCGGCCGTGGGTGAACGTCCGCCGACGAGTCCTGAGCGGGCCGACACGGCGTGTCCGGTACCGGGTGGGGAGTTCGAATTGTTGCTGGCCGGGCCGGTTGTCGGTGGGCGGGACCGTCGGGTGTTGACCTCGGTGGCGACGCAGGCCGCCGCCGCGGTGCGTCGGAGCGAGCTCGAGGCGCAGGCCGCTCAGGCACGCGCGCTCGCGCAAACCGACGAGCTGCGGCGCGCGTTGCTCTCGGCAGTCAGTCATGACCTGCGCACCCCGCTGGCCGGCGCCAAGGCGGCGGTGTCGAGCCTGCGCAGCACCGACGTCACCTTCGGTCCCGAGGACACCGCCGAACTGCTGGCCACCATCGAGGAATCGGTGGATCAGCTGGCGGCTCTGGTCAGCAACCTGCTGGACTCCACACGGCTGGCAGCGGGAGCGGTGCGGCCGCAACGGCGGCGCACCTATCTGGTGGAGGTGTTGCATCGTGCGGTGGCGACCGTGACTCGGCGGGAGCCGGGCGATCCCGAGGTGCGGATGACATTCGGCACCGTGTGGGCCGATACCGACGGCGGATTGCTGGAGCGGGCAGTGGCCAACCTCATCGACAACGCGGTCCGGCACGGCGGGGGTGAGGTGGAGGTAGAGGTGGCGCCGGCGGTATCGGATGGTGGTGAGTCACAGACGGTGATCCGGGTGATCGATCACGGCGCGGGAATCCCGCCGGATCGCCGGGATCAGGTGTTCGCACCGTTCACCCAGGGCAGTGACCGCAACGGCGCCGACGGTGGTGTGGGTCTGGGATTGTCGGTGGCCGCCGGATTCGTCTCGGCGATCGGTGGCACGCTGGCGGTGGTCGACACACCGGGAGGTGGGACAACGATGGTGATCACGCTGCCGACCTCCGAGGCGGTGCACGATGACCTCGCGGTGCGAGATGACGGGGTGGGTGAGGTCGTCGATGGGTGACGGGGTGCGGGTGCTCGTCGTCGACGATGAGCCACAGTTGTTGCGTGCGTTGCGGATCAATCTGGCGGCGCGGGGGTTTCAGGTCAGCACCGCCTCGACCGGTGCGTCGGCGCTGGCGGCCGCGGCGAAAACCAACCCGCAGGTCGTCGTGTTGGATCTCGGACTTCCCGACATCGACGGCATCACCGTCCTGCAGGGGCTGCGGGGGTGGACCAATGTTCCGGTGATCGTGCTCTCGGCGCGCGGCGAATCCGTCGACAAGGTGGCAGCACTCGATGCCGGTGCCGATGACTACGTCACCAAACCCTTTGGGATGGAGGAGTTTCTCGCGCGGCTACGCGCGGCGGTGCGGCGTGGCGCGGCGGTCTCGGATACCCCGGGTTCGGCGGTGGTCGACGCCGGTGGATTCGTCGTGGACCTGACCGCCAAACAGGTGACGCGCTCCGGTGAGCCGGTGCATCTCACCCCGACCGAGTGGGGAATCCTGGAGTTGCTGGTGCGCAACGAAGGAAAGCTGGTGTCACAGCGCGACATCCTCGGCGCGGTGTGGGGGCCGTCGTATCTCAATCAGTCCAACTACCTGCGGGTGTATCTGGCGAGTCTGCGCCGCAAACTCGAGGACGATCCCGGTCATCCGGTGCATCTGCTGACCGAGGCCGGGATGGGGTACCGATTCGTGCGGGGATGAATCGTCCGGTGTGGTTGCCAGGCGACGCGACATCCGAGTAGATTGTCAACAATCGCACAATGCCAGTGCGAGTTGTGGGCTTGTCGGATCGACATGTGAAGTAGCTGGTCAGGCCCGGATTCGCGATGGAATGTCCACTGCGAAGCTGACATTGCGGCCGGTGAAGAGTAAGAAGGTAGAGCAGAGATGGCGGATGCGCGCTCACGAGGCCGGGGTGACTCGACCTCGGGACGCACACGGGTGTTGGCGCCGATCGTGCAGGAATCGACACCGGCGATCATCGCCCGCAAGTTGCATGAGGCCATCGCCGACGGTAGTTTTCCGCCTGGTTCGCAACTGACGGAATCAGGTTTGGCGGCCGACCTAGGGGTCAGCCGCGGTCCGTTGCGCGAGGCGATGCAACGCCTCACCGCAGAAGGTCTGCTGGTGAGTCACCGCAACCGCGGACTGTTCGTCGTCTCGATGGACGATGACGACATTCGCGACATGTACATCGCGCGAACCGCGGTGGAGCGGGCGGCAATCGAGCAGGTCATTCGCCATGACGACCCGGAATCGATTGCGGCCCTGTCCGACGCGGTCGCCCTGATGCGCGAGTACGCCGCCGACCCCAACGGGCCCGACATGGCCGAGGCCGACATGGTGTTTCACCAAAGGCTTGTGGAATACGCACGAAGTCAGCGGCTTTCGCGCCTCCACGAGACGATTCTCGTGGAGACGCGGATGTGCCTGCGGGCGATGCGGGGAACCTACTCCTCGGGAAAGGACCGAATCGACGAACACCAGGCATTGGTGGACGCCATCGCGGCAGGAGATGCGCCGGCGGCCGACGTGCTGATGATCGACCACATGAGGGACGGGCTGCACCGTTTGATCGGTGACGCCGCGGCAGGAGAAGAGGTCTCCCAGACCGCGGAGTCATCGCCCTCGAGGACGTGAGGTACGTCCGGGATCATCGCCCACCGATGTGAGTCAGCCCGAGAACAACTGGCCCCCGACTCCACCAGAGAGGCACAGATGACCACGGCAAACTCCTCGGCCAGCTTCGAGGATCTCGCACCCGATCCGGAGTCGCGAGAAGGAAAAGCGCTACTCCGTAAGGCAATCGGGGCGTCAGCGATCGGCAATGCCACCGAGTGGTACGACTACGGCGTCTACGCCGCGACCACCACCTATCTCACTCAGGCCTTCTTTCCCGGCCATCTCGGCACCATCGGCACGATGCTCGGTTTCGCGATCTCGTTCGTGTTGCGCCCACTCGGCGGCATGATCTGGGGGCCGATCGGTGACCGCATCGGGCGAAAGTCGGTGCTGGCCATCACGATCATCCTGATCTCACTGGCCACCGCCCTGATCGGTGTGCTGCCCACGTATGCCGTTGCCGGTGTCTGGGCACCGATCCTGCTGATCGCTCTGCGCGTGATCCAGGGATTCTCCACCGGCGGCGAATATGGCGGCGCCGCAACGTTCATGGCCGAGTACGCACCGGACCGCAAGCGCGGCCGGTTCGGTTCCTTCCTCGAGTTCGGCACCCTCGCCGGATTCTCCGCGGGCACCGCGTTTGTACTGCTGCTGGAGGTGCTGCTCAGCGATGAGCAGATGCAGACGTGGGGCTGGCGCATCCCGTTCCTCATCGCCCTGCCCATGGGGCTGATCGGACTGTATCTGCGGTCGCAGATGGAGGACACGCCGGTCTTCCAGGAGCTCGAGCAGGACAACGAGATCACCGGTACGGCGTGGACCCGCTTCAAAGATCTGCTGAGCAACTACTGGCGTCCGATTCTCATCATGTTCGGCATGGTGATCGCCCTCAACGTGGTGAACTACACGCTGCTTGCCTATCAGCCGACGTATCTGAAGAGCACCATCGGATTGTCCGAGTCGTCGGGTTCGACGGTCGTGTTGATCGGCCAGCTGGTGATGATGGTGATGATCCCGTTCTTCGGTGCCTGGTCGGACTCGACCGGACGCAAACCGATGTGGTGGGGATCGCTGATCGGACTGTTCGTCCTGTCGCTGCCCTTGTACTGGCTCATGGGTCAGGGATTTGCCTGGGCCATAGTCGGATTCGTCATCCTCGGGTTGCTCTACATCCCGCAGCTGTCGACCATCTCGGCCACCTTCCCGGCGATGTTCCCCACGCAGGTGCGGTATGCGGGATTCGCGATCTCCTACAACGTCGCGACTGCTGCCTTCGGTGGCACGGCTCCGCTGGTCAACGACGCGGTGGTCGACTCGACCGGCTGGAATCTCTTCCCCGCGGTGTACATGATGGGCGCGTGTGCCATCGGTATGGTGGCGCTGGTCTTCCTCAAGGAGACCGCCGGTTGCTCGATTCGCGGCACCGAGATACCGGAACGCACAGAAGATCTCGAGGTGTCGGAAGGCGCCGGGGTGCTCTCCGGTCGGCGGTAGGTGCGTCCTCAGCCGGCGGGGTGACCGCCCGCTGGTTGTGAGCCATGTCCGCTGGTCGAGCTGACCGGAGCGTTAGCCTTGCGTTGAGCTTCGTCGTAACGGAGGTCGTGTCGAGGCCTGGTGGGTTGGGGCTGGGAAGTTTTGGGCTGGCTGTGTTTTCGGGTTGCGGTGGTCTCGAGGCTCGTCGCCCTGGGGGCTCCTCGCACCTCGACCAGCGGGGGTGGGTGGTCTCGACCTCGACAAGCTCGGCCCGGCGGATACGCCCTCGTTCCTCGCGGCTACTCGACCGACGGTCTCAGCCGAGTAGGTCCTGCGCCATCAGTGCGTATGCCGTTGCGGCGGTGTGCAGGTCGGCGATACGGACCATCTCGTCGGGTTGGTGGGCTTGGGTGTTGATGTCGCCCGGGCCGAACACTATTGCGGGGATACCCATGTCGCGGTTGATGAATCCGCCGTCGCACGCGGCGGTCCAGCCGCCTACGGTGGTGGGGGTGGCGATGGCGGACATCGTGTCGACGGCAGTGGTCACCAGTCGGTGGTCGGCGGGGGTTTCGAAACCCGGCATCTCCATCGTCACCTTGACCTCGACACCGATACCGCCGGTATCGATGCCGGCGTCGTGAATACGCGTACGCAGCCAGGCGGCGATCTCGTGGGCGTCGTCGTCGGGCATCAGGCGTCGATCGATACCGAGCGACGCCATCGGGGCGACCACCGAAATACCTTGTCCGCCTGCGATGGTGCCGACATTCCACGTCCCCGAACCCAGCAGGCCCTGTGCCGACCCGACCATCGCGACATGATCGGCCCGGATCAGATCGACGATGGCGGCGGCCGCGTAGATGGCGCTGGCGCCGTCATCGGGACGGCCCGAATGTGCTGCGCGACCGGTGATGTCGACCTCGATGTAGGAGGCGCCGCGGCAACCGCGTACGACCGTGAGGCCGGTGGGTTCGGCGACCACACAGCCGAGATACTCCCCGAACGGACGCCGAACGAGATCGCGGACACCGGCGCCGTGTTCCTCCTCGTCGACGGTGCAGATCAGCGTCACCGGCCCGGACAAGGTGGCGCCGGAGCGGGACAGCGCCGACATGGCCGCCACCACCGCGGCCAGACCGCCCTTCATGTCCGTGCTGCCGCGGCCGATGATCGTGCCATCGACGACGCGGGCACGGTACGGATCACCCGTCCACCCGGGTCCGGCGGGGACGACGTCGGAGTGCCCGAGGAACATCAGCCCGGAACCGTCGCCGCCCGGCAACGTGGCGACGAGATTGGGGCGCCCGGGTGCCACCTCCTGCGTCGACACGGTGAAACCGGCGTTCTGGCAAGCCTTTTCCAGCACACCGACGGCCTCTGCCTCGGTGCCGCCGGGATTCTCGCTGGGTGCCTCGACGAGCGCCACGGTCAGTGCGATGAGCTCGTCGACGTCGATCATCGTCGACGCGGCTGCCGCACCGGATTCGCTGGGGGTCACGCGCGGGTCCCTTCGTCACACAACCCGGAAGTCAGGGTCGTGCTGACATCCTCTCAAGAGTGCCCGTCAGACGCCGAATACCCTCCTCGATGCGCTCGGGGGTCGAGGACGCGAAGCACAGGCGCAGGGCGTTGCGGAAACGTCCGCTGGGGGACAGTGCCGGACCGGGGATGAACGCCACACCGTCGGCGAGGGCCACCTCGAAGAGCTCCCGGGTGTCGATCTCGGCGAACTCCGCGCCGAGGGTCACCCACAGGAAGAACCCGCCGTCCGGGTCGGTGGTGGTGACGCGATCACCGAGGTGACGGCCGATCGAGGAGAGCATCGCGTCCTTGCGTTCCCGGTACAACGTGCGCAGTGAGGCCAGATGATCCTGTAGGCCGCCGCGAGCGATGTACTCGGCGACGATGTGCTGATTGGGGACGTTGGTGCAGGTGTCCATCGCCTGCTTGCCGTTGATGAGCAGTTGGCGTAGCGACGGATCGGCGTCCACCCAGCCGACCCGCCAGCCGGGCGCGAGGATCTTGGAGAACGTGCGCACCGAGAACACCAGCGGATCGCCGGGGGAGAGGGTCTGGAAGGTGGGGATGTCCTCGCCGGAGAAGCGCAGCAGACCGTACGGGTCGTCGTCGATGATGACCGCACCCCACCGATGGGCCAGGCGCAGCAGTTCCCGCCGGCGTTCCTCACTCAGGGTGACGCCGGACGGGTTCTGGAAGGTGGGGATGGTGTAGATGGCCTTCGGTGTCCGGCGCGTGCGTTCGACGAGATCGACCAGGGTGTCGACCTGCATGCCGTCGTCGTCGACGGGCACCTCGAGGAGTTGCGCGCCGTAGGAGAGGGCGGTGGCGCTGCCGTTGGTGTAGGTGGGGGACTCGACGATGACCAGATCACCGGGATCGACAAAGAGTTTCGACGCGAGGTCGAGCCCTTGCATACCGCCGGTGGTGATGACGAGGCGGTCATGCGTCGACGGATCCGGGGTGGTGGCGAGGTAGTCGACGAGCAGTTGCAGCAGTCGTGGTTCACCCTCGGTGGCGCCGTATGTGAAGGACGAATTGTCCAGGATCTCACCGGCGATCTGCCGGAACTCCTCGGCCGGGACGGCCTCGTCGGCGGGGGAACCCATCGCGAATCGGACGATGTCGTGGGTTTGTGAGGCCAGCAGGGAGGTCGACGAGTCGATCATCGAACCGACGAGGTCCTTGGCGCGTCCGGCGAGCGGAATGGTGGGTGCGGTTGGTGCGGTGAATGTCATGGGGCATCTCACTTCTGGATGAGTTCGCGGGGGAAGCCGGTGAACGTCTCGACACCGGTCGGGCTCACCCGAACCGACTCCGACAGCTCGAAACCGTAGTTCTCCATCCACATTCCGCAGATGATGTGAAAGGTCATGTTGGTCTCCAGGATCGTCTCGTCCTCGGTGCGGATACTGATGGTGCGCTCACCCCAATCCGGCGGATACCCGATTCCGATGGAATAGCCGAGACGAGAGGGCTTTTCGAGACCGTACTTGGCCAGCGTCCAGTTCCAGGTGGAGGCGAGTTCCCGGGTGGCCACCCCGGGGCGGATGGCGTCGAGGACATTGTTGAGGCCTTCGGCGGTGGCCTGCGCGACGTAGTCGAGATCCTTCGACGGCGTGCCGAGCGCGACCGTGCGGGCCAGCGGGCAGTGATACCGGTTGTGTGCGCCGGTGAGTTCGATGACGACGGCCTCGTTGTTCGCGAAAGTGCCCTGATGCCAGGTGAGATGCGGGGTGTCGGCGGCGGCGCCGGTCGGCATCATCGGGACGATCGCCGGATAGTCACCACCGAAGTCCTCGGTCCCGGTGATCTGTGCCTGCGAAATGGCCGCCGCCGCATCGCATTGCCGCACCCCGACGTCGACGGTGTCGATGGCGGCGCGCATCGCCTCCGAACACACCATCCCGGCCTGCCGCATCAACTGGATCTCCGCGTCGGACTTCACCGATCGCACCCAGTTGACGAGTTCGAAGCCGTCGACGAGTTTCCACTCCGGGATCGCGTTGTACAGCGCGCGGTACGCCTTGGGCGTGAAGTAGTGCGAATCCATCTCCAGGCCAACCGATCCCGCACGCGACGCCGGAGCGATCAGATGACGCTGCCGCAACGCCCACGCCACCCAGTCGAACGGATGCACATGCGGTCGATGCACATAGCTCTCCGGATAGCCGACGATCTGCTCCTCCGGCAGCCACGTCGTGCGATGTGCGCCATGGGCATCCATCTCGCGGGCGAAGAACACCAGCTCACCCTCGATGGGGACGAACAGCATCTGCGGGGTGTAGAAGGACCACGCGTTGTAGCCGATGAGGTAGAACAGGTTCGCCGGTTCGGTGACGATGAGCGCCGAGAGCCCCTGCTGATCCATACGTTCCCGCACGCGGGTCAGTCGGTCGGCGTACTCGCTGTCGGTGAACAGCTGGGTTCCGAGATACACCTAACGCTTCCTCTGCCGTATCGGGGTGGATGTGTACTTGACGTCGAGGAACTCTTCGATCCCGAGCCGACCGCCCTCGCGGCCGAGCCCGGACTGCTTGACACCCCCGAACGGGGCGGCCGGGTTGGAGACGAGGCCGGTATTCAGTCCGACCATACCCACTTCGAGCGCATCGGCAATCTCGGCGAGGCGGTCGGCGTCGGCGGAGCAGACATAACCGACAAGACCCCACGGGGTGGCATTGGCCATGCCGATCACGGTGTCGTCGGCGTCGGTGCCGTCGCCGTCGAACGGGATCAGCGCCGCGACCGGACCGAAGATCTCGGTGCGCATCAACTCGGCGTCGCCGCTCACACCGGTCAGCACGGTCGGCGGATAGAAGTGTCCGGGACCATCGACAGGAATACCGCCACAACGGATTTCGGCGCCACGATCGACCGCGTCGGTGACGAGCCGCTCCACCTTGGCAACGGCCTTCGCTTCGACCAGTGGACCCACCTGCGTGCCGTCGGCGGCGCCGTCGCCGATCGTCAGGGCGCGCATTCGCTGGGTGAGTCCGTCGGCGAACTCGTCGAAGATGCTGCGGTGGACGAAGATTCGATTGGCTGCGGTGCAAGCCTGCCCCATGTTGCGCATCTTGGCGACCATCACGGCGTCGAGCGCGCGGTCGATGTCGGCGTCATCGCAGACGATGAACGGTGCGTTGCCACCCAACTCCATCGAGGTGCGCATCACATGGTCGGCGGCTTGCGCGATGAGGAGTTTGCCGACCTCGGTGGAGCCGGTGAAACTGACCTTGCGGGCCAGGCCCGAACTCATCCAGGCGCCGACGACGTCGGCGGGATCGGTGGTGGTCACGACGTTGAGAACGCCGTCGGGGAGTCCGGCGTCGCGCAGCACCTCGGCGAGCAGGAGGGAGGTGAGGGGCGTGAGCTCGGCGGGTTTGAACACCATCGTGCATCCCGCGGCGATGGCCGGGCCGATCTTGCGGGTTCCCATCGCGAGCGGGAAGTTCCAGGGAGTGATGAGCACGCACGGGCCGACGGGACGTCGGGTGACGACGATCCGGTTGCCGCCGTCACCGGTCGTGGTCGCATCGCCGGGGATACGGACCGCTTCTTCGGCGAACCACCGGAAGAACTCCGCAGCGTAGGTTACCTCACCGCGGGCCTCGGCGAGGGGCTTACCCATCTCGGCGGTCATCACCGCGGCGAACTCGTCGGCGCGGTCGGTGATGAGTTGATAGGCGCGGTAGAGGATTTCGCTGCGGTGGCGGGGACTCGTCGTCGCCCACCGGGCCTGGTGTGCGGCCGCGGCTCGCAGGGCGACCATCGCGTCATCGGCGTCGGCATCGGCGACGGTGGTCAGGATCTCGCCGGTGGCGGGATTCTCGACGTCGAATCGGCGACCCGACGCGGCGGGCGTCGACCGGCCGTCGATCAGCAGATCGGTGGGGATACCGTCGATCGCCGGGTGTGTGCGGGATTCGGTGGTGGTCATGGGTGCCTCCGGGGTGGGTGGGCGCTGTCAACGGGGAATCGGGCGCTGTCAACGGGTGCGCGGGCGCTGTCAACGGGGAATCGGGCGCTGTCAACGGTTTTCGGTGGTGGCGCGAGGATCTCGGCGAGGTGAGTGCCGGTGGCCGAGATCAGGGGATCGGTGGCGGCGAGGTGATCGACGGCCATGGCACAGCTGAACCCGTCGGTGATCACCGGGTTTCGTGGATCGGTACGCAAGGCCGGTGCGAGGGCCTGCTCGGCCACCTGGCGGCTGACCTCGTAGTGGCCGCGTTCGAAACCGAAATTGCCCGCCACGCCGCAGCATCCGTCGGCGGTGTGGACGGTCAGACCCAGGCTGCGCAGCGCGGCCGCGCCGGTCGACGCCCCGAACGTGGCGTACTCATGGCAGTGGGTCTGCAGCGTCACCGACTCGGGTAGGCCCTCGGGGGTGAATCCCGCCTCGATCAACCGCGGGAGGAATGCGGCGACGCTGTGGACCCGCGCCGCCACCCGATGCGCGGCCGGGGAGTCGACGAGTTCGGGGAGATCCGTGCGCAGTGCCGAGGCGCAACTCGGTTCGGGTACGACGATGGGGCGGTCGGTACCGTCGTCAAGGGCATCGGCGGTGCGGGCGAGAACCTTTCGGGCGTGGGTGAGCTGCCCGGTGGAGATCCAGGTCAGGCCGCAGCAGACGTCACTGCGGGTACCCACCGCGTCGCCGGTGGCGCCGAGGAGACGGGCGGTGGCGGCGGCCACCTGCGGCCGGAATGCGCGGGTGAAGGTGTCGACGAGGAGGATGGTGTCGCTGTGCGGGTCCGGGGCGGTCAATCCGTCGAGGGATTCCCGCACCCGGCGTCGGGTGGCGAATGCGGGCATGGCTCGGCGGGCATCGACGCCGGCGAGCCGTGAGGCGACCCGCTGGACCGGGCGAATGTGCAGAAAGCGGTTGATGATCGGTGCGGTCGCGGTGGCGGCGGGAAGCCACGCGGGCATCCATCCCAGCGAGTAGTGCGATGCGGGACGCAGTCGTCTCCGGTAGTGCTGATGCAGGAACTCCGACTTGTAGGACGCCATGTCGACGCCGGTCGGGCAGTCCGAGGAGCACGCCTTGCAGGACAGGCACAGGTCGAGGGCCTCGGCCACATCGTCGGACCGCCAACCGGATTGGATGTCGGGGGCGGTGCGCACCATCTCCTGGAGCACCCGGGCCCGGCCGCGGGTGGAGTCCTTCTCGTCGCGGGTGGCCCGATACGACGGACACATCACGCCGCCGCTGGAGCTGCGGCACCGTCCGACGCCGATACATCCCTGGACGGCATGGATGAAGGGATCGAGTGTCGTTGGCGGCGTGGATGAGTCGTCGGTGTCCGACCACGGCCGATTGCTCACGTCGGCCAACGCGAGATTCGCGGTGATCGGCGCGGGATCGACGATGGCCGTGGGGTTCAGGATGCCGTCGGGGTCCCAGACCCTCTTGAACTCACCGAATGCGGTGAGCATGGCCTGCGAGTACATGATGGGCAGCAACTCGGACCGGGCACGTCCGTCACCGTGCTCGCCGGACAGGGAACCGCCATGGGCGACGACGAGTCGTGCTGCGGCCGTGCAGAATCGGCGCATCGTGTCCCGCCCGTCGGCGGTACGGAGGTCGAAGGTGATGCGCACGTGCATGCAGCCGGCGCCGAAGTGGCCGTACATCACCCCGGTGAGGCGATACTCGTCGAGCAGTGATTGGAAGTCGACGAGGTAGTCGGCGAGCCGGTCGGGGGCGACGGCCGCGTCCTCCCAGCCGGGCCAGGATTCATAGGCCGTTGCGGCGGTGGTGTCGTCCTCGGGTGGGCTGTCGGCTGTGCTGTCGGTGACCAGGCGCGCCGACAATCCCGCTCCGTCCTCGCGGATGCGCCACAGGGACTTTCGGGTCAACGGATCGTCGACGAGGACGGCATCGACCATCCGGCCCTGCGCGGTGAGGTGCTCGAGCAGTCGTTTGCTGGTCGACGCCACATCGGGTTCGGATATGGCCCGGGCACTGTGGTCGTCGAGGTCGATGAACAACCACGACTGCCCGTCGGGCAGACCCGTGATGGTGTCGGGTCCGCGTCGGGCCGCCATGGTGGTGACGATGGCGTGATCGATCCCCTCGATCGCGGACGGTTCGAACGGCAGGATCGCCGGCACGTCGCGGGCGGCGTCGGCGACGGAACGGTAACCGACGCAGAGTAATTGCTGCGACGTCGCGGCCGGTACGAGTCGCACGGTGGCGGCCACCACGATTGCGCAGCCGCCCTCGCTGCCGACGAGTGCACGGGCGACGTCGAACCCGTTCTCCGGCAACAGGTGTGCGAGGTGGTATCCGGATACCTGTCGAGAGATGGTCTCGAGTTCGGTGCGCAGGGGTGCGAGATTGCGTGCGATGAGCTCGCGCATCGACTCGGTGAGGTCGGCGGCGCGTGCCGTGGCGGCGGCGTCGCCGGGCCGGGTGGCGGCCAAACCCGTTCGGGTGGCGGTGATCCGCAGGCCGTCGGCGGTGACGAGGTCCAGTGACAACACGTGGTCACTGGTACGTCCGTACCGGACGGAGTGGTTGCCGCAGGCATCGTTGCCGATCGCTCCGCCGATGGTGGCCCGGGACGCCGACGACGGATCGGGCGCGAAGGTGAGGGCACCGTCGGTGGCGTGTCCGACCGCGGTGGCGAGTTCGGCGAGGATGACGCCGGCGTCGGCGGTGGCGGTGCGTGCGTCGGCGTCGATCGTGCTGACCGTGGTCAGGTGACGCGAGAGGTCGAGGACGATCCCGGCGCCGATCGCGTTGCCTGCCATGGAGGTTCCGCCGCCGCGGGCGACGATGGGGACCCGGTGGCGATGACACAGAAGCGCGACGGTCGCCACCTCGTCGGCGCTGCGGGGGAACACCACCGCCAGGGGTGGGACACGGTAATTGGAGGCGTCGTAGGAGTATTCGGCGCGTCGGCGTGATGAGTCGTCGACGGACAGACCGTGCGCGGCGAGGTCGGCGAGGACGGGCGAGCTCATCCGCCCAGCGCTCGTGCGCCCAGCGCCGATTCCAGTGCGGCGGTGAAACGGTCGACGCCGGTGGCGATCTCGTCCTCGGTGACCACCAGCGCCGGGATCAGGCGGACCACGTTGCCGGCCGGCCCGCAGGTGAGGGTGAGCAGGCCGTGTTCGGTGGTGGCCTGCTGGACGGCCAGGGCGGCTGCCGGATCGGGGACGGTGCGTTCCCCGTCGCGGGTGACGAACTCGACCCCGACCATCAGTCCGAGTCCGCGGACGTCACCGACAGTGTCGAAAGGTGCGGTGGCGCTCCGGATTCCGTCGATCAACTGTTGCCCGCGTACCCGGGCGTTCTCGACGAGGCCTTCGTCGTCGATGACGTCGAGGGTGGCGATGGCGGCTGCCGCGGCGACCGCATTGCCGCCGTAGGTACCACCCTGCGAACCCGGCCATGCCTTGCTCATCACCTCGGTGGGAGCGGCGATCGCCGAGATCGGGAAGCCGGAGGCGAGTCCCTTGGCGGTGATGAGGATGTCGGGGATGAGGCCGTCGGCGTGCTGGTGTCCCCAGAACCTGCCGGTGCGGCCGAAGCCCGCCTGCACCTCGTCGACGATCAGCAGGATGCCGTGTGCGTCGGCACGTTCACGCAGGCCGTGCAGGAATCGAGGCGGGGTGGGCAGGTAGCCACCGTCGCCGAGGACGGGTTCGATGAGAAATGCGGCGGTGTCATTGGGGGCGACGCGCGAGGTGAGCAGGTAGTCGAGTTCGGCGAGCGCGAAGTCGACGGTGGTCTCGACGTCCCACCCGTATCGGTAGGCGTAGGGGAAGGGCGCCATGTGCACACCGCCCATCAGCGGGGAGAAGCCGGCCGAGAATCGGGTTCCGGCGCTGGTCAGACTGGCCGCGGCGACGGTGCGTCCGTGGAATCCGCCTTGGAAGACGATGATGTTGGGCCGTCCGGTGGCCATCCGGGCCAGGCGGATGGAGGCCTCGACGGCCTCCGAGCCGGAGTTGGCGTAGAAGACCGAGTCGAGTCCGGGTGGGAGGACTCCGCCGAGCCGTTCGGTGAGTTCCAGTAGCGGCGTATGCATCACCGTCGTGTACTGAGCGTGAATCACCTTGGCGCACTGCGCTTGTGCCGCGGCGACGACGCGTGGGTGGCAGTGTCCGGTGCTGGTCACGCCGATTCCGGTGGTGAAGTCGAGGTAATCCCTGCCGTCGGTGCCGTGAATCCACGAACCCTGCGCGTGATCGACCACGACCGGCGTGGCCTGTTTGAGGATCGGCGACAACGATGCGGTCTGGGTGCGGGGTGCCACGGCGGTCATGGGTCCACCGTGAGGCCTCATCGTCGGATTGTCAACAATTAGACACCGCGTCTGCCGTGCTCGAGGGAAGGTGCGGCGTGATCAGATGGCGGTCATGGGTGATACGAAGGTCGACATCGTGGACATCGAGGTCCGGGGTGAGGTGGACGTCGTGGCTGTTCACGACCGGATGCGCGAGTGGCTCCTGGACCGCGGCGTCATCCGTGATGAGCGGGACAGTGCGCTCGGCGGCGGGGTGCTCTGGCTGCCGGGACCGGCCGCCACGACGACCGTCGACCTCGACCCGGGTCGTGAGATGTGGTCCGAGGGTGTCGAATTCGTCAGCGCGCGGCAGGTGTTCAGCCCGGTCGAGCTGGTGGGGCGGGCCGCGCGGTGTCCGCGCTGCGGTGGCGAGGAGGACTGCGACGCCTGGCAGGCCAGGTCTTGGGACGTGTTCAACGAGTGGTGGGATTCCGATGGTGTCGACCTTCTCCCGTGCGCTCGGTGCGGTGCCGACCTGCGCGTGAGTGACTGGGAGTGGGTGGACGGGGAACGCTGGGCACTCGGCGAGTTCGCCATCAGCTTCTGGAACTGGTGGCAGCCGCTGTCCGAGGAGTTCGTCGCCGACCTGACGCGCGAACTCGGTCATGAGACGTGCGTGATCTCGGTGCGGATGTGATCACTCTGATCTCCGTTGACGGCGCCCGGATTCCGTTGACGGCGCCCGGATGTGTATCCGGCGTCGGGCGCGCAGGACCGATCCGTGATCGGATTGACCGGTGAGTGATACCAGTGTCGACATCGTGGACCTCGACGTCGGGGGCGAGGGTGACGTGGCGGCTCTCTACGAACGCATGCGGGAATGGCTCCTGGGCCGCGGTGTCATCGTCGACGAGCGGACCGATGCGCTCGGTGGCGGGGCGCTCTGGCTACCCGGATCGGGCGCCGCAACTACGGTGCACCTTGACCCGGGCTGTGACATGGAGGCCGAAGGCATCGAGTTCGTCACCGAACGCCGGGTGTTCCATCCGGGTGAGAATGTGGGGACCGCAGCACGGTGCCCTCGCTGCGGTTGCGAAGTCGACCTCGACGACTGGGTTGCGCAGGCATCGGAGATGTTCACCGAGTGGCTGGAATCGCCCGAAGCCGTCGACTCGCTGCCCTGTCCCGGGTGTGGTGCGGTACTGCGCACGAGTGACTGGGAGTGGGCCGACGGCGAACGGTGGGCGCTCGGCGAGTTCGCGATCAGGTTCTGGACGTGGTGGTGGCCGCTGTCCGAGGACTTCGTGGCCGACCTGACGCGCGAACTCGGTCATGAGACGTGCGTGATCGCGGTGCGGATCTGATCACTCGTCACCTGGGGGACCGACGCATCCGGCTTCGGGGCGCTGTCAACGAGATTCAGGGCGCTGTCAACGGAATTGAGAGCGCTGTCAGCGGGATTCAGGGCGCTGTCAACGCGGCCGAGAGTGCTTCGAGTGCTTCGAGTGCGGCCTGCCATCGTTGCTCGCCGAGTCGCTCGGCGAGCGCGTCTGCGGCGGCACTGTGCTGCGGGTTGATCCGTCGTACCGCGGCGATCCCGGCGTCGGTGGGTGCGACGAGTTTGGCGCGAACGTGGGCGGGATTGTCCCGGTACGCGATCAGGCCGTCGGCGGCGAGGATGTCGGCGGTGCGCTGCACGCTCTGACGGGTGATGCCCATGGCGCGGGCGATGTCGGACACGGTGAGCGGACGTTCCAGGACGGCACCGAGCACCTGCCACCGAGTCGCGGTCAGGCCGGCCGGGCGGGCCAGTTCCTCGGCGAGAGCGAGGAACTGGCCGTTGAGTCGGAACGCCGTCAGTGCCGACCGGCTCAAGAGTTCCTGATGAGAAGGCTGCTCTCTCATTGCTGACCCGCCAGCCGATAGAAGCCGGACGGATCGCGGTGGCCGTAGAGCTGGTACCAGGCGTCGAGGACGGCTTCGTCGTAGATCCGTAACTGCGCGAAGATCTCTCGCGCGAACTCCACCGGCGCGACGGCGGCCGCGGTGATGACGCCGCGTCCGGTGACGGCGGGAGCGTCGACGTAGTGGCCGGCTCCTCGATATCCGGTCGGCGCGAGCTGCTCGGCGGCGTTGGAGGTGTGAGCGCGGTCGTCGAGGAGTCCGCCGCGTGCCAATCCGATGGTGGCGCCGCAGATCCCGGCGACGGGAACGTCGGCGGAGACCCATCGCCGTGCGGCTTCGACGAAGTCGTCATTGTCGCTCTCCCAGGTTTGCGCGCCGGGCAGCACCAGCATGGCGCTGTCGGTGGGGTCGACCTCGGGCAGTGCGATGTCCGGGACCATCCGGATGCCACCGAGCGTTGTGATCGGGTCGGTGGACGCGCCGACCGTGACGATCCGGAATTCGCCTGGTGTGAGCTGGAATTCAGGGTTGTTGATGCCGGCGGCGACGTAGCCGTATTCCCAGTCGGCCAGGGTGTCGTAGAGGGCGAGGTGGACGGTGGGCACGGGGAGCTCCGATCTCTGAGGTGGGCGCTCCTCCATAATGACAGAAAGCTGTCAATATGACAATGTTCTGTCAATGTACCCGAACGGGGGATCTCCGCGGCCGGTAGCGTGGGGCGCATGGCTGCACCCGATCCGGTGGTGGTCCTGCTCGGTTCGCCCGATGCGCCACCCCCTCCCAACCTGGCCGAACTGGAGAAACTCGCCGTCATCCGGCACGCCACCGCCGACGACCTGGGCACTGCTTTGCCGGGCGCCGACGCCCTCGTGCTCTGGGACTACTTCTCCCGGGCGCTGCGCGAGAACTGGGCCGCCGCCGACTCGCTGCGGTGGATACACGTGTGCGCGGCCGGAGTGGACTCGTTGCTGTTCGACGATCTGGTCGCCTCCGATGTCGTGGTGACCAATGCGCACGGCGCCTTCGACCGCCCCATCGCCGAGTTCGTCCTGGCCTCGATCCTGGCCCGCGACAAACGGTTACACGAATCCAAGGAACTGCAGCGGAAACACCGGTGGCAGCATCGTGAAGGTCACATGACCACCGGCAGCTCCGCGCTGGTCATCGGCACCGGCGGTATCGGCCGCGAGATCGCACGGTTGCTGCGAGCGGTCGGCGTCGAGGTGACCGGCGCAGGCCGGCGCTCCCGGACCGGGGACCCCGACTTCGGTATGGTCCGCGAGTCCGCAGCGCTGACCGATTACGTGGGAGAGTTCGACACCGTCGTTGTGATCGCACCCTTCACCGCCGAGACCGAGAACATGATCGACGCCGACGTGCTGGCCGCGATGCATCCCGACGCGCACCTCGTCAACGTCGGCCGCGGCGCACTCGTCGACGAGGCCGCCCTGATCGAGGCGCTGCGCACCGGGCAACTGGGCGCGGCGTCGCTGGATGTGTTCGTCACCGAACCGCTGCCCGCCGACAGCCCGCTCTGGGATATGGACAACGTGTCCATATCTGCGCACATGAGTGGCGACGTGGCGGGCTGGCGTGACGTGATCGCCGCACAAATCCTCGACAACCTGCGGCGATACGCCGACGATCCCGATGCGCAACTGTCGGCGACGCTGAACAACGTCGTCGACAAGGGGCGCGGATACGTCGTGCCGGGCGATCCGCCGACCGCCTGACGTACTCTGTAGCGCGATGACCACCATCGTCTACTTCGTGATCGCCGCCATCGCACTGGCCGGTGCGGTGTTTCTGCTGTGGCTGGATCGCCGGCGTTCCTCGGTCACGCGGCATCAACGCGCCATCTGGGGCGACGAGCACGACTTCAAGTTCCGTGAATCCGACTCCAAGCTGCGAACGGTGTTCCGCCGCGCGACCATGAACGTCCCCGGCCACATCGCAGTCCAGAACGTGGCCTACGGGCACTACGGCGGCGCCGAGGCAGTGGTGTTCGACCTCGCCGAGACCGCGACGGTGATCGCCGTCCGAAGGTCCACGCCGTCGAGCGTTGTCGTCGACCTGCGCCACGAGGATGTTCTCGCGCCCGCCGAGGACGACGTCGAACTGCTCGGCGCGATGGGATCGCGGGTGATGTTCTCCAACAACCTCGACGCCGCGCGCCGCGTCTGCGACCGCCGCATGGTCGCGCTGGCCACCAAGGCACCCACCTACGTCGAGGTGCTGTGGAACGAGGGGAACTGGGCGCTGGGGTCGATCCCGCTGACCGATGACCCGGCCGAACTGGACACGGCCCTGGAGGTCGTGCGTCGATTCGCCGACCTGCTGCGGGTGCTGCCGCCGCTGCGGGAGCCGCAGGACGCGCCGGACCCGCGGGATCCGCACGGCCCGACCCGGGCCGAGCTGGCCGACGAGAAGACCGACCACATGCGGGACAAGAATCGTCGCGCCCGCCTCGAGGCCGCGGCCCGCGAGGACGGCGCCGACGGGGCGGCGCCGCCCACCCTGCTGAGCAAGCGTCCCGACGGGGCGCGGGGCGGCGGTCCGGCCGAACGCCCGCCGGCCCCGCGTCGGGCCCGGCGCGACGTCGGTGCCGACCTCGATCCCGGCTTCGATCCCACCGGTTTCGATCCCGTGGACGCCGACCTCGACTTCGATGACGAGCCACCCGCACCGGAGACCCGTATCGCCCCACGCGCGACGCGCACCGGCCCCAGCGAGATGCCGGTGCGACGCAACCGCCACCGGCGTCAGTGATCTCCGGTCGCGACCCGATCAGTTCAGCAAGAGAGTGAGTTCGCCCGTGTCTGCGCCCACCCCCCAGCCCACCGTCGACGCCGCCGACCGTGACGTTCTCGCCGCCCTGGTCACCGACCTGTCGGTGGTTCACGGGCGGGTGACGTTGTCCTCGGGTAAGGAAGCCGACTACTACGTCGATCTGCGCCGGGCGACCCTGCATCATCAGGCGTCCCCGCTGATCGGCACCCTGATGCGGCAGCTGACCGCCGACTGGGATTTCGACGCGGTCGGCGGGCTGACACTGGGTGCCGATCCCGTGGCCACCGCGATCATGCACGCACCGGGCCGCGCCATCGATGCCTTCGTCGTGCGCAAGGCCGCCAAGGCGCACGGTATGCAGCGTCGGATCGAAGGACCCGACATCGTCGGCAAGCGGGTACTCGTCGTCGAGGACACCTCCACGACCGGCGCGTCACCGTCGACGGCCGTCGAGGCCGCCCGTGAGGCCGGCGCGACCGTGGTCGGCGTGGCGACGGTGGTCGACCGCGCGACCGGCGCCGATGCCGTCATCGAGGCGTTGGGTGTGCCCTACCGTTCACTGCTCAGCCTGGCCGATCTCGGCCTCGCCTGAGGTCGGTGACACCGGAAACGGCGTCGGGTCCGGGTGAGCCCGGCCCCACCGAATGGCAGTCGGCGTCGACCCCACCCGTCGGGGTGGGCCCCTGGTCGGCCGAACATGACGGCCCGATCCCCGACGATCCCCGCTACGACCGGGAACTCCTTGCCGACGGTGACACCCGCAATGTGGTTGACGCCTACCGCTATTGGACGCGGGAGGCAATCGTCGCCGACATCGACGCCCGCCGCCACCCGTTCCACGTGGCGATCGAGAACTTCGCCCACGACGCCAACATCGGCACGGTGGTGCGCACCGCCAACGCCTTTGCCGCCGCAGCGGTGCACATCGTCGGACGGCGACGCTGGAACCGCCGGGGCGCCATGGTGACCGATCGCTATCAGCATCTCGAACACCACGACACCGTCGCCGACCTCATCACCTGGGCTCGGGAGCGTGGCCTGGCGATCGTCGCCGTCGACAACACACCCGGCGCGGTGCCGCTCGAGACCGCTGATCTGCCCCGCGAATGCGTCCTGCTGTTCGGGCAGGAAGGCCCCGGGGTGAGCGCCGATGCACAGTCGCGGGCCGACCTGACGGTGTCGATCGCCCAGTTCGGATCCACTCGCAGCATCAATGCCGGTGTGGCAGCGGGCATTGCGATGCACGCGTGGATTCGGCAGCACGCCGATCTCGGGCAGGCGTGGTGATGGCAGTTCGTCGACGGTCCGGATGATGCGCGGATACTCGTAGGCCGCCCGCCGATTCTTCGCGAGCCGCGGATCTCGTCCTCGCCCGATGACATTGCGCTTGACGCCGGCGACGGGCCGGCCGACCGATCCGGCCTCACGGGGGATCGGCATGGTTGACGGAGGCCACCGGGGAGGCATCGATGCAGGGTCGAGGTGTCATGTCGGTCATCGGGTTGCTCCCATCGAGAAGACCGACGAGATCTGGCAGCGCGTCGAGGCCGGGGACATCGATCTCGGGTGAGTGATCCGACCGGGGTGACCGGACGGCAAACATCGGATGAACGGACCCGCCTGGGGCCGCGATTCTGCTCACCGGCCACCTGTCCGTCTTGCCCGAGTGTATGTGCATGCGCGAGAGTGTTTCCCATGCATGTCCCGTCGCTGTCGATGCGTATCCGTACTGTCCTGGTCTCGTTGGTCGTCGTCCTCACCCTCGTCGGCGCGGGTACCGCGCAGGCCGCACCTGCTCCGGCGGCTCCGCCGGCGGGTTTCTCCACCGCACAACTCGTCGGCCCATTTGCCTCGGACGTCCCGCCCGGCGGAACCTACATCCCGATCCTCGACGGCTTCGCGTCGGTGAAGGCCGACCACCCCGAGGTCATCGGTCAGAACCTGTCGACGGTCGTCGCCATCAACAACCACGCCACCGCCGCGCAGCAGGCCGACGCGCTGGCCATCAACTACGACGATCGGATCGTGTCGCTGTCGGAGGCGTTGGGCGCCAAGGTCGGTGCGACCTTCCGTCAACTGCTCACCGAGGGTCGGATCCCCGAGGTGGCCCAGTTGGTCGAGGGTGACACCGCGCGTGCCGGGATTCCGTTGCAGACCACCCTGATCGAGAAGCAGTACTACAACAACCCGCGGCCCTTCGTCGTCGCACCGACACGGATCAAGCGCTACAACCGGCCGGGTTCGGATCTGTACCCCGAACTCGCGAGCAACGGATCGTACCCGTCGGGCCACGCCAGCCAGGGCTACTGGATGGGTGCGCTGCTGGCCTACTGGCTGCCCGAACTCGGACCGCAGATCATCGCCCGATCCGGTGAGATCGGGTATGGCCGAATGGTTCTCGGTGTGCACTATCCGCTCGATGTGATGGGCGGGCGGATCATGGGGCTCGCCGTGGCCGCCGAGCGGTTGGCCGACCCGGCGTTCGCGAGGCTCATTGACAGCGCCGGGGTCCAGTTGCGTACGCGGTTGAGCGCCGCGCTGGGCACCTCCGTCGCGCAGGCCGTCGCCGCGGACACGCCGTATCTGAGCGACACCGCCGCCGTCGCCGAAGCCGATGAGCAGATGACCTGGGGCTTCGCGCGGATCAACCCGAATCAGACCAATACGATCCCGGCGCAGGCCGCCGCGCTTCTGCGTGGCCGGTACCCGAACCTGACCGACGCGCAGCGGCTGGACATCTTGCGTCGCACCGCGATTCCGGCCGGCTACCCCCTCGATCAGAGTGGCGCCAACGGCGGCTGGTTGCGGATCAACCTCGCGGCGGCGCTGGCGGGGTAGCGGACGGCTCGACGTCGGCGAATCTGAGAAAGTGGGGGAAGAGATTTCTTCCCCCACTTTTCGTAGCTCAGCCGGCTTGGCGTCGGTGGTTCACAGCCAGTGCGGCGCAGCGACTTCCGTGGTCGTCTGCACGCCGTCGACGGTGCGCCCGGCCATCCAGCCGACGACGGCCGTCAACTCCCCGCGCACCTCGGTGTGATCACCGGCGAAATCCGGGTCGACGTCGGTGGTGCCTGCCGGTGTGATCAGCCGGAGTTCGGCACCGCTGCCCTTGCGGGCCCAAGCGCCGGCGATGTCGCCGAACAGGTCGAGCAGCACGGCCTCGGGGAAGTCGGCAAAGGAGCCACCCGCGCCGAGATCGATGGTGTGAATCCAAACCTCCCGGGTGCGCATCCACGCGGTCTCCGCGGCCGGAACCGTGCGACCCTGGATGGTCTTGACCTGCGCCTCCCACTTCTCGGCGGGCAGCCGCCGCCATGCCTCGTCGAGACGTGCCGCGGTGTGATCGACGAGGTTGCGCAAGGCCTGCGCGCCCAACGTCGATCCGTCCTCGATCTCCGTGTTGCGTTGTGTGGCCGAGGAATACATCGGTGTCTCGACTCCGGTCGCGGCCCAGGTCATCAGGTTGCACAGGGCTGCGGCGTTGTAGCCGACGTGCGCGACGAGATGCTTGCGTGACCAGCCGGGAAGCAGTGACGGCCCGGCGAGCTCGTCGTCGGAGACGCGTGCCAGGTGCTGCACGAAGTACGCGGTTCCGTTGCGGGCGATGGCCAGTTGCTCGTCGATGGGGAGCTGGTGGAAGCCCGCGATGTCGGCACTCACCGCGCTGACGTTACTTGACAATGGTCTTGTTCCGGACGGTTCCGAGACCCTCGACGGTGACCTCGACGGTCTGGCCGTCGCCGATGTAGCGGGCCGGCTTGCGGGCGTGGCCGACGCCGCCGGTGGTGCCGGTGATGATGACGTCGCCCGGGTTGAGGGTCACGATGTGCGAGATGTATTCGACGAGTTCGGCGGGCTTGAACACCAGGTCATCGGTGGTCGACTCCTGCATGACCTCGCCTTCGAGGCGGGTCTCGATGCGGCTGCCGAGCTGGTAGTCGGTGTCGAGCCACGGCCCGAAACCGCTGGTCTTCTCGAAGTTCTTGCCCTGATCCCACTGCAGGGTGCGGTACTGGTAGTCACGCATCGTGTAGTCGTTGATGACCGAATAGCCGGCGATGTGGTCGGCAGCCGAGGCGGCGGTGACCTGGTAGGCATGCTTGCCGATGACGACGGCCAGTTCGGCCTCCCAATCGAGCTGTGCGGCAGCGTATTCGGGGACGACGACGTCGTCGTACGGGCCCGTGAGGGCCTCGGCGACCTTGAGGAACAGGGTGGGGTACTCCGGTAGGTCGCGGCCCATCTCCACGATGTGCGAGGCGTAGTTCAGTCCGACGCAGAACATCTTGCCGGGGCGGGGGATCACCGGGGCGTGGTCGGCGTCGGCGAGGGGGACGGTGGTGCCGTCGGCGGCCTCGGCGATGTCACGCCAGTTGTCTTGGGCGAGAAGGGCTCCCAGATCGGCGTAGCCATCGATCACGGTTGCGGTGGTCTCGTCGACGCGGGCGGCTGTGGTGGTGCCGGCGAGGCGGAGGGTGGTGAGTTTCATCGGGTGGTGGTCCTTATCGTGGGCGGGGCGGGTGATGGGGTGGGCTACTTCTGGATCTGTGTGCGATCGAAGTGCAGGCGCTCCATGATCGGAGCGTCGGAGAAGGTGAACAGGTCGATGCCGGGATCGGTGGCCAGCGACCAGGGCACCCAGGAGGGGACGACCACGAGGTCGCCGGTGGACAGTTCGCGGCGGTCGTCGCCGATGGTGACCTCGCCTTCGCCGTCGAACACCTGGAAGACGGTGGAGCCGACGTCGCGGCGGGTGGCGGTCTGTGCGCCGGCACGCAGCCGGTGGAACTCGGCGCGGATGGTCGGCATGACGTCGCCCCCGGTGGTCGGGTTGGTGTAGCGGACGGCGGCATGGCCGGGTTCGGTGGTCGAGGCGTAGCCCTCGGTCTCCAGCTCGAGCTGCTGACGCAACGCGGCGTCGGTGTACTCCCAGCGGTAGCACGCGATCGGCGAGCTGACCTTGGCGTCGAGCCCGACCAGCGGACGCAGGCCGGGGTGGCACCACAGGCGTTCGGACCGCGAGACCTCGGGCATCGACTCGTCGGTGACGCCGTCGGAGCCGAACTCGAAGAAGCCGGTGTCGGCGTAGTGGCTGAACGGGATGTCGAGGCCGTCGATCCAGGCCATCGGCTGGTCGGTCTCGTTGTGGTGGCCGTG
This sequence comes from Gordonia oleivorans, assembly GCF_040044975.1. Taxonomy (NCBI): domain Bacteria; kingdom Bacillati; phylum Actinomycetota; class Actinomycetes; order Mycobacteriales; family Gordoniaceae; genus Gordonia; species Gordonia oleivorans. Next base: position 38,869 of record NZ_JBDZDI010000024.1, read on the forward strand.
GAAGTTCCAGCCGGGGGTCAGCAGGAAGTCGCCGCGGCGCATCGCGACCGGGTCGCCGTTGACCACGGTCCACACACCCTCGCCCTCGACGACGAAGCGGAAGGCGTTCTGGCTGTGCCGGTGCTCCGGTGCGGTCTCGCGTGGTCCGAGGTACTGGATGGCTGCCCACAGAGTGGGACTGACGTACGGGCGTCCACCGAGACCGGGGTTGGCCAGCGCGATCGCGCGGCGTTCGCCGCCGCGGCCGACGGGCACCAGCTTGCCGGCCTGCTCGGCCAGGGGGAGGAGCTCGGCCCATCGCCAGACATAGGGGATCGCCCGGGGCGCGGGCGACATCGGCATCAGGTCGCCGATCTGGGTCCACAGCGGGATCAGGTTGGCGGCGTTGAAGTCGGAATACAGGGCGTCGAGGGCCGCGTCCTCTTCGGGGGCGCTGCCATGGGCGGTGTCGGTCCCGCCGGGGGTGGTGGTGGTCATCGCGTTCTCCGTCTGCCTATGGGATGGATCACTGCCCTCGACGGTAGGGGAAGGGCGAGGCGAAGATCTCGAAGTTTCTGCACAGCAGAACCGGAGCGGGCGTCGGCGTCACGGTTCGAGGTCGGCGACGTCGATCTCGATCTCGTGCACGCACCGGCGCATCTGTCCGATCAGCGGCCCGCGGGCGTGCTGCTCGTAGCGGGTGGACGGGACGGCGACGGTGATCGCGCCGAGGGCCAGGCCTCGGTGATTGTGGATGGCCATGCCGAAGGCCGACACCCCGTTCTCCGACAGTTGCAGGTTGATGCCGACGCCGGAGTCGCGGATCGTGCGCAGTGACGCGCTGAACGCGGCGAACTCGTCGGCCGGCAGCCGGGGATCGGCGTCGTCGCGCCGCTGTTGACCGTCGGGCAGCAGGTAGAGCTGGGTGAGCACCGCCTCGTCGAGTTCGGCGAGTAGCGCCCGCCCACCCGCGGTGCGGTGTGCGTCGAGCACCTGGCCCTGCCGATCACCGACCCGCAGGATGGTGGCCGATTCGGCCGAGTAGAGGAATCTCGCCTGAGTGCCCACCCGGATCACGAGGTTGGAGGTCTCGCCGGTCTGGGCGGTCAGCGCCTCGAGGTAGGGCCGTGCGCGATCGGTGAGGTCGCGGGTCCACCCGCTTCGTGCCGGTCCGGCTCCGAGTGCCGGTCCGGGGTGATAGACGCGATGCTCGTCCTGCACGGCGAAACCCCGGTACACCAGCATCGCGAGGAGTCGGTGGGCGGTGGAGTTGGCCACCCCGAGCTCGGCGGCCGCATCCGACAGTCGCACCGCGCCCACGTCACGGAGCAGCACGACCAGGCGTAGGGCGTTGTCGACGGAGGTGATGACGTACGACGGCCGCTCGATCACGCGTTTCTGCATAGCAGAACTGTATTGCGACGGGGTTGTGGTGTCCATCACCGTGATTGTCATGACCGCTTCACCGCACGGCACCCACGCCCCGCGTGACGCGGCGGCACACCACGGCCTGTCTCCACTCTTCGGCGTCGGCGCGTTGATCGCCTCGGTGGTGCTCGTCGCGGTCTCCGCGGCGGGCGGCCCGCAGCCGTCCGCCATCGCCACGTCCACGGTTGCCGCCTGAGCGTCGGTGACCCCTGGTCCGTCACCGGTTCTCCCTCAATCCTCGTCTTCAGATCGGAGTCAGAAATGTCATTGTCAACGTCCCGGGTCCTGATCGCCGGCGGCGGAATCGGCGGTGCGGCCGCCGCCCTCGCCATGGCACGCAAGGGTGCCTCGGTCACTCTCTTCGAACGCGCCGCCGAATTCGGTGAGGTCGGTGCCGGCCTGCAGATCGGCCCGCACGGAGCACGCATGCTCGACTCGTGGGGTCTGCTCGACGCCGCCCTGGAACGCGGCGTGCTGCCCGGCAATATCGTCTTTCGCGACGCCGTCACCAGCGCGGAACTGACCCGTGTAGATCTCGGTACCGAGTTCCGGAACCGTTACGGCGGACCGTATTTCGTCATCCACCGCAGCGATCTGCACTCGCTCATCATCGACGCGGCGCGTGCGGCCGGCGCCGAGATGCTCACCGGGCAGACCGTCGCCGACGTCGTCACCGAAGGCCACCGGGCGGTGCTGTCGACCGCCGACGGGCAGGCCCACGAGGCCGACGTGGTGCTGGCGATGGACGGTCTGAAATCCCGTCTGCGCCGCACGCTCTCCGACGATGAACCCGTCGCATCCGGGTATGTCGCCTACCGTGGCACCTTCCCGCGGGAGGAGGTGTCCGCCGGTGCCGACATCACCGACGTGGTCGGCTACATCGGACCGCGCTGCCACTTCATCCAGTACCCGCTGCGCGGCGGCTCCATGCTCAATCAGGTGGCGGTGTTCGGATCACCCAAATACCTTGCGGGCGAGAAGGAGTGGGGTGGTCCCGACGAACTGGCGCACGCCTACGACCACTGCCACGAGACCGTCCGCGCCGCCACCGATCACCTGTGGCGGGACCGCTGGTGGCCGATGTATGACCGTGAGCCCATCGACAACTGGGTCGACGGACGGATGATCCTGCTGGGCGACGCCGCACATCCGCCGCTGCAGTACCTCGCCTCCGGCGCGGTGATGGCCATCGAGGACGCCAAGTGCATCGCCGACTACGCCGAAGAGGAACTGGCCCTTGGTGGTTCGGATGCGTGGGACCGCACCCTGGCCGCTGTCAACGGCGAACGGGCGCCCCGGTGCAACCGCATCCTGACCACCGGCCGGATGTGGGGTGAGCTGTGGCACCTCGACGGGGTGGGTCGCATCGCCCGCAACGAACTGTTCCAGACCCGGGACACCTCGAGCTACAAGTACACCGACTGGCTGTGGGCATACTCGAGCGACCGTACCCCCGCGGGCGCGCTGACCGTCTGAGTTGCCGGACCCTACATAGGACCTAGGACACCGGTCGATGCGGTCGGCGGACCCTTTCGCCGACCGCGTCGACCGGCGCAGTCTGAAACGAATAGGGATTTCGAGGAAGGGGCGGGTCAATGGGCATTGCGTCCACACGTTGTGAGAGCTGCGGTCTGCCGGTGCATTCCTACCGGTACTGCGCGCACTGCACCGACGAGTACGGCAACCTCCAGTCCTTCGACATGCGGCTGGAGTCCATCGTCGCGGAGTGGGAGGTCGAGCATCCGCATCTGACCTACCACGAGGCCCGGGAGCAGGCCAAGCACTTCATGGCGCAGATGCCGGCCTGGCGTGACCACCCGCGCATCGTGGGTCTGCGTCGTGCCGAGGCAGGTTTCGTACGGCGCAACGACACCGTCGGACTACGGCCCAACGATCCGGTCGGTCCGACTCATGGCGTGCCGTCGCCGGACATCCCGCACACCAGTGGACTCGGTATGGGATTTCAGGGCCCGCGATAGCTCGTCGGCGTCGACGGTCGATCAGGGCCGTGGGTGGATCGGGATCGCCGATCAGACCGAGCCGGTGCCGCGATCCTCGACCGACGTGGGTGTGGCCGTGACGTCCTCGTCGACGACCGCCTTCTTGGCGGCGCGACGCCGGCGGTACCACTCGATGAGCATCGGGGCCACCGAGATCACCACGATGAGGATGAAGATCGGTTCGATGAGTTTCTGCACGATCCCGAAGCCACCCAGCCAGTAGCCGAGCAGCACGATGCCGGCACCCCACACGATGGCGCCGACGACGTTGTAGACGGCGAACACCACCCACTTCATCCGGGCCGCACCCGCCACGATCGGGGCCAGGGTGCGCACGATCGGCACGAACCGGGCCAGGAAGATGGTGATCGGGCCGTGCTTCTCGAAGAACTCGTGCGCCTCGACGAGGTAGCGCTCCTTGAGGAATCGGGCGTCGGGCCGGAACATCTCGGTTCCGACGAAACGGCCGATCCAGTAGCCGATCTGGCCGCCGATGATGGCGGCGACGGGTACGAAGATCAGCAGTTGCCACAGCGAGGCGAACTTGTCGATGCCGTCCTTGCCGCCGGCCGCGACGACCATGCCCGCCACGAACAGCAGCGAGTCACCGGGCAACACCGGGAACAGCACCCCGGACTCGATGAGAATCACCAGGAGCAGGCCCCAAAACGCCCAGGCGCCGAACCAGCTGAGCACGTTGATGGGGTCGAGGATGCCGGGCAGTGCGACCGCGGTGGTCGTGGCCTGGGCAAGAGCGGAGTCGATCACAGGTCACCAGGCTACTTGGTCGGCCTGTGAGACGGCCAAAGCCTGCTGCAGGGTGCCTGGCAGACGGGTCGTTTCCTCAGGATGCTGTTTCCTCAGGATGCTGCGGGAGGGACCTGCGACGGCTCCGGCTCACGACGGTCGACGGGTTCCTCGACGATCGCACGCCGGGAGCGGAGTAGGCGTTTGCCGACCTCGGAGATGATCGGCAGCACCGAGACGAAGACGATGAGCAGGAAGATGTAGTCGACGTTGTCGCGGATGAAGGCGATCTGGCCGAGGAAGTAACCCAGCAGCGTCACTCCGGCGCCCCACGCGATGGCACCGACGATGTTGTAGGTGAGGAAGATCGAGTAGCGCATCTTGGCGGCCCCGGCGACGAGCGGGGCGTAGGTGCGCACGATCGGCACGAACCGGGCCAGCACGATGGTGATCGGCCCGTGCTTCTCGAAGAATTCGTGCGCCTCGATGATGTACTTCTCCTTCAGCACCCGCGCGTTCGGCTTGAACAGGGAGTACCCGAGCCGGTTGCCGATGAGATAGCCGACCTGATCGCCGAGGAACGCCGCGATCGGAATGGTGACCAACAGCACCCACAGCGGCGCGAACGGTTCGATGTCGGCGGACTTGGCGGCCACGATCAGGCCCGCGGTGAACAGCAGCGAGTCGCCCGGAAGCAGCGGAAACAGCAGGCCCGACTCGATGAACACGACGAGGAGGAGCCCGGCGAGAATCCACGTGCCGAACGAGTTCAGCAGGTTGACGGGATCCAGGAAACCGGGGAGCAGTGCCAGATTTGTCGTGTTTGCGGCCAACGCGAAGTTCGTCACGGAAATTCAGGGTACCGGGTGGATATGAGTGTCTGCTGAATCCGTCGTGGGCCGACATCCCGGGCCGCTGCGCGCCGGTGGCCCGACCTTGACATACTGAATCCGAGTGGACCCGCTCACACGGTGAGAAGACGCCTACCCGGTTGGAGGACGTGACATGCCCATAGCAACCCCAGAGCAGTACGCCGAGATGTTCGCCAAGGCGAAGGAGGGTGGCTACGCGTTCCCGGCGATCAACTGCACGTCGTCGTCGACGATCAACTCGGCCATCAAGGGCTTCGCCGATGCCGGTAGCGACGGCATCATCCAGTTCTCGACCGGTGGCGCGGAGTTCGGCTCCGGGCTCGGCGTCAAGGACATGGTGACCGGCGCGGTGGCGCTCGCCGAGTTCGCGCACGTCGTCGCCGCGAAGTACGGCGTGACGATCGCGTTGCACACCGACCACTGTCCGAAGGACAAACTCGACACCTACGTGCGGCCGCTGCTGGCGATCAGCCAGGAACGCGTCGACGCCGGCAAGAACCCGCTGTTCCAGTCGCACATGTGGGACGGCTCGGCCGTGCCGATCGACGAGAACCTCGAGATCGCGCAGGAACTTCTGGCCAAAGCGGCCGCGGCCAAGATCATCCTCGAATGCGAGATCGGTGTGGTCGGTGGTGAAGAGGACGGCGTCGAGGCGGAGATCAACGACAAGCTGTTCACCACCCCCGAGGATTTCGAGAAGACCGTTGACGCCCTGGGAACCGGTGAGAAGGGTCACTACCTGCTCGCCGCCACCTTCGGCAACGTCCACGGCGTCTACAAGCCGGGCAACGTGAAGCTGCGTCCCGACGTGCTCAAGACCGGTCAGGAGGTCGTCGTCAAGAAGCTGGGCCTCGCCGAGGGATCCAAGCCGTTCGACTTCGTCTTCCACGGCGGATCGGGATCGCTCAAGAGCGAGATCGAGGAGGCGCTGAGCTACGGCGTCGTCAAGATGAACGTCGACACCGACACCCAGTACGCCTACACGCGACCCATCGCCGGGCACATGTTCGAGAACTACGATGGTGTGCTCAAGGTCGACGGCGAGGTCGGCAACAAGAAGACCTACGACCCGCGCGTGTGGAGCAAGAAGGCCGAGGCGAACATGAGTGAGCGCGTCGTCGAGGCCTGCACCGACCTCAAGTCGGTGGGCAAGTCGATCAGCGCATGACCTGACGGGTCCGAGAGGACCCGACACAGACCGACGGCGGCGTCCCGGATGATATTCCGGGGCGCCGCCTTCGTGTCTGGGGGTGTGAAACCGGGATGGGTTGTTGCTCGGCCTCAGAGGGCGAGCAACCCGACCAGGACCCCGATGGCCAGCAGCACCATCACGGTGGCCGCCGTGATGATCAACAGATCCGGTCGGTGCTTGCGGGTGTGGCCGGGCGACGGAGAGGTGGCCCTGGACGCCAACGGGCGACCGGCCGGGTCGTGCGGCCCGCGGACCGGGCGGCGGGGATCGGTGCCTCGGGGATCGGCGGCGGCTCGGGGATCGATGGGATGGGGGCCTGCGGCGGGCGGACCGGCCGGGCGTGGTTCGGCGATCTGCGGCGCGGGCGCAGCGGCCTGTGGGGAGCCCGGCGCACGCGGCCCGCGGAACGCGGCGGCTGCGGGTTCACTGGGCTGCGGCAGTCGCGGGGTGGGATCGTCGGATCCGGCGATGACCGCCGCCGGGACGGGGAAGCCCTGCGGCGGGGCCGCTGGGGCCTCGGGTGCAACGGGCTGGGCCCCGGGCGGGACGGGCGGAGCCGCGGATGGGATCGGTGGAGCCCCGGGTGGGCCAGGTGGAGGCCCGGGAGGAACGGCGGCGTCGGCACGTGGTCCCGGAACCGGACGCTGGGGAGCGTCGGCATGATGCGCGCCGGGCATCGGGCCGCGGACATCGGGTGCGGCCGGACGCGTCCCCATCGGCAGCGGGGGGCGGTCCGGGGGCGGGATGGGCCGCTGGTGGCGCCCGCGACCGTCGATGGCGCGCGTCTCGACGGCCTCGTGACCGGGGTCTGCCGCGGACGGATCGCCCGCGGCGCGATCACCGGTCACTGCGGATCGCAGACCTTCCAGTCATCGCCCTGCTTCTGCAGATTGATGGCGAATCGCTGAGCCTGATCCGGGGTGCTCGTGTTCAGCGCGGTGACCTCGACGACCGCACTGTTGCCGCCGTTGTCGATGCGCACCGCATTGACCGACTCGACCTTGGTCAGCTCGTTCTTGGACTTCTGGGTCTGGAAGATCTTCGTCCAGTCCGCGTCGTTCATGTTGGTGTAGTACGCCAACTTCGCACCGCACGTGACGTCCCGAAGGGTCGCGAGGTCACCCTCGTAGAGAGCCGTGGTGTAGGTCGTGGCGGTGTCGGCCGCCTCGTCTTCCGGTGCGGCGGGCCGCAATTGGAGGTAGGCAAAGATACCCCCGGCGATCACCACGAGCGCGATGATGATCCCGAGAACGCCGAGCAGTGCACCGCGACCCTTCCGGGACGTGGCCTTCTTGGGTTCGTGCGTGCCCGGAATGACCTGCGGCTGATGGGCTGTCGTCGACCAGCCCGCAGTCGCCGATCCGGCCGAGGCCTTGGCGGCGGCCGCACCTGCGGCCACGGCACCCCCGGCCACGGCTGCACCGGCGACCGCTGCACCGGCGCCCGGGGTGGCCGACTGCTCATCCTGCTGCGGGGCCTCGGATTGCTGCGGTGCCTGCTTGGTGAGGATGACGGTGTCGGCATCGTCGCCCGCGACATCGTCTGCGGTGTCGGTGGTTTCGGTGTCGACATCCGTGTCGGCGGTGTCGGTCTCGGCGACGTCTGCGACGTCTGCCGCATCAACCTCGTCGGCGACCCGCTCGTCTACCTCCGCCTCATCCTCGGCGGCCTCGGCGACGGCGGCCTCGGCCGCGTCGGTGTCGGGGATGTCGGTCTCGGGAATGTCGGTATCGGCGACCGCATCTTCCGCTGTGGCGGAATCGGTTTCGGTGACGGTGTCGTCCGCTGTGTCGGAATCCGCCTCCGCGACAGCATCTTCCGCTACCGCCGAGTCTGTCTCGGTGTCGGCCTCATCCGAGGTGTCTGCGCTCTCGGACTCTGCGCTCTCGGGCTCTGCGGTCTCGGGCTCTGCGGTCTCGGGCTCTGCGGTCTCCGATTCCGTCTCCGCTGCCGCATCTGCCCCGGCGTCGGAGTCCACGGTATCGGCGTCGCCGGCCTCGGTCTCGGCAACGGCGGGCGCATCCGCATCGGTTGCGGTGTCTGCCGACGCCGGCGCGGCCTGTTCCGCCTCGCCCTGCTCCGTCTCACCCGGCTCCGTCTCACCCTGCTCCGCCTCACCCGGTTCGGTGGTGGCGGTTTCGGTGTCGGGTGGGGTGGTGTCGTCGCTCTCGACCTCGGCGGCAGGTTCCTCGGATTCCTGTTCCGGTGCCTCGGCGACGTCGTCGCCCTGCGGGGCGTCCTCGGCGGGCGCGTCCTGGGCCGATTCATCGGTGGTGTCGGTCTCGGTCGCATCGTCGTCATCCGAGGTGGCGACGACTGCGGCTGCGGTGCCCGCAGCGGCGGCCGCGGCGACACCCGCGGCGACGGCCGTGCCGTGACCGGAACCGTCGTCATCCGCGGTGTCGTCATCCGAGGCGGCATCGGCATCGGCAGATTCTGCGTCGTCCGCGTTCTCGGCGACGACGGTGTCGTCGGTCTCCGTGGCCTCTGGTTCGTCCGCCTGGGCATCGGCGGCGGTGTCCGACTCGGGTTCGGTGGTTTCGTCGACCGCGTCCGATCCGGTGTCGTCGGTCTCTGCTTCTTCCTGAACCGCGGATTCGGCGTCACTCGCGGTTTCGGCGGTGCCCTCCGATTCAGCGGTGTCCGCGGTCTCGGTGCTGCTCTCCGTCTCGACGGTGTCGGTCGAATCGGCCGCGGCCGCGTCGGTCGCATCCACCGACTCCGGACCACTGCCGTAGACCTCGACATCCTCGAGGTCGTCGAGGTCCGTGGTGTCGGGGAGGCTGGCGCGTGAGATCACCTTGGTCGCCGAATCGATACCGCGTCCGCCGAGGGGCTTGGGATGAGTGCTCTCGGCGGAAGAGGCCGCCTCCGGCTTCGGGTGCTGCACGGTCTCCTGATCCGACGACGGCGTGCGCCCCGCTCCGGCTGTCGGCAACGGTGCGGTCGTGGCCTGCATCGGCGCCGTTGTGGGACTGCCGCCGGCCGGGCGGCCGGGCTGCGGTCCTCGCGCCGGACCACCCTGGGGGCGCGCGGGGCCGCCCTGCGGACGGGGCGGAACGGCCTGCTGGGGTCCCTGCTGAGGTCGAGGTGCGGGTCCCGCCGGACCTGCCGGGCGCGGTGGCGTCGGTGCTGCGCTGCTCGATCCGGCAGCTTCGCCGCCACGCTCACGCAGTTTCCGCAGCTTTGAAAAAGCCCTGGTGACAGCCGACTTCTGATCGTCAGACTGCGCCATCGGACATCACCACACCTTCTTCGAACACGAGGCTCGACATACCCACAAAGACTCACGTCGCCCCGAGTGGAGCGACGCAGCACATCCCGACTCGACGAAGTGCGCCATTCACACTAGCGAATCGATCTGCCATCTCTCCGCTGGGGAGACCGCGATCGACGCGGCGAGAAACGCCCATCGGAGACCTTCGGGGCATTGTGCCATCGAGACGACCGGACGTCCCGCCGAGAGGTCCGGTGATTGAATGGTGGGGTGACTTCCTTCGGAGACCTCCTCGGACCGCAACCCACGCTCCTGACCGGTGATGACGATGCCGAATCCGACCTGCGCAACGGTGCCGAACCCGCCGAGGTGGCGGCAACGCATCCGACCGCGTCGATCGCGTGGGCATACCTCGCCGAACGTGCACTGGCCACCCAGGGCGCACAGAAACCCGAGACCATCAAGGTGATCGAGGCCTACGCCTACGCCCGAACCGGATATCACCGTGGGCTCGACCAACTGCGACGCCACGGCTGGAAGGGCTTCGGCCCGGTGCCGTGGAGTCACGAACCGAATCAGGGATTCCTGCGGTGTGTGGGTGCACTCGCCCGGGCCGCGCAGGCGATCGGAGAAGAGGACGAATACCTCCGGTGCCTCGATCTGCTCAACGACAGCGACCCGAGGGCCGTCGATCACCTCGGGCTGAACTGACCCGTCGGTGACGTCGCTGACGTCGCGGGTGCGGGGCGGATACGAGGCGCTGCCGCGGCTCCTGCGGGTGCGTATCCGCCGGCTCTACCTGTCGGCGGTACCGATCCTGCAGTGTTCGATCGCGGCCGGGGTGGCGTGGTGGTTCGCTCTCGACGTCCTGGGTCACCCACAACCCTTCTTCGCGCCGATCGCTGCGGTCATCTCGCTCGGTCTGTCGCTGGGCCGCCGGTGGCGGCGATCGGTCGAACTGGTCGCCGGGGTCACCATCGGCATCCTCGTCGGCGACCTGCTGATCGTCGAAATAGGAAGTGGCGGTTGGCAAATCGTCGTCGTGGTGGCCCTGGCCATGGCGGTCGCCGTGTTCCTCGACGACGGGCCGCTGATCCCGCTGCAGGCGGCGTCGTCGGCGGTCCTGGTCGCCACGCTGCTGCCGCCCGGGGGGATCGGCGGATTCCACCGCGCGATCGACGCGCTCACCGGTGGGTTGATCGGCATCCTCGTCGGGGCGTTGCTGCCGGCCAACCCGGCGGCCCGCGCGCGGCGCGACGCGGCCGGGGTGCTCGCCACGGTCCGCGATGCCGCCCGCCAGCTCGCCGACGGACTTCGCGACGGCGACCAGGACCTGGTGCTCGCCGCGCTGGAAAAGGGCCGCGGTACGCAGGGCGCGATCAACACGATGCGGCAGGACATGAGCGGTGGCCGGGAGATCAGCACGCTCTCGCCGCTGTACTGGGGCTCGCGGATGCGACTCCAGAAGATCTCGGCCACCGCGGACCCGATCGACAACGGGGTCCGCAACTTCCGCATCATCGCCCGGCGTGCGCTGGGCATCACGCAGCGGGGTGAACCACTGCGTCCCGAACTCATCGAGATCGTCGGCGACCTCGCGGATGCGTTCGAGATCCTGCGCGAGATGATGCTCGCCGATCCCGGCGAATCTCCCGATGCCGCCGATGCCGCACGGGTGCTGCGCACCATCGCCCGCAAGGCGCGAATGGAACTGGCCGAGGAGCGTGGCATGGCCGAGACGGCGTTGCTGGCCGAGATCCGGTCGCTGCTGGTCGACCTGCTGATGGTGGCGGGACTGCGACGGTCGTCGGCGGTGGCGACGCTGCGCTGAGATCCGCGCGGTCGGGCGTCGGTTCCGGCGGGCATCGGAGTCGGCGCGGTCGTTGCTGCTCGACGCGGAGTCCGCACGCTCGCGCGGTCATTGCACTGACGCGTGACGATGGGCGTGCCGCACGGGTGAGGAGTGACCGCGCCAAGACGCTTAGCCGACCCTAACTCTTGTCATATATGCGAACTCATGCATATATTGGCTGGGTCATGGGACACTCACACTCGCACTCGCACGGTCACGTCGACGCCGCCTCGGCCGCGCATCGACGGATCTGGCCGATGGCCGTGGCCGTCGGTCTGATCGGCACCTACTTCGTCGTGGAGCTCACCGTCGGCATCGCCGTCGACTCCCTGGCCCTCATCGCCGACGCCGGGCACATGCTGACCGACGTCGTCGCGTTGCTCATGGGACTGACCGCACTACTGCTCGCGCGGCACGGCAAGACCACCGACACCCGGACCTTCGGCTGGCACCGGGCCGAGGTGTTCACCGCGGTCGCCAACGCGGTATTGCTCATCGGGGTCGCGGCGTTCGTGCTCTACGAGGCCATCGAGCGGATCGGCTCCGACCCGCAGGTCCCCGGTCTGACGCTGATCGTCGTCGCGCTGATCGGGCTCGCGGTGAACCTCGCGGTCATGCTGCTGCTGCGGGACGATTCCCGCGATTCCATCGCGGTGCGCGGTGCCTACCTCGAGGTCCTCGCCGACGCCGTCGGCAGCGTGGGCGTGCTCGTCGCCGGCATCGTCGCACTGACGACGGGGTGGGGCTACGCCGACATCATCGTCGCCGTGGGCATCGCCCTCTGGGTGGTGCCGCGCGCACTGCGGCTGGCCATCGACGCGTTGCGCATCCTCAACCAGCAGGCTCCGTCGCACATCGACGTCGATGCGCTGCGGTCCGAACTCGCGGCCATTCCCGGCGTCGACGACGTCCACGATCTGCACGTGTGGTCGCTGACCACCGGGATGGACGTCGCCACGGTGCATCTCGGCAGCTCGCGGGAGGGCGCCGAGGTGCTCTCGGCCGCCCGGCAGGTGCTCACCCGTCATGGTCTCGAGCATGCGACGGTGCAGGTGGATCCCGAGGATCAGCAGCACAAGTGCCACGACGAACTGCGGTGGTAGGGCCGCGGTTTTGTTTGCTGAGGTAACGAATGTCGCGTATGTCGCGAATCCCCCGGTAGGAGTTCACCACCCGATCCGGAGAAGAGGCACCACCGCATGAGCATCATCCACACGAGCATCATCCGACGACTCTGCACCACCACGGCCATCGCGGGGATGGCGCTGGGTGCGGCCGCCACCCTGGGCGCCGGCGACGGTCAGGCCGCGACGGTACGCGACTGCTCGATCTACAACTACTGGGCGGGCGCGTCCATCAACTGCCCGGCCGATGTCCGGGCCGTCCTCGAACTCGACTGCGTGGGTCTGGGTCGCAACACCGGCGAGACCACCGGCGTCCGGGTCTTCTATCACCGCACCAGCGGGGTGACCGATCGCAGTGGATTCACCGCCGCCGACTGCGGTCAGGGCAGCTACATCGGCTCCGGCGTCAACACCCGGTCGTGGGTGCGCCCGGTCTGATCGATCACCGCCGCCAGAACAGGAAGGTTTCCCAGCCCCATCCGGCGAGCTGCGAGGGCACACCCGACAGCTCGAACAGCCAGAAGATGACGTCGAAGAAGACGTTGTTGAGGGCCGGGATGAACAGCAGAGCGAAGACGATCAGGAAACCGTACGGCGCGATCTTGGCCGCCGACTGCCGCGTCTGCGGCGACAGGTACGGCTCGATGGCCCCGTACCCGTCGAATCCCGGCATCGGGATGAGGTTGAGGACCGCCGCGGTGATCTGCAGGAACGCCAGCATGGCCAGGCCGGTCCATAGGTTGATGGTGGACGGGTCGGTGATGATGACCCCGAACGGGCTGTCGGTGAGCGGCGCGAACACCCTGATCACCGCCAGCAGGATGATCGCCAGCACGATGTTCATCGCCGGTCCGGCCAGCGACACGAGGGTGCGCTGGGCACGGGTGAAGCCGCGCTCGTTCAGATACACCGCGCCGCCGGGGAATCCGATGCCGCCCATCAGGATGATCAACAGCGGCAATCCCAGTGACAGGCCGGGGTGGGTGTAGCGCAGCGGGTTGAGAGTCAGATAGCCGCGCAGTTCGGCGTCCCGATCGCCGAAACGGTAGGCGGTGACCGCGTGGCCGAATTCGTGCAGACACAGCGAGATCACCCAGCCGGACAGCACCAGCAGCAGGATGCCCGCGGTGGCCCGTCCCGACGCGCGATCGAATCCTGCTGTGGCACACAACCATCCGCCGACGACGGCCACGGCGATCAGGCCGAGGAAGATCGCCCCGGGCTGGACCGCCCGGCCGATCTCGGTGATCGTCGGCGTGCGTCGCCGCTCAAAGCCCTGACCGGTCATGACGATTCTCCTGACGGCAGCACCAGTTTCAGATCCACGTGGTGACGGTAGTACGTCGAGCGCTTGACCACCCGCTCGGTGAGCTCACCCTCGCGTTCCACGACGATGTTCGTCCCACCGGTCTGCACCGCCCGACCCGGATACCACCGCTGTCGACCCAGTACGCGGCGTATTCCGGACGGCTCGAGGCGGGCTCGCAGTCCCGGTTCGCCCGGCGTCGGCTCGATCCGGATCCCGGGCACCTCGCCGCGGAAGAGCCGATGATCGTCGGCGTAACTCTCGCCGTGCAGCGGACCGCCGTCGGCGCCGAGGTGCCGGGCGACGCCGACGAGCACCGTCGCGGCGTCGTCGCGGATCAGCGGCAGATCCCGTGCCCGTCCGGTGCGGGCGAGGTCGCGCGCCGCGTCGCCGTGCGGGAGGCCGTAGACGCGGGTCGCCGGCGTCGGCCGGGCGGCGACGTAGGCGACCTCGACGTCGAGACGTTCGATCAGCATCAGGGCGGCGATGACCTGCGCGAGATAGCGGTCGGAGGCGGCGGCCGCGTCGGCGGCGGAAGCGTCACCGGGACCGTCCGCGTCGGGTTCGACGATCAGGCGCGACACCCCGGGTTCGGCGATCCGCGCCGACACGGCGTCGCGCAGGGCCCGGCGAGAGGTGCCCACCGACGGTGCCTGGACGGACGTGATGAGGGCGAACGACATGGGAATAGCGTATCGAGCAGGCCGAACCAGTAGGGTTGTCCCGGTTCGACGAACGCAACTGAAGGGTGAACAGACCATGGCCGCGATCGTGCTTATCGGCGCCCAATGGGGTGACGAGGGCAAAGGTAAGGCCACCGATCTCCTCGGCGGCAAGCTGCAATGGGTGGTCCGCTACCAGGGCGGCAACAACGCCGGTCACACGGTGGTGCTGCCCAACGGCGAGACCTTCGCCCTGCATCTGATCCCGTCGGGCATCCTGACCCCGGGCGTGAACAACGTCATCGGCAACGGTGTCGTCGTCGACCCGGGTGTGCTGCTCACCGAACTCGGCGGCCTCGAGGACCGCGACGTCGACACCACCGGCCTGATGATCTCCGCCGACGCCCACCTGCTGATGCCGTATCACGTGGCCATCGACAAGGTGACCGAACGCTTCCTGGGCAACAGGAAGATCGGCACCACCGGTCGCGGTATCGGACCCTGCTATCAGGACAAGATCGCCCGCGTCGGTGTGCGCGTCGCCGACGTCCTCGACGAGTCGATCCTCGCCCAGAAGGTCGAGGCGGCACTCGAGTTGAAGAATCAGATCCTGGTGAAGATCTACAACCGCCGCGCGCTCGATCCGCAGCAGGTCGTCGACGAGGTGCTCACCCAGGCCGAGGGCTTCAAGCACCGCATCGCCGACACCCGGCTGCTGCTCAACCAGGCCCTCGAACGCGGTGAGACCGTCCTGCTCGAGGGTTCGCAGGGCACGCTGCTCGACGTCGACCACGGCACCTATCCGTATGTGACGTCGTCGAATCCGACCGCCGGCGGCGCGGCGGTGGGTGCGGGTATCGGACCCAATCGCATCACCACCGTGCTCGGCATCCTCAAGGCCTACACCACGCGCGTCGGCTCGGGCCCGTTCCCGACCGAACTGTTCGACGAGTGGGGTGCGTACCTGGCCAAGACCGGCGGCGAGGTCGGCGTGACCACCGGCCGGGCCCGGCGCTGCGGCTGGTTCGACGCCGTCATCGCCCGCTACGCGACGCGCGTCAACGGCATCACCGACTACTTCCTGACCAAGCTCGACGTGCTCTCCAGCCTGGAGACCGTGCCCATCTGCGTGGCCTACGAGGTCGACGGTGAGCGGGTCGAGGACATGCCGATGACGCAGACCGGTTTCCATCACGCCAAGCCCATCTACGAGGAGATGCCGGGCTGGTGGGAGGACATCAGCGAGGCCAAGACCTTCGACGATCTCCCCAAGAACGCGCAGGACTACATCCTGCGTCTCGAGGAACTCTCCGGTGCGCATATCTCGTGCATCGGCGTCGGCCCGGGACGCGAACAGACGATCGTGCGCCGCGACATCGTCTGAAAGCGGGCGAGAATTGCGGATACCGTTGTCGGCCGTCCTATCGGCTTCGAAATTCGTAGAAGACCGGACGTGCAAGCGCGGATAACCGCTGCCGATGTGTCTCAATACGGCGGTATCGGCAGCATGTCCGCGTGATGTTGGTTAGCCTCGTGGAAGCAGGAGGTGGCGCCCCGGCCACCCCGCAAACGAGGAGAGTGTCCGATGGGCCTGTACGCCGTCACCGATCCCGCGACCGGTGAGGTCGTCAAGGAATACCCGACCGCCACCGACGATCAGGTCACCGCCGCGATCGCGTCGGCCGCCGACGCATTCGCGAGCTGGTCCAAGACCTCGACGGTGGCGCAGCGGGCCGAGTTGATCCGCAAGGTGGCGGCGCTGCACACCGAACGCAAGGACGAGCTCGCCGCCATCATCCAGCGGGAGATGGGCAAGCCGCTCGATCAGTCGGTGGGCGAGGTCGAGTTCAGCGCCGCGATCTACGAGTACTACGCCGACAACGCAGAGAAGTTCCTCGCCGACGAACCGATCACCCTGCTCGAGGGCGAGGGCTCGGCATTCGTCCGGCGCAGTGCCGTCGGGGTGCTCCTCGGCATCATGCCGTGGAACTACCCATACTACCAGGTCGCCCGGTTCGCCGGCCCGAACCTGGTGCTGGGCAACACGATTGTGCTCAAGCATGCGCCGCAATGCCCGGAGTCGGCGGCCGCGCTGCAGCAGATCTTCCTCGACGCCGGCTATCCGCCCGGCGCCTACGTCAACATCTATGCGACCAACGATCAGATCGCTGCGGCCATCGCCGATCCGCGTATCCAGGGAGTCTCGCTGACCGGTTCGGAGCGGGCCGGTGCCGCCGTCGCCGAGGTCGCCGGGCGCAACCTGAAGAAGGTCGTCCTCGAACTCGGTGGATCCGATCCGTTCATCCTGCTGTCCACCGACGATCTCGACGCGACCATCTCCGCCGCGGTCGACGGGCGTTTCGAGAACACCGGTCAGGCCTGCAATGCCGCCAAACGCTTCATCGTCGACGAGAGCATCTACGACGACTTCATCACCAAGTTCACCGACAAGGTCAAGGCGACCGCGCAGGGCCTCGCCCCGCTGTCGTCGCTGGCCGCCGCCGAACGTCTCGAAGAGCAGGTGAACACGGCCGTGAAGTCCGGCGCCACACTGGATTCCGCGGGTGAACGCTCCGGCGCGCACTTCCCGCCCGGGGTGCTCACCGGCATCGATCCGGAGTCGCCGGTCGCCAAGGAGGAACTCTTCGGCCCGGTGGCCACCGTCTACAAGGTGGCCGGCGAGGACGCGGCCGTCGCGCTGGCCAACGACATCCCGTTCGGGCTCGGATCGTATGTGTTCACCACCGACGCGGATCAGGCGCTGCGGGTGGCCGACAAGATCGAGGCCGGCATGGTCTTCGTCAACGCCGTCGGTGCCGAGGGTGCCGAATTGCCCTTCGGCGGCGTGAAGCGATCGGGCTTCGGACGGGAGCTCGGTCGCTTCGGCATCGACGAATTCGTCAACAAGAAGATGATCCGCATCAGCTGATCCGCACAAGCCCCCCGGTGCGTCAGCGCACCGGGGTGGTGGTGGTCAGTGCCGAACCCTCGGCGGGAACCCCGACGCTCGGCGATTCGCTTGCCGGCGAGGGGCTTTCGCTCACGCCGGGATCGGCCGAGGTGGTCGTGCCGGCCGGGGCGGAGGTCGACGGATCATCCGAGCCCGACTCATCCGACCCCGACTCATCCGACCCCGACGACGGGACCGACGGATCGGCCGAACCCGACGACGGATCGTCCGAGGGCGCCGCACCCGACGCCGATACCGAAGATGCTTGTGCCGCAAGCACGGTGGGCAACGCGACGGTGGTGCTCGCCGCCTTCCGTGCGGCCGCGGTGGCCGCCGCGACGCCCGCGGTGTTGGTGTCACCGCCGGCGCTGACGACCTGCGCCTTGGTGGTCACCGGCGGATTTGCCCGCAGCGCGGCCAGCAGGTCGTCCCGGCCGTCGGTGAGACTGCGGCCCCAGGTCGTCCAGGTGTGACCGCCGTAGTTGGGTAGCGAGATCACCGACGCCCCGGACTGGGCGAGCTGCAACTGCATCAGCACCGTCGACACCGCCGACAGCATCTCCAGTGCCATCGCACTGATCTGATCCTGCTGGGAGAGCTTCGCCATCTCCGAGGGGGTGAGGAATCCGTTGCCGGAGGAGATGATCAGCACCTGGCCGTTCTCCTTCAGCTTGTCGACGTTGCGGGACGGATCGTTGGCCGCCCACTGTGCGCTGCCCGGCGCACCCCACATGTTGACGATGCCGTTGGTGTAGTTGGAGACGATCGTCTGCGACGCCAGCACCCCGAGCGCGCCGATCGGGTTGTCGAGTTGGTAGTACCCGGACATCGCCTGCACCACCTTGAACTGCTCGGGATGCTTCTCGGCGAGGGTCACCGCCGGACCCGCCGACATCGACAGCCCGACGATCGCATTGCCGGACTTGCTGACGCCGAAGTTCTGCGACAGATAGTCGGGCAGTTCCCGGGTCAGGAAGGTCTCCTGCTTGATCGTCGTGTTCGCCCCGGCCGGGCCGTTCCAGTCGGTGTAGAACGACGACGCCCCGCCGGCCGGCATCACCAGCGTGGTGTCGGTCGACGAGTCATACACCTTGGCGGCCTGCACATCGCTGGTCCACGCCGAGTGGGTGTCCACCGCACGCATGCCGTCGAGCAGGTAGATGCCCTTGTCGCTCCCGTTGGAGGCGCGGATCTGCACGACGATGAACTTGTTCATCGACGCCGACCACACCTTGCAGTTCTGCACGTAATTGCCCGACGCATCCCACGTGCAGCCCGGGCGCAGCACCTCCGGGTGCCCGACCAGCGCCGAGGCGGTGTTCCCGCCGGTGATCAGGCCGCTGAGGACGTAGAGGAGCAGCGTCACCACGGCGGCGATGCCCGGGATGACCAGACGCCGACCCGGCAGGCGCCGACGACGCGGTGATCGGCCGGAGGGCTGCTGCTGTTGCGGGTGAATCGTCCATCCGGATGCGATCGGCGATCCGGCCGCATCCGGGGCGGCGTGGGCGTCATGGGAACCGGACATCGACACTCCTATCGGTGGCGCCGAAACCAGATCGCGCCAATATTGTTTGCATCGCGAATGACCGGCTCGGGTGTTACACGTCCGGACGCCCGGATCGACTCCACCTCGGGCGAGTCGTGAGAAGGTGATCGGGTGGCGAGGACGGGTAGACGTGACTACGGATCGATCCTGCTCGGCTCGTCGAAGGAGAGCGGGGTCAAACAGCGCGTCCGCATCCAGACGCTGCTCACGTCGTCGATCGTGTTCGCGAACCTGGTGGGTGCGATCATGGCGATCACCCTGACCTCGGTGGGGATTCCCGAACCGTCGGTGTTCCGGAGCAACCTGTGGTGGGTCAACTTCATCGCGCTCCCGGTGTATGTGGTGTTCGCCTTCGTCATCGGGATCGTCCTCGGTACCGTCGTCGTGGTCCGCGATCTGCGCTGGGCCATCCAGGACCGGGAACCCACCAAGAAGGACGCGCGCCGCGCCCGACGCGCCCCGATACGCCTGCTCGGCCTGCAGGCGGCCCTGTGGGCCGGTGCGGTGGTGTTCTTCACACTCGCCTACGGGATACCCGACCCCGACCTCATCCCCAAGATGTTCTTCGTCGTCGGGCTCAGCGGCGTGGTGGTCGTCGCGATCTCGTCGCTGTTGATCGAGTTCTCCCTGCGTCCGGTGGCCGCCGAACTCATCAGCGCCGGCTACGGCCGACGCAAACGCAGCGGCGTACGCAGCCGATCGGTGACCTCCTGGATGGTCGGATCGGCCATCCCCATCGTCGGCATCCTGCTGGTGGTGATGTTCGGCGCGTTCCGCGACGAGACGACCAAACTCGACCTGTTCGTCGGGGTGATGGTGCTCGCGCTCACCGCGCTGGCCACCGGTCTGATCCTGACCCTGCTGTCCAGTCTGTCCGTCATCGGACCGATCCGCAGTGTCCGCTCGGCGATGGGACGGGTCCAGGCGGGCCGGCTCGACGACGCCGACCTCGTCGTCTACGACGGCACCGAACTCGGTGATCTGCAGGCCGGATTCAACTCGATGGTCGGCGGGCTGCGTGAACGAGAGCACATGCGGGACATGTTCGGTCGGCATGTCGGACGCGAGGTGGCCGCGGCGGCGTTGTCGTCGGACCCGGAGCTCGGTGGTATCGAACGGGTGGTGGCCGCCGTCTTCGTCGACGTGATCGGTTCGACAACCCTTGCCGCGCAACGCTCCCCGGTCGAGGTGGTGGAGATCCTGAACCGCTTCTTCGCGGTCATCGTGGCGGCGGTGGAGGAACAGAAGGGATTGGTCAACAAGTTCGAGGGTGACGCGGTGCTGGCGATCTTCGGTGCGCCGCTGGCCCTTCCCGATGCGGCCGGGGCGGCGTTGGCCGCGGCCCGGCACATCTCGATGCGGCTGCGCTCGGAGGTGCCGGAACTATCCGCCGGCATCGGGATCAGCCACGGACCGGTGGTCGCCGGAAACGTCGGTGCCATCGAACGATTCGAGTACACGGTGATCGGTGATCCGGTCAACGAGAGCGCCCGGCTCTCGGAGCTGGCCAAGCGGGACCCGTTGCGCCCCTTGGCGTCCGGGCGTGCCATGGACGCCGTGAAGGGCGACGAGGGCCGGTATTGGCGACGCGCGGAAACCGTCACGCTGCGGGGCCGGACCCAGGAGACGGTGGTCTACGAACTCGACGACGTCGACGACAGGGACGACACCGACGACTCCGAGGGTGCCGAGGGTGTCGAGAACATCGACGAGATCGGGGACCGCGTCGGCTCCGACGAGGCGTGACCGGGCCGCTCAGCTGTCGCTGCGGTCGGTGTATCCCTCGGCGAAGTCCAACCGCCGCAACGCCATCCGGAGCACCTCATCGTCGATGCGGCCGGCGTCGCGTTCCTCGATGAACACCTTGCGTTGCACCGCGAGGATCTTTCCGCGGATCCGGTTGCCTGCCGCGGTGGGGCTCTCGCCGATGGCATCGGGTCCCCGGCCGAGTTCCTCCCACGCCGTATTCCGTTGCGTGGTCACCCATTTGCGCTGCATCGCGATCTGATGCCGACGCACGTCGTCGGGTGCCATCTGCGCCTCGATCTGATCGAGCAGGGCCTCGGATTCCCGCGAGGCCCGGTCCTGTGCACCGGCATAGGCCAGGCGTTCGGTGGCGGCGTCATCGCCGGCGACACCGAGACGCCGGATGATCCACGGCAGCGTGGTGCCCTGGATCAGCAGCGTGCCCACCACCACGACGAAGGTGAGGAAGATGATCTCCGCGCGCGCCGGGAACGGGGCATCGGAGTTGGTGGTCAGCGGGATCGCGAACGCCGCCGCGAGCGACACCACCCCACGCATGCCGGCCCAGCCGACGATGAACACCCAACTCGGCTTCGGGAACGGCTCGCGTTCCCGGATGGTGCGCGACAGCAGCCGCGGCAGATAGGTCGCCGGATACACCCAGATGAAGCGCACCACGATCACCGCGAGGAGTACCACGACGGCGTCGATGGCGACCTGGGCCCACGACTCACCCTCCAGTCCGTCGACCAGGTCGGGCAGTTGCAGGCCGATGAGCAGGAAGACGAATGCCTCGAGGATGGCGTCGATGGATTTGCGCACCGCCTCGTCCTGCAGGCGGGTCTGGTAGCCCTCGCGGACCGATCGTTGTCCGAGCAGCAGGCCCGCGGTGACCACCGCGATCACCCCGGACGCGCCGAACTCCTCGGCGACGAAGTAGGTGCCGAACGGCACCATGATGCCGATCGCGGTCTCCATGGTCGGGTCGGTGAGCCAGCCGCGCACCCATGAGGTGAGGTAGCCGATCGCGAGGCCGACGAGGAGACCACCGATGGCGGCCAGCAGGAATGTCGAGATGCCGTTCCACACGGTCGTGGTCATTCCGACGGCCGCGGCGACGGCGACCCGCAACGCGGTCAGTGCCGTCGCGTCGTTGAGCAGGCTCTCGCCACCCAGCAGTGTCATGATGCGCCGCGGCAGACCCACCTTGCGTCCGATGGCCTGTGCCGACACCGCGTCCGGCGGCGCGACGATCGCCCCCAGCACCAGGGCAGCGGCCAGCGGCACGTGCGGGATGCTCCACCAGGCGACCAGCCCGACCAGCACCGTCGAGAACAGCGGCAGGCCGACGGCCAGCAGACCGATGGATCGGCGGTTGGCCCGGATCTCCTGATACGAACTGTCCTGCGCGGCCGAATACAGCAGCGGCGGCAGGATGACGAACAGCACGAACTCGGGTTCCAGGGTCACCTCGGGCAGACCCGGGATCCATCCGAGGGCCAAACCGACCGCGACGAGCACCAGCGGAGCGGACAGACCGTAATGACGACACAGCGCGGCGATCGCGAGCGACACCGCCGCGACGAGCAGGAGTGAGGCACTCACCCGGACGAACGTAGCACCGCCTCGCACGGGCCACCGTGCCGATAATGGATGCATGCGACTGTTTGGACGTGGAAACCGCAGCGACGACGCGGACGCCGGGGCGGGCACCGGTGCCGGGGCGACGGCGCAGCGCTGCCCGGAACTCGCCCGCTACGGTGCCGACCCGGCCGGCGACCCGCCACCGGAGAACGGCCGCAACGACCAATGCCAGGACTGTGTGCAACTCGGTGAGCAGCACTGGTCGCATCTGCGTGAGTGCCTGGAATGCGGACACATCGCCTGCTGTGACTCGTCGCCGCGCAAACATGCGACCGCGCATTTCACGGCATCGGGTCACCCCGTCATGCGTTCGGCGGAACCCGGAGAACTGTGGCGTTGGTGCTATGTCCACCAGGTGATGGGCTGACCGACCGTGATGGTCCCGCGTCCGCGCAGGTCACAGCCCCGTATCGACTCCCGGTTCACCGAGTGTGGTGTCGATGACCGCGCTGCGCCGCGCCACGTAGAATCCGGGAATGACCTCGAACACCGAGAGTGGTGCATCGCCGCAGGAGCCGCCGCGCACCGAGGCCGCCGCGCCGAGTGTCCCGCCGGCCCAGGCGCCCGTCGTGCAGGTGCCGCAACCGTCGACGGATTCGTCGGACGGTGCTGCGGTGCCCTCCGGACCGGGTATCGACACACCGCTGTCGGTGTCGTCGGTGACGGAGTCCGCACCCGAGGCGGAGTCGGCATCTGAGCCCGGGTCGGCACCCGAGGCGCAGCCGGTGGTCGCCGAGTCGACGCCGGAGCCGGTGGCAATGGCCAAGGAGCCGGTGGCAATGGCCGAGGGGTCGGCGGCGATGGCCAAGGAGCCGGCGGCAATGGTGAAGGAGCCGGCGGCAGCGGCCGCGGCCGACGCCGAGGTCGCGGCATCACAGGCGCCGACGCAGGTGCAGGCGGTGTCCGCGCCGAAGGAATCGCCCGTCGGGCCGCCCGACATCCTGGGTACGCCGCTGTCGCCGACGGCGACGCGCGTCATGGTGCTCGGCGCGGGTGAACTCGGCAAGGAACTCGTCATCGCGTTCCAGCGGCTCGGCGTCGAGGTGATCGCCGTCGACCGTTACGAAGGTGCGCCCGGGCATCAGGTGGCCCATCACGCCGAGGTCATCGACATGACCGACGGCGACGCCATCCACGCGTTGGTGCAGAAGTACCGCCCGCATTACGTGGTGCCGGAGATCGAGGCGATCGCCACCGACGCGCTCAAGTCGATCGAGGACCGCAAGCTGGCCGAGGTCATCCCGACGGCGTCGGCGGTGGTGGCGACGATGAACCGGGAAGGCATCCGCCGGCTGGCCGATGAGGATCTCGGGTTGCCGACCTCGCCGTATCTGTTCGCCGGGTCGCACGATGAGATGGCGGTCGCGGTCAAGCAGATCGGTTTCCCGTGCGTGGTCAAGCCGGTCATGTCGTCGTCGGGCAAGGGCCAGACCATCCTCAAGAGCGCCGCCGACATCGACTCGGCCTGGGAACGCGCCACCACCGGCGGCCGCGTCGCCGGGGAGCGGGTCATCATCGAGGGATGGGTGGAATTCGACTTCGAGATCACCCTGCTGACGGTCCGGGCCATCGATCCGGCCACCGGAAAACTGATGTCGCATTTCTGTGCCCCGATCGGCCACAAGCAGGTCAACGGAGACTACGTCGAGAGCTGGCAGCCCCACGACATGACGCCCGACGCGTTGGGCGCGGCCACCTCCATCGCGGCCCGCATCGCCACCGCCCTCGGTGACGGAAAGCTCGGTGGCCGAGGCATTTTCGGTGTCGAGATGTTCGTCAAGGGCGACGACGTGTACTTCTCCGAGGTCAGTCCGCGTCCGCATGACACCGGGCTGGTGACGATGGCGACGCAGCGGTTGAGCGAGTTCGAGATGCATGCGCGCGCCATCCTCGGCCTACCCGTCGACGTCACGCTGGCCTCCCCGGGTGCATCCGCGGTCATCTACGGCCAGCTCGACGAGAAGGCCATCGGCTTCGAGAACGTCGCGCGGGCGCTGGCCGTGCCCGAAACCGACATCCGACTCTTCGGTAAGCCCGAGAGTTTTCATCGGCGCCGCGTCGGCGTGATCACCGCGACCGCCGACGACGTGGCCACCGCCCGCGAACGTGCCGTGCAGGCCGCCTCGATCGTCACGCCCGTTCCCGGCCGACCGGCCCGTCATGGCGCACCCGCGCCGATGCCGCCGACCGCGCCCGCCGGTGCCGCGTCCCGCGGACCTGCGGGTCCGCCACCGGGCGCGCCACCGCGACCGGGTCCGCAGCAGATGGCACCACAGGCAGGGCGGCCGCCGATCGGCCCGGGTGGCCCCGGTGGTCCGGCGCCGCGCGGCCCGCAGGGGCCGGGGCCGGGTGCTCCGCAGGGTGGACCGCACGCTGCTGGACCGCACGCCGGTGGACCGCGCGTGGGCCCGCCGGGTGGTCCCCGACCGCCGATGGCTCCTCGCCCGCCCGCGGGCCCGGGTGGTCCGCCCGCTGCGCGCCCGCCGGCGGCCGCACCGGCACCGGCACCGGCACCGGCTCCTCAGGGTGCCGAATCGTCTCCCGCACAGGTCGACTGACGCCTCGCCCATGCCGCTCTACGGCGACGTCATCGTCGGTGTCTGCATCCTGATCGGTCTGCTCGGCATCGTGGTGCCGGTGCTGCCCGGCACCCTGGTGGTGGTCGTGGCGATTCTGTTGTGGGCCATCGTCGTCGGCGGTTGGGCCTGGTTGATCTTCGCGATCGCCGCGGTCCTGATCGCCACCAGTGAGGTCATCAAGTACGTGCTGGCCGGCCGGGTCATGCGGCGCCACGAGATACCCAACCGCACCGTCCTCGTTGGCGCCGTGGTGGGTATCGTCGGGTTCTTCGTGATCCCGGTGATCGGCCTGTTCATCGGATTCATCGTCGGCGCAATGGTTTCGGAGTTGATCCGCACCCGCAGCACCGCTGCCGCGTGGCGCGGCACCGTCGGCGCCACCAAGGCGTCGGCGGTCACCATCGGGATCGAACTGCTCGGTGCGTTGCTGGCGTCCGGGGTGTGGCTGGCGGGTGCGATCGCGCTCTGAGCGCTCCTCAGGCGCTGGGAACCCCACGGGCGCTGTGTGTTCCGATCGGCACGATCATCGGGCCGCCGAACACCGGATCGGTGACGACCTGCGCGCGCAGGCCGAAGGCGTCCTCGAGGAGGTCGGTGGTGATCACCTCGTCGGGCACACCGTGGTGCACCAGTCCGCCGTCCTTCATCACGAACAGTGAATCACTGTATCGCACAGCCAGATTCAGGTCATGCAGCACCATCACGATGGTCTTGCCGTGGTCGGTCTTGAGGGAGTGGACGAGATCGAGCACCTCGAGCGAGTGTGCCAGGTCGAGGTAGGTGGTGGGTTCGTCGAGCAGCAGCAGGTCGGTGCCCTGCGCGAGGGCCAGCGCAATCCAGACCCGTTGGCGTTGCCCGCCGGACAGTGCGTCGAGGGTGCGGTCGGCGAGGTCGGCGGTGGCGGTCAGCTCCAGCGCCTCGGCGACGGCCCGTTCGTCCTCGGCGGAGGCCTGCTGATACCACTTCTGATAGGGATGACGGCCCCGCGCGACCAGATCCTCGACCGTGAGTCCTTCGGGCGCAACGGGATTCTGCGGCAGGATACCGAGGCTGCGGGCGACGGTCTTCGGTTTGATCGTGGTGATGTCGCTGCCGTCGACGAACACCGTGCCGGATCGGGCCGGCAGCAGCCGGGCGAGGCACCGCAGCAACGTCGACTTGCCGCACCCGTTGGGGCCGATGATGGTGCTGATCGCGGCGTCGGGGACGTCGATGTCGAGTCCGTCGATGATGACCCGTTCGTCATAGCCGACGACGAGGTCGCGTGCGGAGAGGCGGGTCATGCGGCAGCCTTGGTCATACGGTGGCCTTTCGGGAGATCGTGACCATCAGGTAGATGAGGAACGGGCCGCCGATCGCGGCGGTGACGATGCCGACCGGGAGGCCGGAGGGCAGCAAGGTGCGGCACGCGATGTCGCCGGCGACGACGAGGATCGCGCCGATCGCGCCGGAGGCGATGGGTGTGGGGATGGCGCTGCCGCTGATGCGCATCGCGATCTGCGGGGCGAGTAGTGCGACGAAGGCGATGGGGCCGGCCGCCGACACGGCGAGGGCGGCGACGATCACCGCGATGAGCAGGATCGCCGAGGAGACGGCCAGTGTCCGGACACCGAGGGACCGCGCGAGATCATTCCCGAGGCTCATCGCGTCGACCTGCCGGGCGAGGACCCCGACGCCGACGACGGCCAGCACGACGGCGATCGCCACCGGCCACACACTCGACCACGACGTGTTGGCCACCGAACCGACGAGCCACGTCTGGGCGCGTGCGACGTCGCGGATCTCCGCGCGGGTCAGCAGATAGGAGGTGCCGGCCTGCAGGACCCAGGTGATGCCGACACCGATCAGCACCAGCCGCAGCGGATTGATGGCGTGATTGGCCTTTCGGCCGGGCCAGGCGAGCAGATACATCAGCGCCGCGGTTCCCAGACCGCCGACGAGCGCGGCCATCGGCACGCCGAGTTCGGCGAACCAGGCTCCCCAGCTGGTCCCGAAGGCGATCGCGGCGACCGCTGCGGCGCCGGCGCCGGCGGTGATGCCGAGCATGTCCGGGGTGGCGAGCGGATTCTGTGCGATCAGCTGGGTCAGTGACCCCGACATCCCGAGAGCGAACCCGACGAGCACCGACACCGCGGCCCGTGGCACCGCGTCGTCGAGGATGACGACGTTCTCTATGCGGGTGCCACCGCCGAGCAGGATGCGCATCACGTCAATCGGGGTGACCGGGTATTCGCTGATGGTGACGCTGAGCAGGAACAGCACGAAGGTGATCACCAGCGAGCAGGTCACGGTGATCAGCACCCGGGGCCGGATCACCCACGACGTCGGGCCGAACCGGACGATACGACGCGCGGCGCGCGTGGACGCAGCCTCGGCGGTGGCGGGGTGGGGCGTCGTGTCGGTGCTCATACGCTCGTCAACTTCGTCCGTCGGACCATGGCGATCAGGAACGGGGCACCGACGAAGGCCAGCACCACGCCGACCTGCACCTCACCGGGACGTGCGATGACGCGTCCGATGATGTCGCAGACCAGCAGCAGCGCCGCGCCGATGAGTGCCGAGTACGGGATGATCCAGCGGTAGTCGGGCCCGGTGATCGCGCGCGCGATGTGCGGGACGACCAGTCCGAGGAAGACGATCGGGCCGCAGGCGGCGGTGGCCGCGCCGATCAGCAGGGTGATGCCCAGGATGCCGACGCCGCGGATCAGCAGCACCCGCGATCCGAGTGCCTTGGTCATGTCGTCGCCCAGCGACAGCAGGTTGAGGAAGAAGCCGCTGGCCATCGCCAGGACCAGACCGATCACGATGAACGGCAGGCTCGCCCAGAACACGTCGATGGAACGGCCGGACGTCGAACCCACACTCCAGAAACGCCAGGCGTCCAGCGACTGGGTGTCGGTGAGGACGATCGCCGACGTGATGGCCACCAGCATCGCCGACAGGCCGGTGCCGGCCAGGACGAGGGTCACCGGACCGGTGCCGGTGAGTGCGGCGACACCGAAGACGGCCGCCGACGCGATGATCGCACCGAGCAGTCCGAACCCCATGTACGCCAGCGGCGAGGAGATGCCGAAGATGTAGACCCCTGTCACCACCGCGCAGGCGGCGCCGGCGTTGACGCCGAGCATGCCCGGGTCGGCGATCGGATTGCGGGTGTGACCCTGGGTGATGGCGCCGGCCGCGCCGATCGCCAGGCCGACGACCAAACCCAGCAGGGTCCGCGGCACGCGCAGGTCCCAGACGATGCCGGCGGTGTCGGTGGAGGTGTCGATGTGCGGGGTGGTGAAGTGGATCAGGCCCTGCCAGATCTGGGCCGAGCCGCTGGTCAGGCTGTCCCAGGTGGTGGCGAACGGGATCTCACGCGCACCGATCAGGACCGAGCCGATGAGCGCGACGATCAGGACGGCCACAATGGTCAGCAGCCCGGTCAGTCGTCGCACGAAGGGTTACCTTACCTGACAGTCGATTTCGGGGAATCGGGTGACGGACCGGCCACCGACCGGACACAATTCTGAGACGCACGTAACGGTTACCTGTGAGACTGCGATAAACGTGGACGTAACCAATTCGGCGCCCAGCGCCGCCTGAGTTCACGACCTTCGGGTCATATCGACGAAGAAGGAGTCGACATGAAGAAGACGCTGAAGCGCCTGGTGGCCGGTGTGGCCGTCGCGGCGGGTATTGCGAGTGGCTCGATGGTCGCCGCAGGTGAGGCGCAGGCCGCGCCCGCGCCGGGTAACCTCGCACTGTTCGGCGGGGTGGACTGCTACTTCAAGGGTTGGGGGCCCACCTGGGACAACCTTCCCGGTTGGCGTATGCACCGGTGGATGACCGTGCGCAACATCGGTGGCACGACCATGCACAACGTGAGCATCACCGAACTCGGTGGCGGTGCGATCTATGTGCCGGCTCGTACCAAGGATCAGGCCATCGCTGCCGGCGCGAACAAGGACACCGCACGCAACACCATCCGCGGTGAACTCCTGCCGGGTCAGGCTTTCAAGCCGGCTCAGCTCGAGACGACCTGGCGTGCCTGCTTCCCGTCGTCGATCTCCGGCTACACGATCGGTCAGGAGGTCGAGGACGTGACCAACAACTTCGGCTTCTGGGCCAACGTCCGGCAGCAGCAGGGAACCCCGGGGACGGTCAACACGCCGCCGTCGGCGACGAACTGACCGCTCTCACACCAAAACCCGCGGAAGAACCTTCTTCCGCGGGTTTTGTGTTCCCCGGCCAAGATCTCCTGGGGCGCGAAACAAAAAGTGGCGGAAGAAGATTCTTCCGCCACTTTCAGTATTCGGTTGTGCGCGTGCGTCAGGCCTTCTGCACCCCTGACGGAGTCAGGCTTTTTGCACCTTGCCGGGCTCGGACGCGGCCAGCATGTCCTCACGCTCGACGACCTTGATGCGCTCGCGGCCCTGTTCGGCGCCGAGGGACCGCTCGTGCTCGTCGAGGCGGTACCAGCCGTCCCAGGTGGTGAACGGGATGCTCTTGGACTCGAGCAGTTCGATGACGGCGTCCTCGGACGGACTCGACGGCGTGTTCAGCACGCCCTTGCTCATGTCCTCGATGATGCACTCGACGGTCTCGTTGGCGTCGCCCTTGGTGTGGCCGATCAGGCCGACCGGACCGCGCTTGACCCAACCGGTGGTGTACAGGCCGACGAGGTGGGTGCCCTCGTCGAAGATGCGTCCGGCCTCGTTGGGGATGACGCCGGCCTGGGTGTCGAACGGGATCTCCGGCAGGTTGTCCGACAGGTAGCCGACGGCGCGGTAGATCGCGGTGACGTCCCAGTCGGTGTGCTTGCCGGTGGGCTTGACGTTGCCGGTGCCGTCGAGCTGGGTGCGCTCGGTACGCAGACCGACGACCTTGCCGTCCTCACCGAGGATCTCGATGGGGCTTTCGAAGAAGTGCAGGAACAGCTTGTGGATGGCGCCCTGCTTGGGCTCGCGCATCGCGTAGTTCTCGATGATCGTGGCGACCTGGTCGGTGATCTTCGATCCGCGACGGGCCACGGCCGAACCCTCGTCGTAGTCGATGTCCTCGGGGTCGACGATGACCTCGATGTTCGGCGAGTGATCGAGTTCCTTGAGTTCGAGCGGGGTGAACTTGGCCTGCGCCGGTCCGCGTCGTCCGAAGACGTGCACCTCGACGGCCTTGTTGGCCTTGAGTCCCTGGTAGACGTTGTCCGGGATCTCGGTCGGGAGCAGTTCGTCGCCGGTCTTGGCGAGCACGCGCGCGACGTCGAGTGCGACGTTGCCGACGCCGATGACGGCGACCTTCTCCTGATCCAGCGGCCATTCGCGGGGGAAGTCGGGGTGGCCGTCGTACCAGGCGACGAACTGTGCGGCGCCGTAGGAACGCTCGAGGTCGATGCCGGGGATCTGCAGTCCGCGGTCGTCGGTGGCGCCGGTGGAGAAGATCACCGCGTCGTACAGCGACTTCAGTTCGTCGAGGGTGATGTCGGTGCCGTAGTCGATGTTGCCGAGCAGACGGACCTGCGGCTTGTCGAGCACCTTGTGCAGGGCGGTGATGATGCCCTTGATGCGGGGATGGTCGGGTGCGACGCCGTAGCGGATCAGGCCGAACGGCGCGGGCATCCGCTCGTAGAGGTCGATGCTGACGCCACGATCCTTGGCGGTGTCGGACTTCATCAGCGCATCGGCGGCGTAGATCCCGGCGGGACCGGCCCCGATGATGGCAACGCGCAGCGGGCGGCTCTGATCGGTCATAAGGTGTCGTCTACCTCGTTCTCGTCTGTCTTCGACGCGCGCGGGAGGTCAGCGGTGCGTCGACGCTTATCCCCTCTACGGTAGGCGTTGCTGCGCCGTACCCAAAATCCCGGGTTAGGGTCGCCTCACTCCCATCGTCCGTGCGGGTCGTAGGGCAGGTCCTCGGGAGACACCGATGAGGGGTCCACCCACCGATGTGCCTGCCCCATGAAGGTGTGTACGAAGCCGCATCGTGCACAGATGGCGCCGTCCGCGGATTTGTTCCACCCGTCGAGACCCATGAACGTCATCCCACTGGTGTTCATCTGCACCTCACGCTGGGTGAACGAGACACCGGAACAGATCAGGCAGGACAGATAGCGGTGAGTGGGTGCGATGAACACGTGCATCCGACGAGTGTGACGCCTCCGACGCTCGCATGCCCGCGTTGTCATGTGAGCGAATGCACCACGGCACAAGGCCCCCGAAACCGGCGAGAACTGCGGCGATACACTCGCCCCCATGGCCAAACGCGCACCTCGTAAGTCCGCACCGGAGACCGTCGGTGACGATCTCGGTGCCGACGACCCGGGTGCCGGCGATGTCGGTGCCGACGCGGCGCCGTCGTGGCGCAAGGTCTGGCCTTTTCTGTTGGCGTTGATCGTCGTGGTCGTGGCGGTGGTCGGGATCTTGCTGTCGTATCTGATCCGGCCGGCCGAGGAACGGGCCAGTGAACCGGCTCAGGTCCAGTACGCGATCAACGATTTCTACACCGCGCGCAACAACGTCGATTACGCGGAATTCCGCGATCACACCTGCGCCGCCGACCTGAATGCGAGTGACTTTCCGTCCGAGGCGGAGTTCGCCGCCGAGAACCAGAAGTCGTTGGAGGCCAACGGGCGGATCGTGATTCCGGAGATCAGCGATGTCAGCGTCTCCGGTGACCGCGCGACGGCGACAGTACATTGGCAATTCGACAAGAAATCCGACGAGAAGCAGACGACGAACGTCGTGGTGCTTCGGGAGAACGGGAACTGGAAGGTGTGCAAGGCATGACTTATGCCGGAGATCTGACCCCGCAGCAGGCCTGGGAGAAGCTCGAGAACAATCCCAAGGCGAAGTTGGTGGACTGTCGCACGCGCGCCGAGTGGTCATTCGTGGGTGTGCCCGACCTCGAAGTGCTGGAGAAGCAGACCATCTTCGTCGAGTGGACCACCTTCCCCGCCGGGACCCCCAACGAGGCGTTTGTCGCCGAACTGCGTGACGCGGGCATCGCCGACGACGACGAGGTGATCTTCATCTGCCGTTCGGGTCACCGGTCGATCGGTGCGGCCGAGGCGGCCACCGCCGACGGTGTCTCCCTCGCCTACAACGTGCTCGACGGATTCGAGGGTGCGCTCGACGAATTCGATCATCGTGGTTCCAGCGGTTGGCGCGCCCAGGATCTTCCGTGGAGGCAGTCGTGAGTCGCGAACTGCCACCTGGTGTTTCGCCGGAGACCATCTCGGTCCGCGGTGGATTGGATCGATCGGGTTTCTTCGAGACGTCGGAGGCCCTGTACCTGACGAGCGGGTACGTCTACGACTCCGCCGAGGCCGCCGAGCGTGCCTTCACCGGTGAGGACGAGCGATTCGTCTACTCCCGCTACGGGAATCCGACCGTCGAGATGTTCCAGGAGCGGCTGCGGCTGCTCGAGGGGGCCGAGGCGTGCTTCGCCACCGCGAGTGGAATGGCCGCCGTCTTCGTCTCTCTCGGTGCGCTGTTGAAGGCCGGGGATCGGCTGGTCGCGGCGCGTAGCCTGTTCGGGTCGTGTTTCGTGGTGGCCAACGAGATCCTGCCGCGCTGGGGTGTGACAACGGAATTCGTCGACGGCGAGGATCTCTCCCAGTGGGAGGAGGCGTTGTCCACGCCGGCCGACGCGGTGTTCTTCGAAACCCCGTCGAATCCGATGCAGACCCTCGTCGACGTGGCGCGGGTGTCCGAGCTGGCGCATGCCGCGGGTGCAAAGGTGGTGCTGGACAACGTGTTCGCCACACCGTTGCTGCAACGGGGTCTCGAACTCGGGGCGGACGTCATCGTCTACTCGGGCACCAAGCACATCGACGGTCAGGGCCGCGTGATGGGTGGTGCGGTGCTCGGCACCAAGAAGTACATCGACGGCCCGGTGCAGACGCTGATGCGTCACACCGGTCCCGCGTTGAGCCCGTTCAACGCGTGGACGCTGGTGAAGGGCCTGGAGACCCTGCGTCTGCGCGTCGACGCGTCGGTCGCCTCGGCACTGCGGATCGCGCAGTTCCTGGAGGATGATCCGCGGGTCGGCTGGGTCAAATACCCGTTCCTGCAATCACATCCGCAGTACGAGCTCGCCAAGGAGCAGATGTCCGGCGGCGGCACCGTCGTCACCTTCGAGTTGGCCGAACTCAACGGTGTCGAGGGAAAGAAACGTGCCTTCGACGTGCTCAACGGACTCCGCGTCATCGACATCTCGAACAACCTCGGCGACTCCAAGTCGCTGATCACCCATCCGGCGACCACCACCCACCGGGCGATGGGACCGGAGGGTCGTGCGGCGATCGGTTTGGGTGACTCGGTGGTTCGGCTGTCGGTGGGGCTTGAGGGCGTCGACGACCTACTCGGCGATCTGGATCAGGCGCTGGGCTGACCGGTGTGTGGCCGCGGTTTGCGGTCGCGCAGCAACCTGGCAGGTCGTGTGCACGGCACCGCAAGGGTGTGCCGGCATCGTGGAAGACGTCAGAGAGAAACGCACACAGCGGATCTCACGTCCACGAACACAGGAGTTCACCATGGCCGCACCTCGCCGCAACAACAATCCCGCCCCCGTCCAGCGTCGTCGCCGCGTGCGCCGTTACGACCCGCGCAGCCGTCAGTGGCTGTGGATGTGGATCTGATCGGCTGACCTCGGTCGATACCCAACGGCCCCACCCGGGAGTTCCGGGTGGGGCCGAGGTGCGTGAAAGTGATTCTGGTTCAGCTGAACTCGTCTGCACTCTTCCGGGTGTATCCGGGCGCGCGTCGAGCCAGGGCCTCGCCTGGGTCAGAGGATCCGGCTGGGACCGACGAACAGCATGCCGGCCAACGGCTGTGCCGGTCCTGGGCTTTCGAGCTCCCACAATTTGTCACCGGCGTAGGAGTACACCGTCACCGTGGTCGAGCAGTCGTCATAGGGACTGTAGTACTGGACGGTGCGACAGGAATCGTCGAAAGTGTCGCCCACGGCGAGGTGTTCCCCGTCGTCGGCGACGATCGGCCCAGGTGGGCGGTGCGTGCTTCGGTTGCGTCGGTCGGGTATCCGACGCCGAACGGATTCCGTCGTCGGCCTGCGTCGACGGGCGGCTCGATGCACACTCGATCGGATGTGGCGCCCACTCGACGCAAAAGAGCGCCCACTCGATCGGATGTGGCGCCCACTCGACGGGATAGGGCGCCCACTCGACGGGTGCGGTTCAGTCGTCGATATCCAACGCCCGCAATACCGTTCGGAGTTTCGCTGTGGTCTCGGCGAGTTCGGCGTCGGGGTCGGAGTCGGCGACGATGCCGCCACCCGCCCAGCTCCGGAAGGTGCGGAGGTCTGGCTCGAGTTCCAGGCAGCGGATGGTCACCATCCATTCGCCGTTGCCGGCCGCGTCGGCCCACCCGACCGCACCGGCGTACAACCCGCGTGGTTCCTCGTGTGCGCGAATGAATTCCGTGGCCACCTCGCTCGGCGTGCCGCCGACCGCCGGTGTCGGACTCAGCGCGATCGCGAGATCCAGTGCGCCGACGGCGTCGTCGTCGAGTATCGCCCGAATAGGGGTCGCCAGATGCCACATCTCGCCGGTTGACAACAACTGCGGCTCATCGGGGATCGTGAGTTCCCTGCACAGCGGTGCCAGGCGATTCCGGAGGTGCTCGACGACGAACGCGTGTTCGCGATGATCCTTCTCCGACGCCGCGAGCTTCTCGCGGGACTCCCGGTCGGCGTCCGGATCGGCCGAGCGCGGAGCCGAACCGGCGTACGGCCGGCACGTCACCTCGCGACCGTCCTTGCGCAGCAACAGTTCCGGGCTCGCACCGAGCAGCCACGAAACGCCGGTGTCGACCGCGAATGCGTTGTGTTCGCTGTTGCCGCCGGCGAGTGCGGCCAGGAGCCCGTCGACCGCGACCGGCGAATCCAGTTGAGCCCGAATCATTCTGGCGAGGACGACCTTCGCCAATGCGCCGGAGTTGATGGCCGACAACGCGGCATGCACCCGATCACGATGGGTGGCCGGATCCGGAATCTGCTCCAACGAACTCAGCGTCCGGCGTGGCGGTCTGCCCCCGGCGAGCGGAAGCGGTTCGTGGGCCAACGCCGCAGGCTCGAACAGTGCCGATGGGGCGGACGGATCGAAGGCCACTGCCCCGACCACCGCGTCGACGGCGCCGCTGCGCAGCCGGGCCGCGGCGTCGTCGGCGTCGGCGAATCGCGTCCGCACGCCGTGCGCTCGCACCGTCCCGTGCGGTCGCGACAGGACGAACGGCGACGCGGCGTGAGTATCGGAGACGGACACCCAACCAACTTAGGCGACGACGGGCCGCGGTCTTTCGCTCACGCTGAGTGAAAATTGACACCCTTGCGCACCGTAGGCCACCCTTGGTGCAGGTCATGAGTGCCAGCGACAAGCCCCGGCTAGCTGGCCGGCAACCCTCCTCCGCGGTGGGGTGCTCCGGGTGACGACCTGGCCGTGTACCGACCGGGCACGGCAAGCGTGGATTCCCAAGGAGCCTCTGCGATGACTGCTGTCGCCACCACCACCGACTACCG
The DNA here is from genome assembly GCF_040044975.1 of Gordonia oleivorans. NCBI lineage: Bacteria > Bacillati > Actinomycetota > Actinomycetes > Mycobacteriales > Gordoniaceae > Gordonia > Gordonia oleivorans. The sequence goes on from NZ_JBDZDI010000024.1 coordinate 74,231, forward strand.
CAACGACTGCGCCGTGCAGTCCGATGCCACCGACCTGCCGCCCATCGGCCCGCTGACCTCGGTCGTCGGTGCCGCCGAACTCGCCCCGCTGACCAGCGGAGATCACGTGCGCTACGCCAACTTCGACTACGCGGCCAGCGCACCCGCCCTCACCGCCGTCGCCGACGCCGTCGCGGCGTCGCTGGGTCAGTACGCCAGCGTCCACCGCGGTGCCGGCCACCTGTCGCAGGTCACCACCCGCCGCTACGAGCAGTGCCGGGACACGGTGCGACGTTTCGTGCGTGGCCGGACCGACGACACCGTCGTCTTCACCCGCAACACCACCGACGCGATCAACCTGGCCGCCCATTGCACTCCCGGCGACGTCGTCGTCCTCGACATCGAGCACCACGCGAACCTGCTGCCGTGGGTGTCCCGCGACAACGGGACCGCGCGCATCGTCTCGGCGTGCGACACCCTCGAGGACACCCTGGTCGCACTCGACGCCGAACTCGCCGCGGCGCCGGCCGCCCTGCTCGCCGTCACCGCGGCATCCAACGTCACCGGCGAGGTGCTGCCCATCTCGCGGCTGGCCTCGATCGCCCACCGCCACGGTGCCCGCATCCTCGTCGACGCGGCGCAGCTGGTGGCGCACCGACCGGTGTCGATCGTCAGCCACGGCATCGATTACCTCGTCTTCTCCGGCCACAAGCTCTACGCACCGTTCGGATCCGGTGTCCTCATCGGCCGCAGTGACTGGCTCGACGCCGCCGACCCGTATCTCGCCGGCGGTGGGGCGTCGGCGCAGGTGAGCCTCGTCGACGGACCCGACGAGAACTGCGCCTCCACCGCCTGGCACTCGGGTGCCGCGCGGCATGAGGCCGGCTCGCCGAATGTGTTGGGCGCCATCGCCATTGCCGCGGCCTGTGAGGCCATCGTCGACCTCGGTTTCGAACTGATCGGCCTGCACGAGGCGGAACTGCGCGCCCGTCTGGACGCCGGACTGGCCGGCGTCGCCGACGTGACGCCGCTGCGGATCTTCGCCGACGACCTCGATCGCGTCGGCATCGCCGGCTTCTCCGTCGACGGACACACGCCGCGCGCCGTCGCCGAGTTCCTCAGCGATCATCACGGAATCGGCGTGCGCGACGGCAAGTTCTGCGCGCATCCGCTGCTGGCCCGGCTCGGACACACCGACGGCGCGGTTCGCGCGAGCTTCGGCCTCGGCACCGATTCCGCCGACGTCGACCGGCTCATCACCGCACTCACCGAACTCACCCGCACCGCTCCCGGAAAGGCACTTCCATGACCGCCGAACTCTCCGACGTCCGCATCAGCATCGGCCGCCCCGGTCTGCGCGTGGCACTGGCCGGGGATGTGTCGGCCACCGACGCGCCGATCGTCGTGCGTCGACCGACCCTTCGCGATGCGCAGCGGGCCCGGTCGGTGCTGCGGTCCGGCATCCGGGACACCGCGAATTTCAGTGTGGCACTGGAGGTCGAGGTGGCCATCGCCCCGAATGCCGCGTCGGCGCGGGCGGCGGTCGCGGGCATCCCCGACGAGCTCGACGGCGGCACCGTCCGCTACATCGGCACACCCAGCGGGCTGGTCACCCTCATCCGCGACATCTACGCCGCCGAGGTCGCCGACGCGGTGATCCTGGTGTCGCTGGACGGGTCGGCGACCGAGAACCGGGTCCGTCAGCTCGTGCTGCCGACGTTCACCGGTGCCGCGCGACGCGTCGCCTGATCCGCAGATCTCGCACCGGTCCGGAGTGGGATTGCCGTATGCAGGTGCCACATCCTGACACCTGCATACGGCACAGACTCCGCCTCAGGCCTCCCCGCGCTCCCACTGCTCGATGAGCCCGGCGTAGGACTCCTCGGTGAGCAGTCCGTACAGCTTGAACCGGGCCATACCGCCGTCGGGGTAGATGTCCATCCGCGCCTCGGTCATCGGTCGGTCCAGGTCGATGACGAACCGATGCCGGGTGTCGGGCTGCAGCTCGGTGCGGGGCAGGACCTCGAACCACTCGCCGTCGTCGCCGTCACGGCCGCGGACCGTGGCGGCGCCTGGTGCATTGCCCAGGAAGTAGCTCGTGTCGAGCTCGATCAGACTGACCCGCCCCTGGCCGGCCAGGCGCACCTGCACCCAGTCGTTGCCGTCGTCGCGGCGTCGGGAGGTCTCCCAGCCCTCACCCATGTGGCGGGCCCGGCCGGGCATCAGCAGGTTGTTCGGTGAGCTGTAGAACATGTTGGAGCAGGCCGTGATCAGGCCGCCGTTCTCCAGCGCGGCCAGGTCGAAGTGGCCGTACCGGAAGAAGTGCGGGTTGGGCACGCCTCGGCCGTGCACCCGGAAGCGGGCGATGCCGCCGTCGGGGTGCATCGTCAGACGCACATGGGTGAAACGGTCCTTGGCATCCACCCGGAACGGATTGCGGGTGTCCCCGTCGACCGGACTCTTGTCGACGATGGTGATCCACTCGGTGTCGTTGACCAGTTCGTCGACGGAGACCACACCCTCCTTGGCGGCGGCCTCCACCGAGATGAACGGTGGGTAATTGCCCTTGAACCAGGCGGTGTCGACGACGACGCCGTAGATCACGCCCGGAGCGCCGAGGCGGATGATCGCCTGGTCGACCCCATCGCGACGACGACGCCGTGTTTCCCAGCCGTCATAGATCTGGCCCTTGTGACCGAACGTCGCGGGCCGGTACTCCGCGGGCGGCGTCGAGATGAGGTTCTGCGCCTCCGCGAACAGGTCGTCATTCGACCACACGACGGCACCGCCGAGATCCCGTAATGCCAGGTCAGGCATCGAAGTGAAGTGAGGGCGGGTTCCGGACGCGGTGGGTGGGGGCGAAGGGGTCACGGCCACCGATCCTAATGGCGTTTGCGATCGCGGCACATTCGAGCGCATACTTGCGCAGTCCAACTAGGTGCACATTGCAACTGATTGATTCGCGCACCGAAGAAATGCTCCGACTCATCCGGGGGGATCCGCCATGCTCGATCCGGTCGAGGTCGACCGCCTCTTCGACGCGCTGTCCCGCTACCTGCGGGTACGTGACCGAGCCGTGCACACGACCCTGCGCACACCGGACGGCGACGTCGAGATCGCGGCGTTCAAGGGACTCTTCCATCTGCAGCGCCGACCGATGCGTTCCCGCGAACTCGCGGGCGCGCTCAACTCCGATCCGTCCACGGTCAGCCGACAGGTCGCCCAACTCGTCGACAAGGGGCTGGTGCGTCGGGAGGCCGACCCGCACGACGGACGGGCGACTTTGCTGGTGATCACCGAAGCCGGAGACGCCCAGGTCGAGGCCATGCGCTCGGCTCGGCGCGCGGCGATGAACGACGCCATGTCGGACTGGACCGCCGACGAACTCTCCACCTTGGTGAGCTTGCTCAACCGATTCGTCGACGCCACCGAGACCTTCATGGTTCCCGACTGCGCGAGACCCCCATCCGGGAAGCACGCCAACGACGAATCCCAGCCCGATCGAAAGGACCCCGATGACCAACCATGACGCGGCGGCCGCCTCGTCGGCCTCACCCGTAGAACACGCGGGTGCCGGTCTGACGCATCGCCAGATCCTCACAGTGATGGCCGGACTGATGATCGGCATGTTCCTCGCCGCCCTCGACCAGACCATCGTCTCGACGGCGATCCGCACCATCGCCGACGACCTGCAGGGCTACGACCTGCAGGCCTGGGTCACCACCGCCTACCTGGTGACCTCCACGATCGTCACCCCGCTCTACGGCAAGCTCTCCGACATCTACGGCCGCAAACCGTTCTTCCTGCTGGCCATCTCGATCTTCGTCATCGGGTCACTGCTGTGTTCGATGGCCACGTCGATGTACATGCTGGCCGGCTTCCGAGCGCTCCAGGGGCTCGGTGCCGGTGGTCTGTTCACCCTCGCACTGACCACCATCGGCGACATCGTCCCGCCCCGGGAACGAGCCAAGTACCAGGGCTACTTCCTGGCGGTGTTCGGCACCTCGAGCGTGCTCGGCCCGGTCCTCGGCGGCTTCTTCGCCGGCCAGTCGTCGATCCTGTGGATCTCCGGGTGGCGCTGGGTGTTCCTGGTGAACGTGCCGATCGGCATCATCGCGCTGTTCGTCGTCTACGCCGTCCTCAACTATGACCAGAACAAGGGCACCGGAACCCGCACCGACTACTGGGGCGCGACGGCACTCGCGGTGACAGTGGCGCCGATCCTGGTGGTGGCCGAGCAGGGCCGCGTGTGGGGATGGTGGTCGACGAAGTCGATCGTGTGTTACGCCATTGCCGTCGTCGGGCTGGCTGCGTTCATCTGGATTGAGAACAAGATGGGCGACGACGCCCTGATCCCGCTGCGGGTGTTCAAGAATCGGGTCTTCGCGCAGGGCATCGTCGTATCGATGGTCGTCGGCGCGGTGATGTTCGGCGGCATCTCGATGCTGCCGCAGTATTACCAGGTGCTGCGCGGTTCGAGCCCGATGGTGGCCGGACTGCAGATGCTGCCGATGGTGCTCGGACTGATGTCCGGATCGGTGGCGTCGGGTCAATTGATCTCGCGCACCGGCAAATACAAGGTCTTCACGATCCTCGGGTCGGTACTGATCACGGTCGCGACATTCCTGCTGCACTACGTCAGCATCACCACGCCGGTGTGGGTGGTTATGCTCTATGCCGCACTGCTCGGCTTCGGCCTGGGCAATCTGATGCAGCCGATCACCCTCGCGATGCAGAACATCCTGCCGCCCAAGGATATGGGACTGTCGACCGGAACCGCCACGTTCTTCCGGCAGATCGGTGCGACCCTCGGTGTGGCCGTGTTCTTCTCACTGCTGTTCTCACTGATGGGACCCAACATCAAGGACGAGATGACCGCCGCGTCGACGCAGCCGGGATTCTCTGCCGGGGTGATGGAGGCGGCCCAGAGCAGCGATCCGCAGGTGCGTGAATTCGGTCAGTCGCTGATCGCGAGCCAGGCCAATCCCGGCGCGGCCGGTTCCGGATCCTCCGACAGTGTCATGAATGACACGTCGATCATCGCGAAGCTGCCCGACTCGCTGTCGGAACCCATCATGACCGGCTTCGCCAACTCGATGGACCGGGTGTTCCTGACCGTGTCGATCGTGTCGCTGCTCGCCATCATCGGCACCGTCACCTGGAAGGAACTGCCGCTGCGGTCGGGGCGCCCGATCGGTGCGCCCAAGGACGCACCGAGTGGGGAGCCGCAGAAGTCCTGACCGAGCCCCACTGACGGCGCTCCCCTGAACGTTGACCGGTGAGTGTCAAGCTGTGGTGAGTCAGTTCCCGATTTTGTTGTGTTATGCGGTGGGTTGGTGGTGCAGGTTGATGGCGACGCGTTGCTGCGGTCGTTTGACTGTGGGTGGTTGGTGGA
>NZ_JBDZDI010000025.1:0-73709 GCF_040044975.1 Gordonia oleivorans
TCGATGGTGATGTCAAGTTCCCCCGATGTCATGTACACCACAGTACGCCTCGTTGGCGGTCGGCGCAAGGCCCGATTTCTCCAATCCTGTTGCTGTGCATAACTTTTCGTCTGTGGATAACTTCTTGTCGGCGGATTCTTCTTGTCGGTGGGGTGTGGTATGGGCTGCTGTTCTTGGCGGAAGGTGTTGTGGTGGTGGGGGTTCCAGCGTCAGGTTGCGTGGTCTCGACGCGACCCTGCGCTATCGCTCCGGGTCGGCTCGACCGGCGGATGGGGACGCCTCGACCGAAATATGAGCGCTGTCAACGAGATTCAGGGCGCTGTCAGTGAAGAACCGAGCGCTGTCAACGAGATTCAGGGCGCTGTCAGCGAAGATCAGGCTAGCCGAACCAGCGTTCCAGAACCCGGGCGACGCCGTCGTCGTTGTTGCCGACGGTGATCTCGTCGGCGGCGGCGAGGGCGGCGGGGTGGGCATGACCCATCGCCACACCGTGGTCGACCCAGGTGAGCATCTCGACGTCGTTCGGCATGTCGCCGAAGGCGATCGTCGACGAGGCGTCACTACCGCTGTATTCCAACAGCTTTCGCAGCCCGGAGGCCTTGTGGGTGTCCGGCAGGGACAGTTCGATCAGGCCGTTGTCGGTGGAGTAGGTGATCTGGGCGAGCTCACCGATCGGACCCGAGAGCCGTTGCGCCATTTCGGCACTGGGCATCCGTGGCGCGCGCACCAGGAGCTTGACGGCGGGTTCGGTGTAGATCTCGTGGTCGCCGACCTCCACATGATCCGGGTTGAGCCAGGCGTGTTGGTATCCGGCGGTGGCGACGAACGGTGCGGTGGCGGCATCGTGGGCCGACTCCCCCACCCGTTCGGCGGCGATACCGCAGCCCGGAAGGTGTTCCAGGGCAAGTTTTCCGAGTTCGAGGAGCACGTCCGGGGCCAGGGTCGCCGCCCACAGCACCCGATCGTTCTCGACGTCGTAGACGATCGCGCCGTTCGCGCACACCGCGTGGCGGACCGGCAGCACCGACGGATCGAACTGATCGGTGATCTCGGCGATCCAGCGCGGCGGACGTCCGGTGGCGAGAACGAAATCGACACCCTGGGCGACGGCGTTGGCCAGCACCGACTTGGTCCGTTCGGACACCACATTGTCGTCGTCGATCAGTGTTCCGTCGACGTCGCTCGCGATCAGGGTCGGTCGCTGCCCGACGCCACTCATTTCTTGGCCTTCCGGTCATGCGCAGCGGCTTTCGCGGCCCGCGCCTCCGCTTTGCGTTGTGCCTCTTCGGTTTCGATCACCGCAGCCTCTTGCGGCGTCGGCGCCGACCCACCCAGGCGGGCCGGGACCCAGAACTCACCGGCCGGATGCGAGTAGCGCTCCTGGATCTCGTGCAGCATCGCCGTCATCGTGTCGCGCACCCCCAGGATCTCGGCATCCATGTCGGCATCGACATCGACGACAATCGGCACGCCATAGCTCACGCGGATCGGAATCCCACTGCGTCCCATGTTCCGCCGACCGCCCTTGGTCCACTGACGCTGAGCGCCCCACACGATCGCCGGAACCATCGGCACACCCGCCTCGGCGGCCATCCGCACCGCTCCGGACTTGAACTCCTTGAGCTCGAAACTGCGGCTGATGGTCGCCTCGGGATAGACCGCGACGATTTCACCGCTGCGTAGGGAATCGACCGCCGCGTGATACGCGTCGGCACCCTGCGAACGATCGACCGGAATGGTGCCGGTGTGCGTGACCAGGAAGCGCATGATGCCGATGTCCATGACCTCGGACTTGATCATGAACCGGATTCGACGGCCGACGGCACGTAAGCCGAGGGCAGCGGGAAGAAAGTCGACGTAGGACGTGTGATTGAGGACCAGCACCGCACCGCCGGAGGCCGGGATGTTGTCGAGCCCGGTGAACTGCAGATCGACGTTCTGCGCACGCCGCAGCGTCGACGCGATGATCTCGAGGGTGCGAAAGACCGGCTCCCGGCGCCGAGGTCGGGACCGGGAACCGGTCGGCCCGGCCGCAGTCATCATGCGGCCACCCTATCGGTAGCCTCCGACAGCGAACCCTCAGTCGTCGCTCGACCGCACGAACTCGGGCTGATCGATGATCCGCACCCACGATCCGTCGGGCCGCTGCACGACCACCTGGGCTCGCGCTCCCGCGCCGTCCTTCGGCGGCGTGGAGGTGAGCGCGATGTCACCGAAATACAGGGTCGGCAGCGGCGGCTCCGGCGTGAAAGTCGGCCGGTCGGCCAGCACCGTCGCCCACAGATCGCGAATGGCATCGCGGCCACGGGTCACCTCTCCCGGCGGGAAGGCCATCACCGCATCCTCGTGATACAGCGAGGCTACAGCGTCGGCGTCGCCCGCATTCGAGAACTCGACGAACAGCCGGGTGATGTCCTCCGGGGTGGCGGCGGTGGGTCGGGTGGCGGTGGGTCGGGTGGCGGTGGGTCGGGTGGCGGTGGGTCGGGTGGTGTCCGTCGACATGAGGTCGTCCTCTCCGGTGGTTGATGTGCTCCTCCAGCATCGAACGCATCCACACATAAGTCCAAGACGCATCTTTGATCTGAACTATCATTGGCAGTTATGGAACTCCGGCAGCTGGAGTACTTCGTCGCCGTCGCACAGTCGGGCTCGTTCACCCGGGCGGCCGAACTCACCCACACCTCACAACCCAACGTCAGCGCCCAGATCCGCGGCCTCGAACGCGAATGGGGCACAGCACTTTTCGAGCGTGTCGGCCGCACCGTCACCCTCAGCGACGCCGGTGCCGCCGCCCTCCCGCACGCTCGCGCGGCGCTGGATTCCGCGGCGGCCGCGGCAACAGCGGTCGCCGACGTCGGGCAGGTCATAGCCGGATCGCTGTCGGTGGGCATGGTCGATGGATGCACCATCGGCGCACTGTTCGATGCCTTCGCCGGGTTCCGGAGGGCTCACCCCGGCGTCCGGTTCTCCCTGTGCGAGGACGAATCCCCGGCACTCGCCGACCGCGTGCGCACCGCCGATCTCGACGTCGCGCTCACCGGCCTGGCCGGCACCACTCCGGCCGATCTGGCCTGCCAGGTGATCATCGCCGAGCACATCGTCGCCGTGGTACCGCGCGGTCATCACCTCGCCGGACGTGCCCGGCTCACCCCCACCGACCTGGCGGCCGAAACGCTCGTCGGGTTGCCGCGAGGCGCCGGCATCCGCACCGTCTTCGATCGCGGGTGTCCGGATCTGCGCATCGACGTCGAGGCCAGCTCACCCGATGCGATCCTGGCCCTGGTCCGCAACGGCGTCGGCGTCGGCATCCTCAGCGAGTCGATCGCGGCCGGTGCCACCGACACCATCCGTGGCCTGCGCATTCGGGGCGTCGACGAGCAGGCGCTGCTGGCCCTGCTGTGGCGCCGGAGTCCCTCACCGGCGGTGGCGGCATTCGTCACCCGGGCCCGCACAGCCTTCGGAGTGGACCGAGTGACGAGGTGACCTACTCCGCCGAACCACCCTCACGCTGCGCACGCTTGGCCGCCTTCGCGGCCTGCTCCTCGGCGTCCATCCGGTTGGCCTCCTCGAGAGTCGGCGCGGAGCCGCCGAGGCGCGCGGGTACCCAGAACGCACCCTTCGGATGATCGGGGTAGCTTTCCTGCAACTCGAGCAGCTTCTCGCTCATCACCTTGTGTAGTTGGGCGGTGAGGGCGTCGGGATCACCGACCGGCTCTATCGGCTCGGCCACCCCGATGGCGATCGGCGTCTTGGTCCGACCCAACCGCTTCGGATGGCCCTTCGTCCACACCCGCTGCGCGCCCCAGATGACGGTCGGGATGATCGGCGCACCCGATTCGATCGCCATCCGCGCCGCACCCGACTTGAATTCCTTCAGCTCAAAACTGCGGCTGATCGTCGCCTCCGGATACACGCCGACGAGTTCGCCGTCCTTCAGGTACTCGACGGCGGTCCGGTAGCTCTCCGCCCCCTGAGCACGATCCACCGGAATGTGCTTGAGCGAGCGCATGATCGGACCCGAGTACTTGTTGTCGAAGACCTCTTTCTTCGCCATGAACCGCACATACCTCTTGCCCTGCAGGAAGGCCGGGATGCCGGCGTAGGTGAAGTCGAGGTAGCCGGTGTGATTGATGGCGACGACGCCGGGCCCGGTCTTGGGCACGTTCTCGACGCCGGACACCGAGAACTTGAGTCCCTCGGCCAGCCACAGGAGGCGCGCGGTGGTGATGACGGACGAGTACACGGGTTCCATGACAGACGAGCTTAGCGAGGTGGTTACGGGTGCGTAGCCGCGTGCCGAGAACTCGGCGCCGACGCGGCCGTCACGGCGCTCACAGCGAGAACCCGGCCATGCCCTGCATCCCGAAGAACATGTAGGCCATGCTCAACGCCATGAACGCCATCGCCAGCCGGTCCGGCCACCCGGACGGCAGGTAGGCGTCATCACCGGCGGTGTGGCTGTGTTCGGAGCCGGTATCGCTGCCCGCTCCCGGGGGCACGACCGAGTATCCGCGGAAGATGTCGCTGAGCCACCCGATCGCCTCGGCGACGAACCACACGATCAGGACGACACTGAGCAGTCCGCTCCACGACGCCATCGGCAGCCACATGTAGATCATTCCGGCCTGCTGAGCGAGCAGCAGCAGCCACAGCAACGAGAACGATCGTCGGCGGGCGAGCAGGCTGACGAGATAGGCCAGGACGAGCGCGCTGATGACGACGAAGAACCACATCTGTGCCCGCGAGACATCCGGCCCCCAGGACTCCGGCGGGCGGAACGACATGATCAGGTACATGTAGATCATCGACAGGCACATGACGATGTGCCCGAGGTGGAACCAGCGATTTCCGTGTCCGCGGATCACGCACGGCACGTGATGCAGAGCCGCGCCGAGCAGCAGGATCGACACGAGGATCGTCAGCCAGGGCGGGAACCAGTCGATCCCCGGTGCCATCTCGTGCATATCGGACTGCATCTCCATCGGCATGCCGGGCATCTCGTCGGCGAGCGTGATCATGGCGTTCCCCTGAACCTGGTCGGTCGTCATCTGCAGGGCGGTCATCACGATCACCCAGGACAGTGGTCGCCGGGGACAGCCCTGCGGTTCCGCGATGTGAGCGCGGTCATGCGTCGACAGGGCCGCACACGCCTCGCCGGAGGCGGCGCCGACAAACACAGCCCTACGGCCCACGACGTCACCACGCCGGGCTCGTTAGATTGGTATGTCGAAGCGACAGGCGCGCAGCCCCGCGCATGCGAAGCAGAAAGGCCCCACGTGCAGATCACCAGCATCGGCCATGCCGGATTCCACATCCAGACCTCGGCCGGGTCGATCCTCTGCGATCCCTGGACCAATCCGGCGTATTTCGCCTCGTGGATCCCGTTCCCGGACAATTCCGAGCTGGACTGGAAGGCCCTCGGCCAGTGCGATTACCTCTACGTCTCGCACCTGCACCGCGATCACTTCGACGAGCAGAACCTGCGGGACAACGTCAGCAAGGACGCGACGGTGCTGTTGCCGGACTACCCGGTGCCGGACCTCAAGCGGGAACTCGAGAAGCTCGGTTTCACCAAGTTCGTCGAGACCACCGACTCGGAGAAGACGACGGTCACCGGCCCCAAGGGCTCCCTCGACGTCATGATCATCGCGTTGCGCGCCCCCGCCGACGGCCCGATCGGCGACTCCGGTCTCGTCGTCGACGACGGCGAGACCGTGGTGTTCAACATGAACGACGCCCGCCCCATCGACCTCGACGTCATCGACGAGCAGTTCGGCCGGGTCGACGTCCATCTGCTGCAGTATTCGGGTGCCATCTGGTATCCGATGGTCTACGACATCCCGCGCCGGTCCAAGGCCAACTTCGCCGCACAGAAGCGTCAGCGGGGCATGGATCGGGCCCGGTCCTACATTGAGCAGGTCGGCGCCACCTGGGTGGTGCCGTCGGCCGGTCCGCCGATGTTCCTCGACGAGGACCTGTTCTCGCTCAACGACTTCGGTTCGGGGATCGAGGGTCCGGACAACAAACGCCCGGGCGACGTGACCTCGATCTTCCCCGATCAGGAGACCTTTCTGGAGCAGATGCGGATTCACGGCACCGACGACGGCGTGAAGCATCGCGGGCTGATGATGGTGTCCGGTTCGGTCGCGAACTTCACCGGCGACGTCCTCGACGACGTCACGCATCCCTATGCGCCGCACGATGTTTTCGGCGAGAACAAACAGGCCTACCTGGAGCGGATGAAGGAGAAGTTCGCCCCCGTGATCGCCGCGGAGAAGGCCGGCTGGGCGTCGGCCGAGGGCGATCCGCTACTGCCACCGCTCAAGGAACTCTTCGAGCCGATCATGGCGGCGTCGGATCTGATCTGCGACGGCATCGGCTATCCGGTCGGCCTGGTGATGGGTGATGAGACGGTTGTCCTGGACTTCCCGAATCGCATCGTTCGCGAGCCGAAGGAGGGAGAGGGCAAGTACCGCTACGGTTTCCGGATCGCCCCGGAGATCGTACGCACCGTCCTGCGCGACGACGAACCGGACTGGGTCAACACCATTTTCCTGTCGACGCGCTTCACCACCTGGCGCATCGGCGGGTACAACGAGTACCTGTACACCTTCTTCAAATGCCTCACCGACGAACGCATCGCGTACGCCGACGGCTGGTTCTCCGAAGCCCACGACGATTCGGCGTCGATCACCAAGGACGGCTGGGAGATCCAGCGACGATGCCCTCATCTCAAGGCCGACCTGGGCAAGTTCGGGGTGATCGAGGGAGAGAAACTCACCTGCAACCTGCATGGGTGGCAGTGGGATCTGCCCACTGGCCGCTGCCTCACCTCCAAGGGACATGAGTTGCGCGCCAAGCATCTCGGCGGCTGAGCATGGCCGACCGCACGTACGGTGGGCGGTCGGTCGCCGACCGCTCCGCCGCACGTCGGCGTCAGTTCCTCGACGCGGCACTCGAAGAGTTCTCGACCGCCGGCTATGCGGCGTCGTCGGTGACGTCGATCTGCCGCACCGCGGCCCTGTCCCGTCGCCAGTTCTACGAACTCTTCGTTGACCGTGAGGCACTGCTGATCGCGCTCTACGACGAGATCCAACAGGGCGCGCGCGATGCGGTGGCGAATGCGTTGTCGGCCAGCGATTCCGATGACCGACGCCATCTGGTGACGGTGGCCATGCGTGCGTTCATGGCCTCGGTGGTCAGCGATCCGCGCCGGGCCGAGGTGGCGTTCGTCCAGATCGTCGGCGTCAGCCCCGCGGTCGAGAGCCACCGTCTGGACGACCGTGAGGTGTGGGTCGGCTTCTTCACCGCCGCGATGGCCGAGTACGCGCATCGAACCCCGACCGATCGGGACGACGATCTGGCGATCGCCTTCGTCGGCGCGCTGACCTCGGTCATCCACCGGTGGAGCACTGATCCGGCGCCCGATCGCGTCGACGCTATCGTGGATCTACTCGCCGACATCCTGCTGTCCTTCATCACCCTCTGAGGCCCGCTGAGATCGAACCTGTCCACGGCAGGTGTTGTGTTCCACCTCACTGCACGGTAGCTTCAGCAAGACAAGTGAGACGTAGGCGTCTCACATTGACGGTCTGGGGTGAGCGAATGCGCGGTTGGAACACGAGACGGATGACACGGGTCGTGGTGGCGATGGCCACGACAGCGATCAGCGTCACCCTGGCGGGAGTGTGTACACCGGATGTCGTGTCGGCCGCGCCGACCACGCAATCGACGGTCGGTGTCCAGCCCGCACTGCCGTTTCCGGTGCCGCCGACCATCCCCGAGTTCGATCACGCCTTCTATCAGCCCTCCCCGACGGTGGTCGCCGCCAAGCGACCCGGCGAGATCATCGCCGCTCGCCGCGTCAATCTCGCTGCCCTGTCGGTGATCCCGATCAATGTGGACAGCTGGCAGATCTCGTATCGATCGACCAATACCCGCAACGAGCCGATCGGCGCCGTGGCCACCCTGATCAAGCCGCGCGGCGCCCTACGGCCGGGGCCGTCCAAGCTCGTCTCCTGGCAGAGCGCAGAGGACTCGACCTCGATGTACTGCGCACCGTCATATGCCCTGCAGCAGGCCTCCATCCCGGGGCAGTTGACCGGATCGGCGGACTCGACATACGAACTGCTGCAGATCACGTCACTCGTGTCGGCCGGCTGGTCGGTGGTGATCCCCGACCACGAGGGACCCGATTCCGCATTCGCCGCAGGACCGCTCGCCGGGCGGATCACCCTCGACGGAATCCGAGGAGCCCGCAACTTCGCTCCGCTGGGATTGAAAGATGACCTCCGCGTCGGGCTGATGGGCTACTCGGGCGGGGCCATCGCCACCGGTTGGGCATCAGAACTGCACAAGACCTATGCCCCCGAACTACCGATCGTCGGAGCGGCCGAGGGCGGCATCCCGGCCGACATCGCCGCCCTGGTCAACCTCGCGAACAACAATGCCGCATCCGGACTGATCCTGGCCGGCGTGATCGGGGTCAGCCGCGAATATCCCGAACTCGAACACTTCTTGCAGCAGCACGTCAATCCGCTCGGCAAAACCCTGCTCGCAACCAAGAATCCGCTGTGCCTGACCTATCAGGCCGCGTTGGCCCCCTTCCTGAACATCAAGGGACTGTTCACCCTGCCCGGCGACCCACTCACCTACCCCACCCCACGAAAGGTGCTGGGCGCGTTGAAGATGGGCACCACCACACCCGACTTTCCGATGTTCATGTACCAGTCCAACCCCGACTGGATCGCCCCGGTCGGCCCGGTCAACCGTCTGGTGGCGACCTACTGTGCCAACCCCGACGCCCAGGTCACCTACACCCGCGATCACTTCAGCGAGCACATCACCCTCGCCGTCGAAGGCTTCGCCCCCGCCGTGGTGTGGATGCGGGATCGCTTGAACGGCATACCCGTTCAAGCGGGCTGCAGCACCACTGATCAGGGATCGATGGCGTTGAACCCGCAGACCTGGCCGGCCTTCGCCAATCTGGTGGGCAACAATCTGGCGGCCATCTTCCAGGCGCAGCTCGGCAATCCACCGGTGACGCCGTGAGGCATGGCCCCCGAACAGTGGTCACCCGAAAGAGCCCCCAGGACCGGGTGAACCCGCGATAGTTGGTGCACCGATTCTTCGCTCACCTCGGGACGAACGGAGCACGCCGTGACCGACGATTCCGACAGCTCTATCAGCACTGCGGAGGGCATCCGACCGCCCGGCCTGGCCGATGCCGTCATCCCGATCATCGCCCTCGCGGTGCTCATCGCGGGATCGTTGGCGCTGTTCGGCCTCGACGCCCTCGACGGACCGATCCAGGTGGCACTCATCCTGTGCTGCGCGATCGTCACCGTCATCCTGTTCAAGAACGGCTACACCTGGGAGCACGTCGAGGAAGCGAGTCGCGGTGCACTGTCGTCGATCACCTCGGCCATCTTCATCCTGCTGGCCGTCGGCGCGTTGATCGGCACCTGGAATCTGTCCGGAACCATTCCCACGCTGGTCTACTACGGCATCCAGATCCTGGCGCCGGGCTACTTCTACATCGCGACGGCACTGGTGTGCGGCATCATCGCGATGTCGATCGGCAGTTCCTGGACGACCGCGGGGACCATCGGCGTCGGCCTCGTCGGCATCGCCGGACTCCTCGGGGTGTCCACAGCGATCACCGCCGGCGCGGTCATCTCCGGCGCATACCTCGGCGACAAACTGTCGCCGCTGTCGGAGACGACGGTGCTGACCGCCCAGATGGTGAAGGTGGACCTCTACACCCACATTCGCAGTCAGGTGTGGACGTCGGTGCCCGCGTTCGGCATCGCCTGCGTGGCGTTCGCGATCCTCGGGGTCGCCGGCCCGGCGGTACAACCGACGCCGGGCGAGGAGGTCGAACTCGCCGGCCTCGACCAGGTCTTCTGGATCAATCCGGTGAACCTGCTACCGCTGGTTCTGCTCATCATCCTGTCGATCCGGAAATGGCCGCCCTACCTCGCGCTCATCACCGCGTCGCTGTTCGCGGCCATCATGGCCCCGTTCACCCAGCACGCCGCACTGGAGAGTTTCGTGTCCGGCTTCGACGGCTCGAGCAACCCCGTGGTCGGGGCGCTGCAGGCGGGCTGGCGGGCGATGGCCAACGGTTTCGTCGCCTCCAGCGGTGTCTCCGACATCGATCGTCTGGTCTCCCGCGGTGGCATGGATTCGATGTTGCTGACCATCTGGCTGATCATCGGTGCCGTCACCTTCGGTGCGCTGCTGGAGAAGTTCGGCCTCATCGCGCGGCTCATCGATCCGATGATTCGGGCCGCCACCACGCGTGGCCGCCTCTACCTCACGGTGTTCGCCACCTGTTTCGGTCTCAATGTGGTTGCCGGAGACCAGTACATCGCACTGGTGCTGCCGAGCCGCATCTATCGGACCGAGTTCATCCAGCGCCGACTCGCACCCCAGAATCTGTCCCGCCTATGCGCCGACAGCGCGACGGTGACCTCTCCGCTGGTGCCGTGGAATTCGTGCGGCGCCTTCATGGGTGCAGTCCTCGGGGTGGCGACGCTGTCCTATCTCCCGTTCGCGATCTTCTGCTTCGTGAGCCCGATCCTCAGTGTGCTCTACGGCTTCATCGGCTTCCGCATCCCGCCCGCGCCACCCGATCTGGAGGAATCCGAGAACGCCTCGCCTGCAACTTGATTGCGCACGCGCACCATCACTCGATCGGGGCGTCTCGCAGGATGTGGCCGTCTTCGGTTGCCGCGGCACAGAGTTCGGATCGGGTGCGCGCCCAGAATCCGACCGACTCACACTTCCGTCGATCCCCGTCGGCGTATCGCTTCGCGTTGCTCGGTGCGGTCCCCATCCGACGTGCCACCGAGCCGAGTTTCTTGCCGCACGCGTATAGCCGCAGCGCCTCGATCTCTCTGGGCGACAACTCCGGTCGCGTGGCGTCGCGGTCGTCGAGCACCGACCGTGCCATCGTCGGGGTCATCCACTTCCGGCCGGACACGGCGGCATCGAGCGCCTCCAGGAGATTGTCGAAGGCGTCGGTCTTGGAGACGACGGCGGCGACCCCGGCCGTCACCATCCGCCGGACATGTCGCGAGCTCGCCAGGGCCGACACCACGACGGCGGCCCGTATCCGCGCGGTGGCGATCCGCCCGGGATCGGCTGAACACGGCTGAACGTGGTGTTGCACACCAACCACTGGTGTGCCACGCTTCATTCTCAATTGTTGTTACTGAACGTTGAGTCGTCGAGGATGGTGTGATCGTGGCGGGTGTCGGGGCCCGGTGGGTGCGCGGTGGTGCCGCGGCCGCGAATCGCAGTGGGGTGTGCGGCCGCGGGGCCTCGGTGGCGTCGGCGGCACCGAATTCGTTTGCCGATCAAAGGGTGTCGATGACCACCGGAGATGGGTGGCGGGTGACCGCGATCAAATCTCAGGAGCGGGTGCGAAGTGTGGCGCCGTTGAATCAGTTGGCAGCAGGCGTGGTTGCTGGAATGGTCGTCGGCTCGATGATTGGAGGGCCTACTGGCGCCCTCGTCGGAGCCGGAATCGGCTTCGCGTTTCCAACCGGTGGCACCGCCCTTGTTCAGTGGCTATGGAAATGAGAGCCGAGATGAGACTGCCGTCGGACAATGAGATCGCCCGGTTCGATCAGCGCGCGCCCCGCGTCGCCCTCGCCACCCGGGTGACGTCCGTCGTCTTTATCCTTTTCGGTGCCGTCTGCATCGTGGCCCCACTGGCTGCAGGCGAACCCGAGGCCATGGTCCCAGGTTTCTCGCTTCTTCTCGTGGGGGCTGCCCTCCTTCTTCTTGCCATCGGCAAGCCTGATGTCGCAGTGTCCTCGACCTACTTCTCGGTCGCTCAGGGACGCGCGTGGTGGAATGGCCTGAAGGTCATTGCGCATTTGTGCGCCTTTGGGTATGCGTGGCTGGCAGTGGGTGCCTTCATCACTCCGTCGTGGGCGCAGATCTCGCCGAGTATCCGGACACCAACTGCGGGTGCGAGTTTCATTGTGATCGCACTTGTGTCGCTGGTGTTGACAATTCTGATGGACTGCAACTACTTCCACCGTCCGGCGCTCGAGGTGTCCCCTCGCGGGGTGACCGTGCAGTATTTCCGCAGACGGCTCCACATCCCCCTTGCCGATATCGGCAAGGTCATGCTGTTCCCCCAAGGAGCCGGAGAGATCCACATCTATCCCGCAGACGGGTGCCTCGTCCAGCGTGAGGTCCGCGGCTACTTCACCCCCTCGACCAAAGACCAATCCATCCCGATCTACGTCCTTCGCAACGGTGTCACCGCCCAACAGGTGACGGAGAACCTCACCCGATTCTCGCGTGCGGCATCAACGCCCCGCAGAGACAGGCGTTCCACGTGACTCGGATTGGAGATGCGCCATACTATTTGCGCCGGGATCGGGGCGGCGGGCCACCATGACCCGCCACACCCCGCGCTGATGCTGATGGTGTTGCAGCACAACATGATCGGCCAGGCTCGGTGCCGGTGAACAAGCTCGACGCCGCTGAACACGGCCGGGTGCTGATGAAGCTCGGGGTCACCTCGCGGGTGCAGGCGGCCATCACGATCCGCGACCTCGGTGACCTGTGAGCGTCAGGCGCTCTCGGCCTGCTCGACCTCGGTGACCGCCGACGACGTCGCCACCACCATGGCGCCGGCGACCGCGACCACGAAGGCGATGACGGCGACCGGTCCCCATCCGGCGCGCACGGTGTCGCCGAGCCAACCGAGCCCGACGGCACTGGGGATCACGGTCTCGCCGACCACGATCGACGCGGCGGCCGCGCTCACCGATCCGGTCTGCAACGCGACGGTGAACAGGTAGAACCCGCCGAGACCGCACGCCACCACCGCGTAGGCGGCCGGGTCGGTCAGCAGGGTCGGTAGGTCGAACGGATCGAGTCCGTCGACGAGGCGGACGGCCACCGCCATCACGCCGAACAGGGTGCCGCCGAGGAGGCCCGCCATCACCGCGACGCGACCGGTGAGCAACCGCATCCCGATGAGGCCGGCCACGAGGAGTCCGAGTCCGACCCCGAGGACGATCCAGTGGCCGGATTCGGTGTTGTCGTGCCCCTCCTCGCCGGCCGACACCCCGAGCACCACCAACGCGACCACGACCGCCACGATGGCCCACCGGTCCCGCATCCGCAGATCGATGTGCAGGACGATCGACGCGAGCACCGCGGTGACCGCGAGATTGGCCGCGATGATGGGCTGTACGAGGAACAGCGGTGCGGTGCGCGCGGCGAACAGATTGCCGAGGAAGCCCAGTCCGTCGAGGACCAGCCCGGCGATGAACGTGGCGGTGAGCATCGCCGCCACGGTGGACCGCAGGCTCGGCGCGCCACGCCCATTCCCAGCGCGGCCACTCGTGACGTCGGGGACACTCGTGGCGCCCTTGGCCTGCAGCACCGATGCCGTTCCGTAGGCGAATGCGGCCACGACCGCCGCGACGATGCCGATCACCATGAGTGTCAGCCGTGTCCGTACCCAGCGGGCCGGTTGGTCAGGTCGGCCTTCTCGACCGCGGTCACCGCACTCGACGACGCCAGCACCACACCGCCCAGGACGGAGGCGACGAAGGCCACGATCGCCGCCGGGCCCCAGCCGTCGCGGACCAGATCGCCGAGGAAGATCAGTCCGACCGCACCGGGCAGAACGGTCTGCCCCACCACCAGGGCGGCCGCGGCGCCGTTGACCGACCCCGTCTGCAGGGCGACGGTGAACAGGTAGAAGCCACCCATGCCGCTGAGCAGCAGCGCATACAGCGCCGGGTCAGTGAACAACACACCCGGCTCAAAGGGGCTGACACCGTCCAGGATTCGCGACGCCACCGCCATCACTCCGAACACCGCACCGGCGATCAGACCGGTCGCCGCGGCAATGTGGCGACGCATCGTGCGCATCACCACCAGTCCGAGACCGAACAGTCCGAGACCTGCCACCAGCACCGCCCAGTGCATCCACCACATGTCGTCGGCGCCTTCCCGGCCCGCCGACACCGCCAGCAGGATCAACGAGAACACCACCACCGCACCGGCGATCCAGTCGCGCGTGCTCAGGCCGACCTTCAGCACCACCATCGCGAGCAGCGCGGTCGCGACGAGGCGCGCGGAAATAATGGTCTGCGACAGGAACAGCGGGATGAGTCGCGCCGAGGCGAGGGTCGCGATGAAACCGACGATGTCGAAGATGAACCCAATCAGGAACGGGACCGTCAGCATCGTCGCCGCCGTCGACCGCAACGACGGATGCGCCTTGTTCGACTCACGGCGTTCCTCACGGATCGCCGCGCGTTGGGCCACCTGATCGGCGCCGAGCGCCTGGAGTACGGCCGCCGCGGCGAAGGCGAATGCGCCGATCACCGCGACGATGATTCCGAGGGTCATCGCGAACTCACATCACGACATTGAGGGGGTGAGCACCTCGGTGCCGACGAAACGCGCGAGTTCCGGCGGCAGTACCACCGAACCGTCGGGCTGCTGATGGTTCTCCAGGATCGCGACCAGCCAGCGGGTGGTGGCCAGCGTGCCGTTCAGAGTGGCCGCGACCTGAGGCTTGCCGGTCTCGTCGCGATAGCGGATCGACAGTCGACGCGCCTGGAAGGTCGTGCAGTTCGACGTCGAGGTGAGCTCGCGGTAGGTGTCCTGGGTGGGGACCCAGGCCTCGCAGTCGAATTTGCGGGCCGCCGACGAGCCGAGGTCGCCGCCGGCGACGTCGATGACGCGATACGGCACGTCGATCGCCGCGAGCATCTCCTTCTCCCAGCCGAGCAGCTTCTGGTGTTCGGCCTCGGCCTCCTCGGGTTTGCAGTAGATGAAGCCCTCGACCTTGTCGAACTGGTGCACGCGCAGGATGCCGCGGGTGTCCTTGCCGTAGGAGCCGGCCTCCCGGCGGAAGCAGCTCGACCATCCGGCGTAGCGCTTGGGCCCATCGGCGAGATCGATGATCTCGTTCATGTGATAGCCGGCCAGCGGCACCTCGGAGGTACCGACCAGGTAGAGATCGTCGTCCTTGTCGAGGTGATAGACCTCGTCGGCGTGCGCACCGAGGAATCCCGTGCCACCCATCACCTCCGGACGCACCAGCACCGGCGGGATCATCAGGGTGAAACCGTTGGCGGCGGCCTTCTGCGCGGCCATCGTCAGCAACCCCAGCTGCAGCATCGCGCCGAAGCCGGTCAGGAAGTAGAACCGCGACCCGGACACCTTGGCGCCGCGTTCCATGTCGATCAGGCCGAGGGATTCGCCGAGTTCGAGGTGATCCTTCGGGTTCTCGATCGGGCGGGGCTCACCGACGTGCTCGAGCACGACGTAATCGTCCTCACCGCCGGGCGGCGCCCCCTCGACGACGTTGGAGATCGCGATGTGCGCGGCCTTCGACGCCTCGTCGGCCTCGGTCTGACGCGCCACCGCGGCCTTGACCTGGTCGGCGAGCTCCTTGCCCTTGGTCAGCAACGCCGCCTTCTCGTCGCCGGACGCCTTGCCGACCTGCTTGCCGAGAGTCTTCTGCTCCGAACGCAGCGCATCGGCCTCGACGATCGCGGCCCGACGCGTCGCATCCGCGGAGAGCAGCTGATCGACCAGTCCGGGGTCTTCACCACGGACCCGCTGGGACTCGCGAACACGGTCGGGGTTCTCACGCAGAATCTTGAGGTCGATCACGAGAAAAAACCTTACGCGAGCTGATCAGGAGTCCCAGAGTCGCAGGTAGTCGTCGCGGCCGAACATCGTCGCCGTGTCGTGCGCGGTGGGCGCCCCCGCGCGGGGATCGGCGCCCGCCCCGACGAGTGCCTCGACCACGTCGTCGACTCCCTTGAACACCGCCCCGGCGAGCGGTGTCTGACCACGATCGTTGGCCAGGTCGACGTCGGCGCCACGCTCGGCGAGCGCGATCACCGTGTCGGCGTGACCGTGATAGGCGGCCAGCATGAGCAGCGAATCCCCGGACCGATTGCGCAGGTCCGGGGGTGCACCGGCGTCGAGATAGGCGGCGAGTTCGGCGGTCGCACCGGCCCGGGCGAGGTCGAAGAGCCGGGTCGCCAACTCGATCACGGCCGGGTCGATGTCCGGTTCGGGGGCGTGGCCTTCGGGCTCATCGGCGTGCGCAGACACGGGTCGAGTCTAGGGCGGACGGCCTCCGGGGCCGTGGCGACGCTCGCCGTGCGGGCCGCACCAGGCATGATGGATGGCGATGAGTGACGAAGCCCACCGTGACGACGACTTTCGGGACGACGACGCACCGGACGATGACGTTCAAGACGCCGC
This sequence comes from Gordonia oleivorans, assembly GCF_040044975.1. Classification (NCBI taxonomy): domain Bacteria; kingdom Bacillati; phylum Actinomycetota; class Actinomycetes; order Mycobacteriales; family Gordoniaceae; genus Gordonia; species Gordonia oleivorans. The sequence continues at coordinate 16,273 of NZ_JBDZDI010000025.1, forward strand.
ACCGCCGTACGACGATGCGGACGACGATCAACAGAGTCCGACGAGCGATCACCACAGCGCGACGACGAGCCTGGTGAAGCAACCCGACACCGACCCCGCCGACGACCAGCCGACCACACAGTTCCGTCAGGTCGACGCCGACTCCGACCGCACCCGGCAGGCTTGGTCGGAGGTCGAGCCGGTCGACGCCGACCAGGACACGGTCCGGTTCGAGCCGTCCGAGGACGAGTCCGTTCCCGAGCCCACCGCATCATCGAGTTGGCTGCAACGCAACATCGTGCTGATCGGTTTGGCCGCGGTGCTGGTGGGCGCACTGGTCGCCGGGGGCATCGCGGTGGCGATGGGCGCCTTCGACGATCGCGGCAGCGTCGGCGACACCGACATCGGCGAGAGCGAACGCCTCGCGGAGAACGCCTTCACCCAGTCGGGACCCGGGGATTGCCTGACGTGGCCGGCGAACAAGCCCGGTGAGCCGGTGAACGTGCCGTGCGCCGAGGAGCATCGCTTCGAGGTGGCCGGCGCACTGAACACGGCGATCCTGCCCGGCTCGGAGTTCGGTGAGTCGGCACCCTGGCCCGGGCCCGAGCGCTTCGGGCAGATCCGCGACGAGCAGTGCCCGGTGATCGTCAACCGCTACCTCGACGGACGGCTCGATCCGCAGGGCCGTTTCTCCGTCGGCCTCATGTACCCGCCGCAGGATCAGTGGGTCAAGGGTGCCCGCGAGTTGCGCTGCGGCCTGCAGGTGACCGGCGCCGACGGCACGCCGCAGCTGTTCGCCGGGAAGGTCGCCGACCAGGATCAGTCGTTCCAGTGGGCGGCCGGCACCTGCATCGGTATCAATCCCGAAACCCGCCAGGTCGCGGTACCTCCGACGACGGTGAGTTGCTCGGAACCGCACGCCTTCCAGACCACCGGCATCGTCGACCTCGCCCAACGGTTCGGCGACAAGAGCTCCGGACGTCCCTGGCCGGCGGTGAAGGACCAGAACGCCTACCTCGCCACCATCTGCCCCGCCCAGGCCGAACGCTTCGTCGGCGGCAAGGCCAAACTCGACGCCACCACGCTGAACGTCCAGTGGTCGGTCATCGGTGAGCCACGTTGGCTGTCGGGGAGCCGAAAGGTGGTGTGCTATCTGGGTCTACCCGACGGCGGCGGGTTCGCCACGCTGGTCGGCGACGCCCGCGGCACCGTCCTGATCAACGGCAAGCTGCCGGTGGCGCCGTCGCAGGCACCCCCCGGACGGGCACTGCCGACGCCGGTTCCATTGCCGCAGGGCGTCACCCCCAATCCGCTCGAGACTCCCGCCCCGGCCGGCTGAGAAAGGCGCACGATGCCCGTACGGATGCGCGACGAGGAGTTCGAGATCCTCGTCGGGGATGCGCTCGACTCCATCCCGAGCGAATTGACGGATGCGATGAGCAACGTCGTCATCCTCATCGAACCCCGCAACGCCGAGTCCGATCACATCCTGGGGCTGTATTCCGGTGTGGCACTGACGCGACGGACCCATGACTACGGCGGATTCCTGCCCGACACGATCACCATCTACCGGGAACCGATTCTCGCGATGTGCCACACCCGTGAGCAGGTGGTGCATGAGGTCGCGGTCACTGTGGTGCACGAGATCGGCCATCACTTCGGGATCGACGACGAGTGGCTGCACGCCCACGGCTGGGGGTGAGATCGAGTCACTGCCGCCCTCGATCCACCTCACGGGTCGCCGGACAATGGGTTACATTCGCAGACATGCCGCCTGTACCCGATCATGCCGCCCGGGTACAGGCGACGATCTTCGTCGACGAGTTCGAGGCGATGGCCGACTCGCTGGTGGCCGAACTCGACGACCTGCCACCGCGCTCACCTCAGCGGCATCAACTCACCGCCGACCTCTATGAGGTTCGTCGCCACATCGCGCAACTCCAGCACACATTCGGACTCCCCCCGGTCCGAGGCACCTCCGCCTAGCCGCGCCTGAGCGACGGGACGCAGCCTGCTCGGAGCCGGACCGCACTTCTACCCCATCGGATTGTCGTCGACCACCAGGGGCTCGTCGACGACATCCCCGAACGGCGCGCGTGTGGCACCCCACCGATGGCAGATCCACAGCCCGTCCCGGTACTCCAGCTCCACCGAGCCGGTGTTGGGCAGATGTGTTGCGGCGGCAAACTTTCCGTCGATACCCGCCAGCCGGGCGGCGACCAGCCGGATGGCGGCACCATGACTGACCACCACCACGTCGGTGGCGTCCGGTCCGCTCAGATGACGTTGCGCGAGAACGTCGATCGCCGGAAGGTAACGCGCATAGACCATCTCGAGGGACTCGCCGCCGGGGATGCGGGTGTCCGGTGCACCTCCGTACCAGGCGTCGAGGACCGATCGGAACACCCCGTGCGCCTCCTCATCACTGCGATCCTCGAGTTCGCCGGCCTGCACCTCGTGGATTCCCTCGACGACCTCGGGCGTCACCTCCCACACCGAGCCGATCAACTCGGCGGTCTGCTGGGCGCGTCGCGCGACCGAGCTCACCAGCACCGCCGGTGTTTGCCTACCACTTTCCAGCGCATACCGAACGCCTTGGCGCACACCGAAATCCGTCAGCGCGGCACCGGGCAGCGCGGTGTCGAGGCGGCGCATCACGTTGGATGTGGTCTCACCGTGGCGGACCAGATGCAACCGGGCCATCAGTCCTGCCCCTTGCGGATGCGCTCGAGCCACTGCGCCCCGGCGCGGTGATCGGGTGGTGGTGCGCCACCGGGTCGGGTCATCGCCCAGGACCCGAGGTAGGTGATCCGTTCGGCCCGACGGTAGAGCGCCTGCAACGCCTCCGCGACGGCCGCGTCATCGATGTGTCCGACGGCGTCGAGGAAGAAGCGATACTGCCCCGGCATCGTCGTGCCGTTGTCCAGATCGCGCCGGGGACGTGATTGGATGCGGGTGAGATCGATTCCGCGCGAAGCGAATTCGTTCATCGCAGCCATCAGGCTGCCGGGCTCGTTGGACAGTTCGAGGATCACCGACGTGCGGTCGGCGCCGGACACCGGCAGCGGGGCCGCGGGCCGGCCGATCAGCAGAAACCGGGTGAGCGCATCGGTGGCGTCACAGACGCCGTCGGCCAGCACGACCAACCCCGACGAGGCGGCGGCCAGACTCGTGGTGACCGCCGCGTCGGTCACGCCGGCCGCGGCGTCGAGCGCGGCGGCCGCATTCGAGGTGGCGGTGACGAACCCGGCCTCCGGGAACAACCGGGCGACGCTGGTGCGTACCTGCGCCGAGGCGACCGGATAGGCGGCGATGGTGCGCACGTCGTCTGCGGCGACGCCCGGCCGGGCGGCGATGGTGAAGGCGATCTCCAGCTGGACCTCGGCGAACACCTGCACCCGCGGTATCACCGCGCTCGCGACGGGGACGAGGGCATCCATCGTCGCCGGCACCGAACCCTCGAGGGAACTCTCGATGGGCACGCAGGCGAACTCCGCCCGTCCGGAGCGGACGGCGTCGATGGTCGCCACCGGGCTCGGCGCGACGACCTTCTCGATCGCCCCCGGTCCCGTCGCTCCCGCCTCGCCGGACACCGACGCACCCTCGCCGAGCAATGCCGACATCAGGTCCGCGTCGGCGAGGAACCGATCGAGGGCCATCTCGGTGAACGTCCCCGACGGCCCGAAGTAGGCGAACTGTGTCACGACCAGAGCCTAGCCGTTCATCGGACCGGACGAATTTCGCTCAGAGGTATTTCGACCCTTGCCGTTGACGCCACCTCGAATTAGGTTAGGGTTACCTTCGTAGCCGCACAGCAGACCGAGTGAGGACCCGACCATGACACGAGCCATCACCGACCGACCGTCGGATGCCGAGGTGATCGCGACGGCCTGCCGACGCGCCGACTCGGCGATGCTGGCCGTCGAGGTCGCCGGTCGCACCCCCGCATCCGATGCGGCACACCCCGGTGGCCCGACGACGGTGGGCCTGGTCCACCTCTTCGAATCCCAGGCGTTTCTGCTGGTGCCGACCGATTCCGAGGTCATCGAGCTCGCGTCGGGCTCGCCCGAGGGGGTCCCGGCGATGGTCGAGATCACCGACTGCGCCCCGATCGACCTGCGGGAACGCGTGCGATCACTGGTCTGGCTCAACGGAACCGCCCACGCCGTCCCGCGTGACCTGGAACGCGACCTGGCCCTCGAGATCGCCGCCGATCATCCCGACGGCGGACTCCTCGACATCGGCCACGGCCGGTCGATGATCCGCCTGCAGGTCGACAACGCCGTGGTCGCGAGCAGTTCCGGCGCGGCCTGCGTGCAGGCGTCCGAGCTCGCCCTCGCCGACCCGGACCCGTTCTGGGAGTACGAGGGCGACTGGATCGCGCACCTGGATTCCGACCACGCCGACGTCGTCGGGCAACTCGCCCGCAAACTCCCCCGCGACCTGCGCAACGGCCGGGTCCGCCCGCTCGGACTGGACCGCTTCGGCATCCGCTTCCGCGTCGAGGGCTCCGACGGTGACGCCGACGTCCGACTTCCCTTTCCGCGCCCGGTGAACGACGTGAGCGAGTTGTCGCGGGCGTTGCGTTCCCTGGCGGGCTGTCCGTTCATGAACAGCCTGCCCGACTGACCACCCGACGGAGTTCCACCCCGGTCTCGATGGTTGGGCTGGCCACCGAGATCGATGAGGCGAACTCCGGATGTGGTGCCGGTGGATCACCGCGAACCCCTCTGGGGTGATCCACCGGCACACATTCGTCCCACTACCCTGACCGACATGCGCGCCACCCCGCGGACCTGGGTCCGCCCGCGGCCACAGACCGTCGTCCCGGTCGTCACCGATCGCGTGCAGCGGCGGGCGTTGACCATCGAACTCGCCATCGTCGGCGTGTTGACCTTCGGTTTCTCCGCGCTGTCGGCCATCTTGTCGCTGATCGAACTGCAGGTCTCGGTGGGTGTCGGCAATGCGACCGTCGCGCTGAATCCGAGCCGTTCGTCGGTCGGGGCGATCGACTTCCTCCGCCAGCTGATGAGCGCCGCACGTCTCTACGCCATCGCCGCGCTGGGCGCCTACCTGCTCTGGCGCGGTGGGATCGTCGCGCGCCGGGTGGGTCTCGGCCGCATCCGCACCCCCGACATTCCCCCGGGGCTGGTCCTGGCCGCGGTGATCGGGCTGCCCGGACTGGCGTTGGTCGCCGCGGCACGAGCCCTCGGCATGAACGCCCACCTGGTGCCCAGCGAAACCGACGGCGCCTGGTGGCGATGGCCCCTCTACATCCTGCTCGCGATCGGCAATGCGGCCGCCGAGGAGATCGTCGTCGTCGCCTACTTCATCACCCGGCTGCGCCAGCTCGGGGTGGGCGAGAACACCTCGATGGCCGCGAGCGCGGTGCTGCGCGGCGGATATCACCTCTACCAGGGCATCGGAGCGGGCATCGGCAACATCGCGATGGGGGTGATCTTCGGGCGGTACTACCAGCTCACCTCCCGCGTCTGGCCGTTGGTCATCGCACACGCGGTGATCGATGTGGTCGCGTTTGTCGGATATGCACTGGCGCACGACCATCTGGGCTGGGTGGGCTGAGGAGGCCACACCGGGTGAATGACACGGAAGTGGCGGGCCCGTCGGTACATTCGGTGGGATGAACCAGCCAGATCCGCCTCCCGTGGGGCGCCGCGGTTCCGCACCGCCGCCCCCGCGCCGACGGAATCCGGCACCCCAACCCCCGCCCGGCGTCTCGCCCGCGAGGCAGGGCCCGCCACCGCAGAACCCGGCACGTCAGGCCCCACCGCAGCAACCCGGCCGCGACCGGTTCCCCGCACCGGGTCCGCATGGCCACCGTCCGCCACGCCTGCCGGCCGATCAGTCGGGTCAGTTCCCGATACCGCAACGCGCGCGATCCCGGGACGCGGCACCGGCGTTCGCCGAGCCGCCGACCGTGCGGGTCGCCGACCCGCGCGAAGCGGCGCCACCGCCCCGGGCCTATTCGCAATCGGCGTACGCACCGACGCAGAAACCCGAACCGGTTCCCGACCGTGAACGCCGGCCCGTTCCCCCGGACCGCCGGCCACCCGAGCAGCGGCCCCGCGGCCCAGAACAGCGCGGCGCAGACCAACCGCCGCGTCCACCGGCCGCACCCCGTCCGACGGGGTCCGAACCGCCCCGCCGCCGCGCATCGCTGTTTCGCCGGTCCCCAGGCCGGCCGGTCCGGCGATTCACCCGCCGCCGCGTCGGCACGATCTTCCTCGTGGTGTTGCTGGTCGCGCTGGTCACGCCGATCGCGTTGATGTTCTACTACGACTCGAAGCTGCACCGGGTCGACGCCCTCGCACCGTATGCGGGCCGTCCCGCCGACACCCCCGGCACCACGTGGCTGATCGTCGGCACCGACTCCCGCGCCGATCTCACCGAGGAGCAACGGCGCGCACTGGCCACCGGCGACAGCGACGGCTCACGGACCGACACCATCATGATGGTCTACAAGCCGCCGTCCGGGGCCGCGTCGATCATCAGCATCCCGCGTGATCTCTACGTCCCCGTTCCCGGGCAGGGGCAGCACAAGATCAACGCGGCCTTCAGCTTCGGCGGTCCGCAGTTGCTGGTGCAGACCGTCGAACAACTCTCCGGGGTACGGATCGATCACTACGCGGAGATCGGTTTCGGCGGATTCGACCAACTCGTCGACGCCGTCGGCGGCGTCGACATCTGTATCGACACCGCCCTGCGCGACCCCAAGGCCGGCCTGAACCTGAAAGCCGGACGCCAAACCCTTAACGGCACACAGGCCCTCGGGTTCGTCCGCACCCGGAACTTCCCCAACGCCGACCTCGAGCGAGTTCAGAATCAACGAAAGTTCCTGGCCGCCTTGATGTCCAAGGCGACCAGCCCGTCGGTCATCGCCAACCCGTTTCGCCTGTTCCCCTTCGTCAGCGGCGTCGTCGACACCCTCACCGTCGACAATGGCACCCATATCTGGAATCTCGCCATGCTCGCGTGGTGGTTGCGCAGTTCGCCACAGACGGTGACCACCCCCAACGGTGGTGCCGTCGACACCGACGACGGCAGTTCCCTCGCGGTCGACGACTCCACCACGGAGTTCTTCGACGCGATCCGCATGGGCAGGCAGATCCCGCAGCAGTGAGGCCGCGCCGGTGCGGCCGGTGCTGCCGGGCGAATCCTGGTGCGGCCGAGCGCATCAACCAAGGTCAGACTGGCCTCAGTAAGGGTCAACTGAGCCGAAACCGGGCGGATCGGCCGGTAGAATCGGACACATGACCACTACCGAATCGACCAAGTTCCACCAGTTGCTCCACGACCAGGTCGGCCACGAATTCGCCGCGTCACAGCAGTACATCGCCGTCGCCGTCTACTACGACAACCACGACATGCCGCAGTTGGCCAAGCACTTCTATCAGCAGTCCGTCGAGGAACGCAATCACGCGATGATGATCGTGCAGTACTTCCTCGACCGTGACATCCAGGTGGCCATCCCCGGAATCGAGGCCCCGCGAACCGAATTCGACGATTACAAGGCGCCGATCGAGTTGGCGCTCGACCAGGAACGACGGGTCACCCAGCAGATCGTCGACCTCGCCAAGTCGGCCCGCGACAGCGGCGACTACCTCGGCGAGCAGTTCATGCAGTGGTTCCTCAAGGAGCAGGTCGAGGAGGTCGCCACGATGACGACCCTGCAGACCATCGCCGAGCGCGCCAACGGCAACCTGTTCGATCTGGAGAACTTCGTCGAACGCGAGTTCGCCGGCGGCAGCACCGGGGACGCCACGGCACCGGTGGCCGCGGGCGGCAACCTCTGAGAGGGTCCGGTCGAACAACCCGGGGTTGATCCCACGATCTGGGTGAATCTCCGGTGATGTTCAGCCATTCTTCAGCCCTATGCGGCAGGGTGGTCCCATGGCATCACGAAGCGGTAACAGCCCCGCCTCCTCCGGCCGCCCTGCCCGCTCGGGTCACACCAGGCGTACGACCCGATCGACGACGGTGCCGCGGTGGTTCGCGGTGCTCGCCGCGGTCTACGGCAGCCTGCTGACCTTCCTCGCCGTCGCGTTCTACCTGGGTGCGAGCACGTCGAAGACGCACACTGCCGCGGCATTGGTCGACGGGGTGGGCCGGTGGTGGCCGTCGGCGGTGCTCGCCGCGGCACTCATGGCCAGCCTGCTCGTCGGATTCGGTGCGGCCGCGTCGCGTACCCGCCGTTCCCGGGCCGACGGGCGCATCAACGTATCGTGACCTGCCGCCCGCGCAGCCCGTCGCGGGAACTGCGTTCGGCGGTGGTGAGGTCACCGGTCTCGGTCAGCGCCTCCGACAGCCAGGTGTCGAACTGATCGAGTCCGTCGTACCACTCCTCGTGGTGACGTTCGTTGTCCAGATCGAAGACGGGCACCAGCAACCCCAGCGTGCGGAACGACCCGGCGAACCGGGATCCCTCACCCAGCGTCAGCCGACCCGCGGCATGCAGACGTGCCAGCGCCGTCATCACCTCGTCCTCGGGTTCGGGACGCACCCACCGCAGGTGTGCGCGTTCCCCGGCGTCGACCCACCACGGCGCACCCTTGCCGCTCGTCACGGCCAACCGCGCCGTCGGCATGATGGTGTCGTTCGCTCGCTCGAGCATCACCGAGATCTCTTGCGGCACTTCGGTACCCGGTGGGAACCACCACGAGAAATCGCCGTGCACGGTGATCGACAGATCGGCGTCGGGGTTCAGGACGTCGGTGAGACGCAGGTCGGATTCCGTTGACGCACCCCGTAATTCGCCGCCGGGGTCGCTGTGCGCGGCCCAGTCGATGGCGCCGGCGAGCGCGGCATCGAGTTCGTCGGGTTCGGGATCGGACTGCAGCGCCACCAGACCCTCGGTCCGGCCCCGTGATTCCCGGGTGATCGCCGCGACGGCTCCGGGCAGGATGGTCGCCAGGATCACCTCGTTGCGGGTTCCCGCCGGCACCGGGGGCAACACCGCGGTCTCATCCGGCATCACCGACGTCAACTCCACCGGCGGCGGCCCCGGCTCGACGAGGTCGAGGACCGCGGTCGCCGACGACACGAACGTGTGCAGTGCCACCAGATCACATTCGGCGGCGAGCCCGGCGAACGGCCGGGGCGGGGCGACCAGCGCGGCCGCCTGCCGTGCCTTACGCGCCGCGACCCGCTCGGCTCGGTTGCTCCCCGGGCGCGGCCCGCTTCCCCGCTTGCTCTTCTTGCCCATCGGTCCACCTTCTCATGCGGCCCGGCCGAACATGGGGCCCGGCCGTCAGTCGACGGTCACCAACCAGTCACGCACCTTCTGCGGATGATTCGTCGCGATCCACCGCACCCCGAGGTCGGCACACAGCTGCACGTCGGCCAACTCGTCGACCGTCCAGCAGTAGGTCACCCGACCGGCCGCGGCGGCTTTGTCCACCAGATCCGGATGCAACCGCAAGGTCTCCACCGAGGGTCCGATACCCGTCGCCCCGACCGCCGTGGCGGCGCTGCCGCCCAGCACCCGTGCCGTCTCACCGAGCAGGATCGTCGGCAGCATCGGCGCGTGCCGACGGATTCGCCACACCCCCGACGACGAGAACGAGATCACCACGGCCCGACTGTGGTCGGCCGACGGTGGCGTCGCGACCCCGAAATCGTGCAGCGTGGACAGCAGTTGCTGCTCGACGAGACTGCCGAACCGCACCGGATGTTTGGTCTCGATGAACAGCCGGACCGGCCGACGCCAGTCGAGGGTGAGGGTGAGCAACTCGGTCAGCGTGAGCACCTGCGCCGGCTTGCCGGCGTTGTGCCAGCTGCCGAAATCGAGTTCACGCAGCTGCGGCAGGGTCATCTCACTGACCACACCCGACCCGTCCGACGTGCGGTCCACGGTGCGGTCGTGGATGCAGACCAACTCGTGGTCGGCGGTGAGGCGGACGTCGCACTCCAGACCGTCGGCGCCCTGCGCGAGGGCCAGTTCGTAGGCCGCGAGGGTGTGTTCGGCGTGATCGGCCGACGCACCGCGATGGGCGACGACTGCGGGCTTGCCCGACCGGGAGACCTGGTCGCCGATCATGCGGCCACCACCCATCGCCGCTGCGGGGCCACGTCGACGTCGGTGTGATCGAAGATCGCGATCAGGCGTCGGCCCACCCACAGGGCGAACCCCGCCGACACCGCCGCGCTGAGGGCCACCATCAGCACGGCGTTGGCCCCGGTCTGGATGGACCCGGATTCGGCGGCCACCCACCAGGTGATCGCGGCCAGCACGGCCACACCGTTGACCAGGGCCCACGCCACCCACATCGTGCGCAGGCGCGACGAATCGCGGGCATCGCGGCGTCCGTCCATCGCGGCCGCCTCGTAGATGAGCATCGGTGCGCCGACCACGTTGACCAACGGGATCGCGGCGAGCGGGATGCTCATCCATCGCGGCCGCGGATCGAGATACCCCGCCGACGCATACGCCTCTGCGCGCTTGGCGAGCAGCCACCGAACGAAGACGACGGTGGCGTAGACATAGCATCCGAGGGCCGCGGCGCCGGCGACGAACACCAGGATCGTGCTGAAGGTGATCAGCCATTCCGGAAGGGTGGTCGTCCGGTTGATCGCCAGCAGCACATAGCGGAACAGGTGGATCACCGCCGAGACCACCAGGGCCAGACCGACCAATTGCAGCGCGCTGGTCAGCGCTTTCGTCAGGCGCGTCGCCGCCGACGGCCCGTCGTCGGGTGAGCGCGGCGCATCGAGCAGACCCCATTGCGGGATGTAGGCGTAGCGCGGGATCTGATGCGACACCGGCCGGCGCGGCGCGTGTGGCGGCGGCAGGGTGTCGGCGGGCCGTCGCGCGATCCACCGCACTGCCCGGGTGCCGTACATGTGCGGCGCCGACCGGACGGGCGGTGGTGGCGGCGGTGGCGGTCCGGACTGTTGATACCGGGCGACGACGGCACTCGCCTCGACATCGTCGGCGACGACGGTCAGCGGGCCACCGCACCGGGGGCAGCGGTCACGACCCGGGCGATGCGGCGCCTGAATGCGGCAACGGGGGCACAGGTCCAGCATGGTCAGGCAGGTCCCGTTCCAGTCGGACCGGAGGTCTGCACCGGCTTGCCGTTCTCCACCCAGGCGAGCATGCCGCCCCGAACGCATGTCCCCTCGTACCCCACCTGCTGCAGGTACTGCAGCACCCGGAAGGATCGTCCACTCGAATGACAGATGACGTAGAGATCGGCGTCGGGATCGATCTCGTCGAGCCGGCCCGGTACGTCGCCGAGCGGGATGTGGACGGCACCGTGGACGTGCCCGGCGGTCCACTCGTCGTCCTCACGGACGTCGAGGAGGACGCGGTCGGCGTCGGCGGTGAAATCGTCCGGGAGTTCCGTCACGGGAACCTGCGGTATCTCTCCCATGCTCACCGATCCATGTTCGCATAGGCGGCTGCGCGCCGAGGCCCGCCTGCCCAACGCCGCGGCCCGACCCCCTTGGATGCGTCGTGTGACCGTCGATCGGGGGACAGCCGGTTTGACCCGCCCGAACCACCCGTCGACCGACTATGTAGGACTGCATAACGCTATCCACATGCGGCGATACCGCGCTGTGACCTGCATCACGGACCAAGGGTCAAGTTGTGGATGAGACTGTGGAATCTGTGGAGAATCGCACTCCGCATGCCTAACAATTGTGATCGGCATCACTCGATCGGTGCGAACATTCCGCACAGTGTTCACGTCAGTACACGACCACCGACCGGCTTGACAAATCGTCGAAATCCACAGGCCCTGTGGATAACGTGGGGACAACACGTCGCAACTGGATCAATCAATCAACGAAAACGCACACCGCCGGCCCGGTCGAGCGCCCGCACCGCACCACCGATGAGATCCTCGGCGAGGACCGACGCATGCACCTGATCGCCCAGGAGGCGTGTCAGCAGCGGTTTCGGTGCGTCGACGGTGACGATCTCGGCGTCCGGATAGTGTTCGGCCACCACCGACCGCATCACGCCGACACCGTCGACGAGGCCGAGTGCGGCGGCCTTCTCGCCGATCCACACGTCACCGGAAAACAGGGCGGCGTCGTCGCCCTCGAGGCGCTTGCCGCGACGTTGACGTACCCACCGGATGAACGTCTCGTGGAGTTGACCCTGCAGTCCCTCGAGCCACGCCACATCGTCGGCGTTGACCGGCGAGAACGAATCGAGCCGCACCTTGTTCTCCCCCGCGGAGTACAGACGCCGTTCGACGCCGAGTCGCGCGATCACATCGGTGAAGCCGAATCCCGAGGACACCACGCCGATCGACCCGACCAGCGACGTGTGTGCCGCGTAGATCTCGTCGGCGGCGCAGGCGATCCAGTAACCGCCGGAGGCCACGACGTCCTCACAGAACGCGAGGACCCGGACACCCTTCTCGGAGGCGAGCTGACGGATGCGTTCGGCGATGTACTCCGACTGTGTGGGCGACCCGCCCGGCGAGTTGACGACGATGACCACCGCACGCAGATGCTCGGTCTCGAACGCCCGCTTGAGCACCGATTCCACCGACGTCGTCGTCAGCCCGGCGCGCCCGGGCCCGACGTGACCGATCACGCCGTCGAGTCGCACCACCGCGACCTTCTCCGCGCGTGCGCGGCCGAGCTTCTTGGCGATCCGCTTGATCGCTGCAGCAGTCATCTCGCCGAGTCTAGGCGTGTCTCCCATTCCCCTGGCGACCACTGGTCCGCGCACCCACGACCTACACTGCTCACGTGCAGATCCGGTGGCTCACCGCGTTCCTCGACTTTCCCGCGCGGCAGTTCGGCAGTGAGGTCACGTTCTGGCGGGCCATCGCCGGTTCGACGGTGTCGCCGCCACGTGGCGAGCATCGGGAGTTCGCGACGCTGGAACCCTTCAACGGCGATGCGCACCTGCGGGTCCAGCGGATCGAGTCCGGCGTCGGTGGCGTGCACGTCGACATCCACACCGACGATGTGCGGGCCGCGGCCGACGAGGCCGTCGCACTCGGCGCCGTCCTGGCGGCCGACAATGCGTCGTTCCTGGTCATGGAATCACCGGCGGGTCTGCGGTTCTGCCTGGTCCCCGCGGCCGCGACCGCGCGCCGATCCCGTCCGATCCGCTGGCCCGAGGACACCATCAGCATCATCGACCAGGTGTGCATCGACGTCCCGGACTTCCTGTTCGACCGTGAGGTGTCCTTCTGGTCGGAGCTGACCGGACGGCCCACCCTGCCCGCGCGTCGCCCCGAATTCGTCCGCCTCCAGCGAGATCCACGCCTGGCCCTGGGAATCCTGTTGCAGCGCTTACCCTTCGACGGGTCGGCGCCGACGGCGGCCGGGTTGCGTGCGACCGCACATCTGGACCTGGCGACCACCTCGGTCGACGACGAGATCGCCCGCCACGAGGATTGGGGCGCAACGATGGTCGAGCGTTTCGATTCGTGGGCGGTGATGATGGATCCGGCCGGACGCCGCTACTGCATCACCGACCGCAATCCCCGCACCGGCAACTGAGGCGGTGACCGGCGGGCTCAGTCCCCCGCAGCGAGCCAGGCACGCAGTCGGTCCACCTCGTCATCGAGTTCGCCGGCCACGCGACGAGAGGGTTCGACGAAGAGGTCGACGTGCGGTCCGTCGTCGGCGAGTGACCAGGTACCGGCGAGCCGGCCGTCGCAGAGCACGAAACCGGGTGAGCGGCCGTTCGGGGTGACGGTGCGGGCGAACAGTTCCTCATCGGCGATCCGCGCGCGGTCGGCCTGCGCGACCAGGATGTGATCGAACGGCGCGATGAGTCGGACCGGTGCCGGGGTGTCCGCGGGGATCAGATCGAGACCCTCGAGGTCGTAGAGCGTCTGACCGTCCGGGCCGGTGTGGCACTGCAGCTCCCAGTCGCGTTCCATCTCCTCGACGAGGGGCCGGAGTCCACGCAGCCCCGACCACGTCTGGATGGCCGGCACCGACGCCGGACCGAATCCGCGCAGATAGAGCCGGATCAGTTCCCGGCGCGCCTCGTCGCCGACGAGGGCGGGTTCGCCGGGACCGATCCACTCGTCGAACAACCGGTAGGTCACCGCACCCCGGCCCCGCCACAGCCCGCGCGGCGGGATCTGCACCAGCGGAAGGCCGCACCGGGCGACGGCGACCAGGGTGGCGGGTTGCTCTTCGGGGAACCGCTGCGACAGCGTCGCACCGAGTTCGGCACCGCCGACCGCGCGCCCGGCCAGGATGTCGACCGCGGCGGTGATCACCTCCGACGGATCGGCCTCGGACAGACGACCCCGATGGATCGTGCGGATCTCCGCATCGAGGGCCTCCTGCGCGACGGGCCGGATCCAGCGGGCGTCGGCCCCGTCGACGAGGAAGATGGTGCTGCGCAGCAGGGCCATCCGCACCACTTCACGATCGGTGAGCAGATCGTCGAGTTCGCCGGGTTCGAAGCCGTCGATGCGGGAGAACAGCCCGAAGAAGGCCGATCGCGGGTCCTGCGACTGCATTCCGACGATGCGGTCGAGCACCTCGATGGCGTCCTCGTCGGCGCGCGCGAGGAGATGCTGACGGTGCAGCAGGGTGCGATTCCACTGACCGACCGAGATGGGTGCGGGCACGCGTGTCAGCCCGGGAAGGTGATTCCGGTGGCCGCGTGGCAGCGATACCCGTGCGGGTTCTTCGCCAGGTACTGCTGGTGGTAGTCCTCGGCGTAGTAGAAGTGTCCGTCGCCGGCCTGATCGAGCGGGGCGATCTCGGTGGTGATCGGGCCCAGTCCCGCCGCATCCAGCGCGGTCTGGAAGGTGGTCGCCGATTCTCGGGCGAGGTCGGCGTCGGCGGGCGAGGTGGTGAAGATCGCCGAGCGGTACTGGGTTCCGATGTCGTTGCCCTGACGCATCTCCTGCGTCGGGTCGTGGGTTTCCCAGAAGGTCCGCAGGATAGTGCGCAGGTCGAGTCGCGATTCGTCGAAGACCACCAGAGCGGATTCGGTGTGCCCGGTACAGGCGGTGCAGGTCTCCTCGTAGGTCGGATTCGGGGTGTATCCGCCGGCGTATCCCACCGCCGTCGTCCACACACCCGGCACCTGCCAGAAGATCTCCTCGACACCCCAGAAACAGCCGCCGGCCAGCACGACCGCGTGCAATCCGTCGTCGAAGGTGCCGATGCCGGTGCCGTTCTCGAAACCCGCACCCCGCATCGGGTGATGCAGGACGATGTTCTCCGGCGCGAGCGGCACCGGGGTGTTCCGGCCCGGCAATGCCGCGTCGGCATCGATGAGCTGCTGCTTTCCGGACCGGGACGCGAAGAGCTCGTCAAGCCATGACATGGGTCGATCCTACGCAAGGAAATCCCGGCTTCATTTGAGTCGGCCGACCCACTGTGCTTAAGATGACCCACACGGGATGTGACACCGATCACCACGGTGCTTTATTCCCGTCCAGCCCGAGACCTGCTCCACCCGGGTCTCTCACACCCTCAGTGGAGGACCGCGATGGCCACAGATGCGACCCGCAACCTGCGATCGATCACCCGCGGCCCGAGCGCGCCCCGCGCCACCTACGACGTCCGGTCCTCGTGCATGGGGATCGGCGCCAGCATCCTCGGACTCCTCATCCTGCTGGGCATCCTGGCCCTCATGTGAGCCCACATCGACTCCCGGGCAACGTAATTCGGCGTTCATCGAGCGCCTGACACGACCCACAGACCTCAACCAGGGTTGAAGTTTGTTGGGTCGATTTTGTTGCATTCGGTCAACCACTGCGTAAGGGTGGAAGGGTCCGCGATGCGTCGTCCACCCAGACGATTCCGCGCGTGTCGATAGTTGAGAAGCAATACCCCCAGACGGTATGTGCCCAAAGGGTATATGCACAGAGAGGAATACCGTGGCCGAATACACCTTGCCGGATCTCCCTTATGACTACGCGGCACTGGAGCCGCACATCTCCGGCAGGATCATGGAGCTCCACCACGACAAGCACCACGCCACCTACGTGAAGGGCGCCAACGACACCCTGGCCAAGCTGGCCGAGGCACGCGAGGACGGCACCATCGCGGGCAAGGTCTACGGACTGTCGGCGACCCTGTCGTTCCACCTCGGTGGACACACCAACCACTCGATCTTCTGGAACAACCTGTCGCCGGACGGTGGCGACAAGCCCGAAGGCGAGCTCGCCGCGGCCATCGACGATCAGTTCGGTGGCTTCGACAAGTTCCAGGCCCACTTCACCGCCGCGGCCACCACCCTGCAGGGTTCGGGCTGGGCGATCCTGGGCTACGACACGATCGGCGGCAACCTCGTCACCCTGCAGCTGACCGACCAGAGCGGCAACATCCCCGCCGCGATCATCCCGGTCGTCATGCTCGACATGTGGGAGCACGCCTTCTACCTCGATTACCAGAACGTGAAGCCGGACTACGTCAAGGCCTGGTGGAACGTGGTCAACTGGGCCGACGCCGCAGAGCGTTTCGCCCGCGCGACCAGCCAGGGCAAGGGACTCATCGTCCCCGCCTGATCGCTGGACAGACCTCAACGGCGGCCGACCCCGAAAAGGGGGTCGGCCGCCGTTGTCGTCAGAACCGAGGACACCGACCCTCCGTCTGGTGTCACCAATCCTGGTGACACACATCGGTTTTCGTCCGAACAGTTGACACGATCGGCGAGTGAATCCCCCGAACGGCCGATATCGGGGTCGCGACACGTGCGGTTAGCGTCGCACTGCTGTCCCCCGACACCTGATGTCCCCGAAGGAGATTCCGTGCTCAACCGCACCTCGCGAACGCTGGCCGCCGTCGGCCTGTCCGCCGCCGCCCTCGCCGTCGCCGCACCCGCCGTCGCCCATGCCGATGGAACCCAGGACCCGGCGTACAGCCAGCCGCCGACCGCCGACTCGGATCAAGGCACCCAGCTCAACGAACGACGCGCACCGCTGCAGCAATGCCCCGGCGGCGCACAGGGTGGCGAGTACAGCGCGAATCCGTCGTACTTCCCCATCGAGCTCAACAAGCGCGGACCCAGTACGTTTACGTTTGAATACAACACCATCAACATCCCCGACAAGTTCGACATCCTCTACGACGGCAAGCAGGTCTACACCACCGGCTGGCGAGGCACTAACAGTGCAGAAGCCAACCGACAGGGCCACACCCTGAGCGGAGGCCCCAGCGACTCGGTCCGGATCACCTTGCCCGCCGGACGTTCCACCCAGATCGAGGTCCGGGTCAACACCGACGACGTCGACACCAAGTGGAGTTTCAGCGTCGAGTGCCCCAACTAAACTCACACCGCCACAGGGTGTCGCACGCTCACGCGTGCGGCACCCTGTGCCGTTTCCAGGCGTCATTCACCCGACCGGCCCGGTCACGCCGGCCACGTCGGACATGAGAGGCTACGGGTCACTTCACGACAACTGGGGGTCACCACCATGTTCATGGCGTCGGGAGAATCGAGCGGCGCACCGACGGGGCTGCTCCTGGCTGCCGGGATCGCCTGGTTCCTGGTCTTCTACTTCGCGCTGATGTGGGTCAAAGAAGCCGTCAACAAGAACGTCGCGGGCAGGAAGATGTCCGTGAAGTTCATGCAGATCATCGGCGCGGTCGCGGCGGTGCTGACCGTCATCACCCTCGCGCTCTCCTAGCGGCCGACCCTCAGAACACCGGCCTCACCACACCACCGTCGCCGTGATCGCCGCGGCACACGCCACCACGATCACCGCGAGCACCACCCAGTCCCGACGATGGGGCCGCGACGGGTAGGCCGTCAACCGGCCGGTGCCGCCGCGAGCGGTGATCGCTTCGGCCATCTCCTCGCTGCGTCGTAGCGCCGAACTCATCGCGGCGACCACCATGTCGATGATGCCCATCTCCGCGGCGGGATGCCCGGAGTTGGCGGGGGCGGTCGGCCGCAGCCGGTGCGCGGCACGCAGCAGTCGCAGCTCCTCGATGAGCATCGGCAGACCACGCAGGCACAGCGCGATCGACACCGCCCACTCGTCGACGGGCAGCCGCAGCCATCGCAGCGGTCGCATCAGGGTGGCCACCGCGGGCGCGACCTCGGCCAACGGCGTCGTCCAGATCACCAGGATCGACGTCCCCAGCAACACCAGCCCGAGGGCCGTCGCCCGCAGGAAGATCACCACCGCACTCAGCCCGACCGCGGCGTTGACCGCGGCGCCGACCAGGATCAGTCCCCAGAACCACCAGGGCGGTCGGGGGATGGCGCCCAACGGGATTCCGGCGAGCAGCGCGGTGATCACCAGGACCGCCGCCACCATGCCCAACGCCGGCCACGACGGCAGCACCCACGTCATCGCGCTCAGCGCGAACACCACGAGCAGTTTGGTCCCCGCCCAGAGGCGGTGGATCACCGAATCGCCGGGCACCTGCCGCAGCGGCACCGTCCGCATCGTCATTCGATCGTCCCCTCTGCGTTGATCCCCTCTGCGTTGATCCCCTCTGCGTTCATCCCCTCGCCACGCACCGGCCAGGCCGCACCATCCGGTCCCCCGGGCATCTCTTCTCCCCCGGCCGTGAGTTCGCCGCCGACCAGATGCACCCGCCGGTCGCAGACCTGCTCCAACGACGAGAAGTCGTGCGAGATGATCACGATCGTCATCCCCGCCTGCCGCAGGGACGCGAGCACCCCGATCACCTCGGTCCGCGCACCCGGGTCGAGCCCGGCGAGCGGTTCGTCGAGCACCAGGATCTCCGGGGTGCGCGCCAGCAACCCGGCGAGCACCACACGCCGCATCTGACCGCCGGACAGCGAGTCGGTCCGCGCCGCGGCCATCGACCTCGGCAATCCGACGGCCTCGAGGACGCGGGCCACCTCGGTGGTGCCGACCTTCTCACCGCCCGCGGCCATGATCTCGTCGCCGACGTTCTGCTTCTGGATCTGCAGCCGCGCATGCTGGAAGGCCAGCCCGACCTCACCGACCGAGTCGGTGACCTTCTGCCACCCGTCGTCGACGAACAGTTCGCAGGACCCCTCGGTGGGGGCGATGAGTCCGGCCATGATCCACGCCAAAGTGGTCTTGCCCGAACCGTTTCCGCCGACGATGAGCAGTCCGTCGCCGCGATCGACGTGCAGCGAGACGTCGTGCAGTGCCCGCACCTCCCACGGCGAACCCGCAAGGTAGACGTGTCCGAGCCCGGCCAGACGCAACAGCGGACGGCGACTGCGGATGGCGTGGGTGTCGCCGATGGACTCCGGGAGCGCCTCGACGCGCTGGGCCTCCGGTGCCATCCACTCCGGCGGCGTCGGCGCCACCCGGCCGTCGACGATGTGGATCACGCGGTCGGCCGAACGCGCCTCCGACGCCCGGTGGGTGATCAGCACGACGGCCACGCCGCGTCGTCGGGGCAGTTCGGTGAGCAGGGCCATGATCTCTTCCCGACCGACCGGATCGACCATCGAGGTCACCTCGTCGGCGATCAACAGCGCGGGATCGCGGGCCAGCGCACCGGCGATCGCGAGACGCTGCTGCTGACCACCGGACAGATCCGAGGTCTCCCGCTCACCGAGCCCGGCCAGGCCCACCTCGGCCAGCAGCGCATCCACGTCCACCTCGGTCTCCGGTGGCAGACCCCAGACCACGTCGTCGGCCACCCGCGAGCCCAGCATCTGGGTCTCCGGACGTTGCAGCACCATCGCGGTGCCGCCGGCCTGGCCCAGGCCGGCGAGCCCGGGACGGATCACCGCTCCCGCCGACGGCCGACGCCCGGCGAGCACCTTGGCCAACGTCGACTTCCCCGAACCGTTGGCTCCGACGACGGCCACGAACTCACCGGGCTCGATGGTGAGGTCGACGCCGCACAGGATGCGCCGGCCGCCCGGCTCATAGGCGAACTCGACGTCGCGCAGCGTCATCGGTAGGGGTGCGACGACGTCGGAGTCGCGAGCACTCACGGCGGCGTCACCGGCGTCGAGGGTGTCCTCGCTCGGCACATCGGCCAACCGGGCGATGATGGCACCCAGAATCCACCAGGCGACGACGATCGTGATGAACGTCCCGACGGTCCCCGACACGAGCACCCACGCCCACCAGTAGTCGGCGATGTTGGTGCCCAAGCCCTTGAGGAAGTCGCCCACACCGCTCAGGCCCGGGACCTTGGCAACCCAGCGGCCGAGTCCCTCCATGCTGTTGCGCATCGCGGCGAGCACCAGCTCGCGCAGCGGCTTGAGCAGGAACAACACGCCGACGGTGACCGCGGTGACCAGGGGCGCGGTGACAAGTGCCGCCGCCAGCATCGTCGGCACGCCCCGGCCGCGGCGTTTGATCTCGCCGATGATGCCGCCGAGGACCGCCGACCCGAACACCGACAACGCCGCACCCGACCCGGCCATCGCGAACGCCACACCGGTACTGGCCACCGCCGCGGCGACCATGGCACGGGGCCGGGTTCGCGCCGCGATCAGTGCCAGCGGCACCGGGGCGAGCACGCGGACGGCACTGGCCAGCGGGATGACCGCGGCCACCACGACCGCGGCGACGGCCAGTCCGCCGAAGATCGCGATCGTGGCGATCTCCACCGGCCGCAACGGTCCACGCACACCGGCCGACCCCGTCGACGATGTATCGGTCTTTCTTCGCACCCGTCCAGTGTGCCTGTGCCCACCGACGTACCTGCCGGAGACTCCTGCGCCGCGCGATGTAAAAGAACCGTCACATCCGGTGTTTCGAGTTGTCCGGCGCAGGGGCAGGGTGGATTCTTTTTCCACCGGTCGTTCGCATCCGGTTCGCTCGTCACCTGCGCGGAAGGGAGACACCATGCAGTCGATCCCCATCGGACTCACACCCGTTCACCAGGAGGGTGAACTGAACGGCATCCTGATCTCCGGTCGCTGGCCGGAGTCGACGCTGGAATGGACCCAGACGCTCGTCGCCTCGGTCCGCATCGCCTGCCGTCCCGGGTTCCTGCCCACCACCACGATCTTCGGGGTGGTCGAGGAGCATCCCGACGACGCCGACACCGAGACCGTCGGGATGATGGTGGCCGTGGGCAACGTCGTCGACGACAGTTTCCTCGAGGCCGGACGTTTCCTCACCAATCCGCCGGCGCTGTTCATGTTGCATCCGCCGTCGCGGACTCGCCCGTCGCTGCCGGAATGCGCCGACGTCGCCTCGGGCTGTGTGCTGCTGCCGGGACTGCCGGAGTTAGGACTCGAACACCGGGCCGGCTGGGCCGAGGCCGAGGCCGACGGAACCGTGGTGACGTTGCGCAACAAGGTCGGCATCGATCCCAACGCCGACCCCGACACCGCGGTGCTCGCGATGTTGCTCGCGGCGTGAGCATCCGGATCGGTTCTTCAGGGCACCCTAACTCTTGTTTTTGAGTCCCCTACCTGCATAAATACGGAATATCGAGACGTTGCACTCGCCACTGAGGGCTGTCTAACCTGGCCTTCATGATCGCTGCCCTCCTATTGAGCTTCGGCGTGATCTTCGTCGCCGAACTCGGCGACAAGTCGCAGCTGATGGCCATGACGTACGCCCTGCGCTACAAGTGGTGGATCGTGCTGGCCGCGATCACCGTCGCCACCACCGCGGTGCACGCGGTGTCGGTCTTCTTCGGGCATTTCCTCGGCCTGTCGATCCCGTCGGATCTGATCTCGATCATCGGCGGCCTGGCGATGTTGATCTTCGGTCTGTGGACCCTGCGCGGCGACGACCTCGACGACGACGAGCAGAGCAAGGCCGACCGGGTCGGCGCCTCGGTGTTCTTCGCCGTGATGTCGTCGTTCTTCCTCGCCGAACTCGGCGACAAGACGATGCTGGCCACCATCACCCTGGCCACCGACAACAACTGGCTCGGCGTCTGGATCGGATCGACCATCGGTATGGTCGCCGCCGACGCCCTGGCCATCGCCGTCGGCGCCGTCCTCGGCAAGCACCTCCCCGAACGCACCATCGCACTCGGTGCCGCCGTACTGTTCTTCGTCTTCGCGGCCTGGCTGCTCTACGAGGGCCTGTCGGTGGCCTCGACCCCGGTCATCGTCGGCACCGTCACCGCGGTTGTCGTGCTGATCGGCGTCGGCTCGGTCTACATCCACCGGGTGCATCGCCGGCGGGTGCGGGCCCGACTCGACGAGGCCCAGCAGGTGCTCGCACACGCGCACGGCGAAGGACCGGGCGGGGACGAGCCGGGCCACTGAGTGCGGCAGGGTCGGGATGAGCGGCCGGCCGGCGACTGTCTAGGGTGACGGGGTACCGAGCGAACGCTCGGCCGCTCACCCCGAAAGGACTCTCGATGGACGTCTCCGGTTCCTCCGTCATCGTCACCGGCGCCGCATCCGGCCTCGGCGCCGCCACCGCCGCCCGTTTCGCCGCCGCAGGCGCCGAGGTCTTCGGCCTCGACCTGCAGCCGTCGATCGACAAGGCCGAGCCCGTCGGCGGTGTCACACTCATCGCCACCGACGTGACCAGCGAGGACGAGGTCCAGGCCGCGATCGACACCATCGCCGCGTCCGGAGCACCGCTGCGTGTCGCGGTGAACTGCGCCGGTGTCGGTTGGGCCTCGCGCATCCTGAGCAGGAAGGGTCCTCACGACCTCGAGTTGTTCCGCAAGGTCATCGACATCAACCTGGTCGGCACGTTCAACGTGATGCGACTGGCCGCCAACCAGATGCAGAAGGAGGCGCCCGTCGACGACGACGGTGCCCGCGGCGTCATCATCAACACCGCGTCGGTGGCGGCCTTCGAGGGCCAGATCGGTCAGATCGCCTACGCCGCATCCAAGGGCGGTGTGCACGCGATGACCATCTCCGCGGCGCGCGACCTGGCCCAGGTCGGTGTGCGCGTGTGCACGATCGCCCCCGGGACGATCAGCACCCCGATGCTCGCGGGCATCACCCCCGAGTTCCAGAAGACCCTGGCCGAGGCGATCCCGTTCCCGCAGCGACTCGGCGAGCCCACCGAGTACGCGCAGCTCGCGGAGTTCATCGTCACGCACAACTACCTCAACGGCGAGACGATCCGGATGGACGGTGCGCTGCGGATGGCACCGCGCTGAGGCGAGAACACGCCGACCCGGTGCGGGCCCGCTACCCCTTGCGGTGGCGGGCCCGCACCGCGATGTCGGGTGAATCCTGTTCCCCGACAACGGGTGTGACGGCCTCGGAGGTGGTCGCCTCGGTGGTGATCGTCTCGGAGGTGATCGTCTCGGCGGCGAGCGCCTCGGAGACGGCCAGCAGCGGTTCGGCATCACCCTCGAGGGTGTCGGAGGTGGCCGGCAGCAGGTGGCGCACGGCACCGGCCCGCGGCCCCTGCGCCAGCCGTTCGTCGACGGCCCGAAGGATCATCCGGGCCGCGACGTCGGCCTCGGCATAGTCGAAGACCGGTGGGAGAAACGGACTGAGCTGGGTCAGCGCGTCCCGGATCTCGACGACGCGGCGGTTCAGCAATGCGGTGGGCGACAAGGCGTCCGCACCCGGCAGCACCACCTCGGGAACCGCGTCGGTGACCAGCGTCCACAGCGGCAGCAGTCGGCGCGAGGCGTTGCGGCGCCGTCGGCGTGAGGCGAGTTCACGCCACCGGGCCTGCACCATCGGGTAGCTGATGCCGAGAAGGAATCCGACGACGCCGAGAACGGCGATCACCCGGCTCGCGGTCAACAGCCCCTGCAGGTGCACCAGTCCGCTCGCGTTTCCGAGGACGTAGACGATCTCGGTGATCGCGGCAGCGGCGAGCAGTCCCAGCCCGCCGATCAACATCGACAACGAGTGCCGCAGATAACCTTCCGCCAGCGCCAGGTACTGCCAGACGCTGCGCAGGCAGGCCAGGAACCCGTAGGCGAGATACCCGGTCGCGATCAGATAGAACGCCGCGTAACCCCAGTTGGTCAGGGTCCATTCGCTCATCGACGCGGTGCGCATGTCCGACGGCACCAGGTAGAGGCTGACCTGCAGCCCGACCAGCGCCGCGACCAGCGGAACCGCCTCGACTCCGGCGCGGCGTTCCCGCGTCACCCGATCGCGTGGATAGAAGAACACGACGATCAGACCGGCCACCCCGATCGCCAGCAGGCCGTACAGCGCGACCCGGGCGGCCCCGGCGAACACGACGTCGTCGAGGGTGCGCGCCGCCGACGCGTTGGAGACCGCGAATGCGAGGGTGAGGGCCGCCACCGAGATCGTCATCGCCACCGCCTGCAGTCCGCCGCCGGACCGCCGGATCTGATCGAGCCGCCAGCACAACGCCGAGACGAACACCACCACGGCGAGCACGTTGACGGTCGCGGCCGCCGCCGTCCACTGCGCGGCCATCACAGCCATCCCTTGTGGCCTCCCAGCAGACGCTGCAGTCCACGAACATCGGTATCCGATGCGCTGCGCCCGACGCCGTCATTGGCCTCGGCGGCCCAGGTGAGGATCATCGAGGCGATGGTCTCGGCCTCCGCCTCGCGGACATCGTCGTAGCAGGTGCGCCGCAACGTCGCCTCGGTGTCGGCGGCGCTGAGCCCGGCCATCACGGTCGGCAGATCGCTGAGCATCTGATGCCCGGCGATGAGGTGGGCGAACTCGTGGATGACGATCTGATCGCGATGCCAGCGGGTGGTGTTCGCCTGATGGAAGAAGTAGTCGGCGTCCTCGGCCGCGAGCCAGATCCCGTTGGGGACGCCGGCCGGCAGGGGATGTGCGACGACGCGGATCGGACGACCCCGCCGCTGTCCGTGGCGTTCACAGAGCTGATCCACGTCGAGCGGGAGGTCGAGGTCGAGGCCACTCAGCGTCGACCTGCACAGCGACCACATGGCCCGGCGACTGCGCATCACCGAACCGTCCCCCGCCTGCGACGAAGGTTTCCGCGAAGGCCGACGGCGGTTACCGAAGCCGATCGTCAGTCCTGGGTTTCCTTGCCGCCGACGACTCGCAGCAGCGCATCACCCTGGTCCTCGGTGAGTCCGGCGGCGACGATGTCGGGCGGATCCTTCGGCAGGCCCTGCTGTTCGCGCAGCACCTTGATGAGTTCGTTGACGACGGTCACCGAATCGCTGGACAGCCCGGCCAGACGGAACGCGGCGAGCTGCACGTTGGTGTCGGCCTGCAGGCGCATCAGGTCGATCTCGTCGCGCGTGCGCTGGGCCGCGCGATCCTCCAGGAAGTAGTGGACGTCGACGCCGAACGCCGCGGCGATGCCCTCCACCGTGCGGAACGACGGCGACTTGGCCTTCCCCGAGCGCAGCTGGCTGAGGTAGGACTCGCCGAGGCGGAATCCACGTTCGGTGGATCGCGCCGCGATCGCCTTGGCGCTGTAGGCGCGTCCGTTGGGTCCGGGAACGGTACGGAACAGTTCCTCGAGCCGGCGGGCGAAGAGTCCCGGGTCGGTATCGACCGGTCGCTCGGATCCTGTCGCACGATCTGTGGACATGTCATCCCCTCGAGTGGTCATCATCTACTCTCCGAAACTAAAGCTTGCATGTGCAAACATTAAATACCTCAAACTGGATCGCGCGCAACGGCCGCTATCATCAATAATTACCCGACGGCCGCATACATACGCAGAGCGAGGCCACTGCCAGCGCGGCTGACGTTACTGTGTTGTTGGTCACACTTCTGATACCGGGCGTGTATCGCGCTGTGATCACACCGTGATCACGCAGAGACGAAAGCCGCCGTCGGGTGAACCGGCGATGAACGAACGATGATGAACAGACGAGGGACGGAGAGGGTTTTCGTGGCGGGACGACGACTGCGGCTGACGCGACTGCTCGGCGCCGCCACGATCGCCCTCACGCTCGGACCCGGCGTCGGCCTGGCCGCCGCACACCCCTGGCATGACTCGCCGGGCCACGGCAGTGGCACCGGGACCGGCACCGGGACCGGCACCGGCACGGGTCCGGGAAGTGGCCACCACTGGCCGACGACCACACCGTCGACCGGGACCACCACCAGCGAGCCCACCACGACCGACCCGACCACTACCGATCCGACCACGACCACCTCGTCGGGAGGCCTCACGGTCACCCCGGGCGGGCCCGGCGCCGGAAGTGGCAGCGGGCACGGCACAGGCGGAGGTGCGGGTGCCGTGGTACCCACCCTGCCGACCACGACGGTGCCGTCGGCGAACCTCGGGTCGGCACCCGGACGACCGGCCACCCCCGGTCCGAGCGGCGCCGATCCCGGCTCGGGCAATCCCGGCGCCGCCAATCCCGGCGCACCCGCCACCGGTCCGGCCGCCGCACCCCAAGCCCCCCAGGTCGCCGTGCCCCGGGTGGCCCCGGCGGCACCGAACGGCTCGGTGACCGCCGCGCCGTCGGCCGGCATCAACCCTCCGGCACCGCAGGCCGATCCCGCACCCGCGACCGCCGGCGAGCCCGCCGTCACACCTGCAGGCACGTCGGGGCCCACCCCTCACGTCCCGCAGGCCGCGCCCGGCACATCGGTGGCGCTGGTGAGCGTGCGCGATTTCCTCGGCGACGTCGCGCCCGGCCTGCTCCTGCTGCTGGGTGCCGTCGCACTGATCGGCAGCGGACCCTTCCTCGAGGCCCTACGCTCGATGCGCGTGTGAGTCCGACGCCGTTGTGCGCGAATCGGATCCGCTTTGCCGAAACGCCAGCAGGTCGTCGCGCAACGGCAATGCCCGGGCAGCCGGCTCAACCATCCACTCGCGCAACACCTTCGTCGCCCGGACGTCGTCCTCGTTGTACTCCAGCAACCGATCACGCTGGGAGAGGTCGACATCGACACCGTCGAGTCCGACGGCCCGCTTGTACCAGTCCATCGACGCCGCACCACCGGCCTCGGCGTCACGCCAGGTGAAGCCGGCCACCGGCGCAATGCGCTTGAGTCCCTTGCCTTGTGGACAGACGAAGTTCGCGCCCACCGCCTCGTAGATGTCCACCCACTCGTCCGAGGCGATGAAGTCCTCGACGTCGGCCCGGGGCGGAATGCCGTCGGCGTCGGCGAACCGGTCGACCGTCGACCGCAGCCACCGGTTCTCGGCCTGTTGCGAATAGCAGTATGCGGCAAACGTTTTGCCCTGGGCGTGGGCGCCGGCACGTTCGGCCATGAGCCAGGTCCAGAACTCGGCGAATGAGCGCGCCTCATCCCTGGTCGGCAGTGGCTGCCAGGTGACGAACGCACGGTAGATCACCGGCCGGTCGCTCTCGACGCGATCGGTGAGCAGCGTGCCCCACATGTACGCGCCGTCCTCGCCGTAACTCTCCATGTCGACGTCGACCTCGACGTCGGCGCGGCGCACCTGCGGCTCCTCGACACGACGGATGAGGGGGATGTCGGCGAGCCAGGCGATCGCGGTGGACACCGCATCGTCGAAGGCGATGTTCGACGGCCACGATTGCGGCGCCGGACCGCGGTGGCGCGCCAGCTGGTCGATGGTGGTCACCCCCGACTCGACGAGCAGGTCAGCCTGATTTCCCGACGCCACCAGGCTGACATCGCGACGCTGCACGAGTTCGGGTTCGCAGCGCGGCCACCACGGGCAACTCCGGCACTCCGAGACCCGGCGGGCGGCGGTCAGCACGTCGCCGGAGGCCACCGCCTGACGGCGGGTGAACACCTCCCGGTACTCGCGCAGCAGCGTCCCCGTCCGGTGGACGACGATGCAATCGGCATCCAGCCCGATGGAACCGCCGAGCAACCTCGACTCGTCACCCGACGGTGCCAGTCCCAGATCCAGCAGCATCTGGGTGAGGTGCGCCAATCGCATCTGATCGCGGCGATGGTTACGCCCGGTGCGGTACGGATCGTGGGTGGGCAGCCAGCCCCACAACGGACTGGTGAGAAACGGGGTGGCGTCGGGGGTGAGGTCTCGGCGCACCTTCGCCGGATAGGACACACGATGGTTGACGACGATGACCGGCAGGTACCCGTCGCCGACGCGCGCCAGGAGTTCGGAGTGGCCACGCCGGCCGCCGTCGACGTCGGTGGGCAGGGTGGCATTCCAGATCCACGACGCCCCGTCGGCGCAGGCCCGCAGGGTCGCCGCGACGCGTTCGGATGTGCGTTCCGGCCCGATGATGACGAAGGTGCCCGGCGGTTGATCGCTGTGCATGGCGCGCAGGAGATCGCGGACCCGGTCGCGGTGGGAGTTGGCGGCCTCGGTGCGTCGGACGGCCTCGGCGGTGCGGGGACGGTCGGCGGCCAGTTGCGGATGCGACACATCCAAGGCGAGCCGGTGCTCACAGCCGGCGAGGTCGCGCGCATGCAGGATGGCCGGCCTCACCCCCTCACCACCTCTCCTCATCGTGATCGGGCGGCCGTGGGTGTTTTGGCTTCCTGTCCACCGCCTCCTCCCGAGCCTATGCAATGCTTGATCGGGTTCACGTCACCACCGGTCCGGCCCCTCCGCGGGCACCCGGGTGAACCGGCCACCGGCAGTCCGCAGCGAAAGGTCCCTGATGGGTGTGTTCTCGTCCGACGGAAAGAGCCGATCTCAGCGTCGCGCCGAGGCCAAGGCGCTGAAGAAGAAGGCCAAGCTCGAGGCGAAGTTCGAGTCGAAGGACCGTCGCAAGGCGGAGAAGTCCCGGCTCAAGGCCGAACGCAAGCTCCGCGACAAGGAACGCAAGGCCGACGCCAAGGTGGCCGAGAAGGTGGCGCGCAAGTCCGCCAAGGCCGAGCGCAAGGTGGCGAAAGCCCAGGTGAAGGTCGCCGAGGCGGAGACCAAGACGGTCGCCGCCAAGGCCAAGGCCGCCGCCGACGCACGTCCCCTCAGCCCGGCCAGTGTTCGTCGGTACCTCACCGTTGCGCGGCTGGTGGCTCCCATCGTCGCGCCGATCGTCTACCGCGCGGCGGTGGCCGGACGCGGCCGGATCACCTCCCTGCAGGCCGATCGTGCCGGTGTCTCGCCCGAATTGCTGCGCCAGTACTCGGGTCACGGTGCGCCGTTGGCCGCCCGCATCGCGTCGACCCGGTCCGCGCTGGAGAAGGTGTCCGCTCAGGACACCTCGCACGATGCGAAGACATTCGTCGACACCATGGGCGGGCGACTGGACAACCTGTCGATCGCGGTGGAGGCGTCGGAGGCCATGTCGTCCGGACAGCGCCGCACCGCCCACCGCGCGATCGAGGATGAGCTCGGCGCCATCGACGCCGACATCCTGGCACGCCTGGGTGTGCGGGCCTGACCGAACCGCGCGTGCGGCTGCCAGGCAACGCTCCGGTGTCCTCTAGGATCGGGTGAAAGGCCCGGTGACACGCAAGGGAGCGACCTCACGATGACGGAATCGGATCCTGTGGACCCCGTCGACCGACCCGCACCCGAGAACTCGGGCGCGACACCCGCCGGCGAGAAGGCCGCAGCGAAGAAGACTCCCGCGAAGAAGAGTCCGGCCGCAAAGAAGGCTCCCACCAAGAAGGCGGTCGCCAAGAAGGCTCCCGCGAAGAAAGCCCCGGCCAAGAAGGCGGTCGCCAAGAAATCCCCCGCCAAGAAGGCCCCGGCCGCCAAGAAACCGGCCCCGGGCGCCGGGACCGCACCGGCCAAGAAGGCTCCGCCCAAGACCTCACCGAACGCCGGATCTCCCGCGGCGGCACAGAATCCGGCGGCATCGTCGTCGCCGAGGCCGATGCCCAGCGCGCGACGTTCGCGCAGTTGCGCGCCGGCGCCCCCACCGAACTCCCGTTCCCGATCCGCGTGCCGGTGATCGCCGCCGCGATCATCACGGCGCTCTCGGTGATCGGGGTGCTGCTGCGGCGCCTGCGCCACTGAGCCGGGGCCCAGAGCGTCAGGCGGAGTGCGCGATCCGGGCGAGGACCGCGTCGGCCACCGCGTCGGGTCGACGCTCCGGAATCCAGTGGTCGACACCCTCGAGCACGATGAAGTCGTAGGGCGCATCGACCATCGCCGCACATCCGCGGGCCCCCGCGCGCGACAGGTAGATGTCGCCATCGCTCCAGATGTAGGTGGTGGGGACCGTCGTCTTGCGACGCGTCAGTTCGCGGTCCATGTACCGCATCGCCCGGTACCAGTTGAGGCCGCCGGGCAGGGCACCGTAGTCGACGATGTCGATGCGCAGCTGATCGACAAATCCCTTGGGCCCGAACCGTTCTGCGCGTTCACTCGCCAGCGCCTTGGGCAGTAGCCACTCCACCAGGCCCGGGATCTGGAAAACACCCATGTACCACGACCGGAGCAGTTGCCCCCGGGGCATCGCGCGCATGTAGGCACCCGGGTGCGGGACGGCGAGCGTGGTCAGCGTCGCCAACCGGTCCGGGTACTGCGAGGCCACCGCCCACGCCACGATCGATCCCCAATCATGGCCCACCAGATGCACTTTGGGGGCTTCCACGGCGTCCGCGAGGGCCACCACGTCGGCCACCAACTCGGCGATCCGATAGTCACGCACCTTCGCGGGGCGGGCCCGTGGCGAGTACCCGCGCTGATCGGGGGCGATGGTGCGCAGGCCCGCGGCATTGAGGAGCGGGGTCACCGATCTCCAGCAATCGGCACGCTCGGGGAATCCGTGGAGCAGGATCACCGGTATCGACGTCTCATCGCCGTCGGCGATCGGCCCGGAGTCGACGACATCGAAAACGTAGCCGTCCCTGCTGAATTCGGTGATCTTTCCCGGCATGCCGACCTCCACTGCCCACCCGATGGCCCACTGTGTCGCTTTCGGATGGTACATCGTCGGGTTCAGCGATTACGCGAGTACGCAGCCGGTGAGATCCCGACGATCCGCGTGAATGCCCGTGTGAGATGCGCCTGATCACTGAATCCGAGGCGCACAGCCGTATCCGCCCAGTCGATGGCACCACCCGCGTTGGCGACCGCCGCGACGTCGAGCATCCGGAATCGCTGGATGACCCATTTCGGCCCGATTCCCACGTAGTCGCCGAATTGCCGCTGCAGTGTCCGCAGGCTGACGCCGGCGAGCGCGGCCAGGTGCTCGGCCCGGGTGAGGTCCTGATTGTGTTCGGCGGCGTCCACCAGCGCTCCGACCTCCCCGATCACCGGATCCGCACGCGGCCCGAGCCGCTCCAGCCAGTCACATGCGGCGTCGACGAGATCGGTGTCTCCACGCTCCGGGTCGAGGAGTGTCGCCGCGATCGGCCGGTCGTCGACGCCCAGCACGGTCTCCAGCGGCACCACCGATCGGGTCAGGGCACTCACCGGCGCGTTCGAGAACGCACGAAAACCGCCCGGGCGGAACGCAATTCCCACGGTGTGTCCGCGACCGGCGAGGGTTCGCGAGAAGTGCAGATCCCCCACCCCGTTGACGTTGAGTCGTCCGCCCTCGGCGGCGAGATGCACCACCGGTTGCGGAATCACTTGCTGCACAACGGGTGTGTCCACGGCCCAGCGGACGATCCAGACATAGTCCAGCCACGGCGCCAGGTCCGGCGTCGGCCGATGACGGGTGATCTGCAGCGGCTCGGCACCGACGGAGCCGATGATCGCCGATCGGCCGCGTCCCTCCGGCTCATCGGTGCCACCGGCAGCGTCGGCGGATGCGTTCTCGCTCATCGTCTCCAGTGTCGGGCGTGATGTCGTGTTTGTTCAAGACCCGGCTGCGGCGACGCGGCAGCCTGAGAACATGACAACCACGACGACACATACCGCAACGGGCACATTCAAGGTGACCGGCTGGAACGAGGCCCCCGTCTACACCCGCGACGACCGCACCGTCGAGATCAGCGGCGTTGCCTACCCGGCGCACGGGTTCACCCGCGCCGACGTGTCCTACGACTACTCCGGCGACATTCACGGGACCGGCACGCTCGCCTATCTGATCGCCTACATCGAGGGCACCGAGGCCCCGACGCTCGGTCTCCAGGCCTTCGAGGGGTCCATCGACGGGCACGACGGAACACTGGTCCTGCGCCACGACGGTTCCCACGATGCCACCGGGGTGCATGAACGTCTCGACATCGTCGACGGGCTCGGCTCCGGCGGCCTCGCCGACATGCGTGGCCACGCCGAGATCGAGATCGCCGGCCATAGCGACGACGGGTATCCGATCACCTTCCACTATTCGATGGGCTGAGCAAACCAGGGACGACAACAGCCGCGACCGGAATGGTCGCGGCTGTTGTGCCGGTTCGTGCCGGATGGGTCAGATCAGCTTGTAGACCGTCTGCCCGCCGACGGTGATCGCGGTGAAGTTCTCCGACACCCAGGTGGAGATCTCCGAGTTCCCGCCGGGACCGCCACCGGAACCACCGATGTAGTAGGCGATCTGGCCGTCGGCCACCATCTGCTTGAACTCGTCGAGCGTCGGAGCGGGGTCGCCGCTCCAACCGCCGATGGCCATCACGGCCTCACCCGAGGCGATCTCGATACCCGCTGCCGACTGCGAACCGTTGGTCGCCGCCGCCCACTTGGTGTCGGTGGCCTGCAGGAGCTTCACCAACTCGGCGCTGGTCGACGCGCCACCGGGGCCACCCATGCCGCCACCGCTCGGACGTTGTCCGGTCTGCTGGCCGCTGCCCTGGCCTGCGGTCGAACCCTGACCCTGGCTCTGCGTCGAGCCCTGGTTCTGGGTCGAGCCCTGGTTCTGGGTCGAGCCCTGGTTCTGGGTCGAGCCCTGGCCCTGGTTCTGGGTAGAACCCTGGCCCTGCGTCGAACCCTGGTTCTGTCCGGGCGGTGTCCCGCCGCCGCCGCGGTTACCTCCGCCGCCGGGGCCACCCATGCCGCCACCTTCCATGGAGGTCTGGACCGCGGTGGGGATCGAGCCGCTGTGCGCGGTCGCCGCGGTGGCGATCGAGAAGGCCGCCGTTCCACCGAAGCCGGCGAGCGATCCGGCGATCAGTGACGCCGCCACGAGCTTCTTGAGTCCGAGCACGGAGCCGGCGATGACGCCCACGATTGCGACCACGGCGACCACACCGATCAGCCAGCGGCACCACACCGGACCCCAGTCGTTGCGATCGAGCAGGACGATCGACCACGCGGCGGCCAGTCCGATCATCGCGGCCATCGCGATGCGGCCGTCCCAGTTGTCACGTCGACGCCAGGCGAAGACGGCTCCCATGCCGACCAGGGCGCCGATCGCCGGGGCGAGGGCCACCGTGTAGTAGGGGTGGATCGTGCCGCTCATGTAGCTGAAGACCATGCCGGTCACCAGCAGCCAGCCACCCCAGGTGACGATGGCGCCGGACTCGATCCGGTTCACCCCGTTGCGGTAGGAGAAGATCGGGAAGCTGCGGATCATCAGGTACACGCCGAAGGCCACCACGAACAGGGCCACGGGCAGCAGCCAGGAGATCTCATTGCCCATCTCCGAGCCGAACAGCCGATCGAGGCCGGTGGAGCCGCCGAACGAACCGCCGGCCGTACCACCGCCACCGCCGGGCCCGTTGCCCTGGCCACCGCTGATGCGTCCGACGCCGTTGTAGCCGAGGACCAGATCCATGAACGAGTTGTCGGTGGAGCCACCGATGTACGGCCGCGAACTCGCCGGCACGATCATCGTGACGACCACGAACCAGCCGGCCGAGACGACCAGCGCGAGTGCCGCACCCAGCAGGTGGGCGATCCGCTTGATCCATCCGTTGTTGGCGAAGACCAGGTAGGCCAAGCCGAAGGCCGGCAGCACCAGCAGACCTTGCAGCATCTTGGTGAGGAACGCGAAGCCGAGCGCCACACCGACCAGTGCCAGCCAGCGGCCGGAGTTCGTCGCGATGGCCCGGGCCATGCAGTATCCGCCGGCGACCATGAGCAGGACCAGCAGCGCGTCGGGATTGTTGAATCGGAACATGAGCGCCGCGGCCGGTGTGAAGGCTAGGACGGCACCGGCGATCAGGCCCGCTGCGGTGCCGTGGCGCGGATCGGTGAAGACCCGACGCATCGTCGCGTACATCAGTGCGACGGCCAGCATGCCCATGACGGCCTGCGGGGCGAGGACCGCCCACGAGTTCATCCCGAAGATCCGCACCGACAGTCCGGTCACCCACAGCGAGGCCGGCGGCTTGTCGACGGTGATGAAGTTCGACGGATCGAGGGCTCCGAAGAACCAGGCCTTCCAGCTCTCCGATCCCGCCCATGCCGCGGCGGCGTAGAAGGTGTTGGCGTAGCCGCTGGCCGAGAGATTCCACAGGTAGAGGAATCCGGTGGCGGTCAACAGTCCGGCCAGGGAGAGCTTGCTCCAGGGCACGGCACGTCGGGATCGCCGGTGCGCCGGTGGCGCGGCATCGTCGGCCGGCGGCGACGTGCTCGGCCGGTCCAGAATTGCGGTCATCACTCCTCCTGAGCGGATCGGGGTCTTCGTCGCGTGCTCCGCTCCGATAGGCGTCACACGCGCACTGCGTCGAGTACCAGAGTGGGTCGCCGGGCTCCGCTGAGACTGGACACCGACTGGGAGAAGTCTGTGAACGCCGAAGTGTTCTGTTCGTCACAAAAACCACGGTCAACCGGCATTGTGGTTGGCATTGCGGCGCCCAGAGGCCAATTCTGGATACGAGAGTTCCCCTTTATGACGAGGTTCAGATGGCTGCGCACACCACGTACCGGCGATTCGCCGCGTTCTATCCGTGGTCGACCAACCCGCTGATGCGTCGTGGCGATCGACATCTCGCCCGCGCCGGTTGGTCGGCCGTGCTGGTGACGGTGCTGGCGATCCCGCTGTGTATCTGGGCGGCCACCACCACCTATGACTCGGTCACCGCCCGTGCCGACCGCGCGATTCCCACGACGGCGACGGTCCTCAGTGTCGTCGAGGCCGACCCGACCGCGATCGACACGTCGGGCACGGTGTCCTGGAAGAACACCGACGGAGTGCACACGGCGATCACGTCGGTACCGCGCGGCACCGCAGAGGGATCGTCGATCGACATCTGGACCACCGCCGACGGTTCGCAACTGCAGCAGCATGCGGGCGCGTTGGAACGGGCCATCGGTGCCATCTGGGTCGGCATTCTCAGCTGGGCGCTGGTTCTCGCCATTCTGATCGGCGCGGTGGCACTCGTCCGACGACGCGTTGCGCGCGCCCACGCCGATCAGTGGGACCGGGAGTGGCGTCAGGCAGGCAACGCCAACGGTTGGGCCGCGCACTAGCGGCGCGGACGATAGAGAGATGGCTGAGGCCCGGAAAGCTGGCCGACTGCCCGGCAAGGAGCCGAAACTCACTCCCCTGCAACAGATACGGCTATAAGATGACTACGAATCAGGCCGGTACTGGATCACCGAGTTGATGGAGCTCTACCCGTTGAAGCGATCCTCGATCTACGCGACGATCACAGAGAGCGAGCGACGTTCGACGGAGAGTTCGAGCGGGCGGCCAACCCCTCCGACTGTGCTAGCATCAGTAGTGCCCAGGCAGTAGCCGAGGGAAGTGACCCGGCAGCCATCCGGACGGTTGGTGAGCCGGGTTTCGCGCTGTCTGGACCACTGTTCAAGAACCGTCGACGTGGATCACCGATCGAATGACTGGCTCTACTCTTCTGCGCCAGTCGCCACCTTTGACGTAGCACCACACGACCGCGTCGGAAATCCAGAGCAATGGTTCCTGGGTCGGTCTTTCGTGGCGGTAGGACAAATCGGGAACCCGGTGCCGGCGGACCGCGGCATAGAGCGTTGCACGGTCGGCGTCGACGAGACTGTCGTCCTGCTCGATCACCAGTGATGATCCGCCGTCGCCCGCGAGATCGCGCACGACTGCATCGAGTGCATGCCGTCTCCCCTGCCGCTGATCTCGTATCGTGGTTGTGTCGTACACCCGCACGCCCAGGTCAAGATCGCAGATCGCTGAACAAATCTTGCGGCGGCGAGGGTCCGACTCTTTCGTGAAGTGAATCCGACGTTGACCATTCGCCCGCAACGCCTGCATCGCTTTCCGGCTGGCCACCAGCGAGGTGGGATCGCTGATCGTGCAGGCGACAACAAGTCCTCGCACCTTGCTCTCGTCAACGAATGCGTGCATTGCGGGAGATTATCACCCAAATAACACGCTGCTACCTGCGGAAAAGCACCTCAGCCCGGACCGGCCACCACGGACGGCGATGCCGGCGTCGTCACCGGACGGGGCGCCACCGGAACGAAGGCGTTGACCGCACGACCCCGCAGGGTCGGCGAGATCTCGTTGATGAAGGCCAACACCTCCCGACCCTCCGCCGGCGGATAGGGCGTCGGGACGTAGTCGTTGTACGCCTCCGTCCGCGAGACGCGCGTCGGGATCACCCGGAAGTCGACTCCCCGAACGTCCTTGCCGGACATGTCGAATCGGGTCTGGAGGATGAACGTCCGCTTGTCCGTCGGATTGCTGTTGCCGCCGAAGGCGAAATTGCCGAACGAGTAGGCGATGAGCTTGCCGCGGTAGATCTCCATCGACTGGATCACGTGCGGGTGGGTGCCGACCACCAGATCGGCACCGCTGTCGATGGCGAGGTGGGCCAACTCGGTCTGCACGCTGTACGGCACGTGTTCGGACTCGATTCCCCAGTGCATGAACGGGATCACGACGTCGGCGCCGGCCGCGCGCAGGCGATGGATGTCGGTCACCAGTTTCCGGCGCATCGCCGGATCGTCAGTCCACGCCTGATAGCCGACGAAGCCGAACGTCACACCCTTGACCGTCGTCAGATTACGGATGTCGTAGGTCGATCCCTCACCCTCGTAGCCGGTGCCGAAGTATTCGACGCCGACGCCCCGCAACGCCGCGAGGGTGTCGTCGAAGCCGGCCTGGCCGTAGTCGAAGGTGTGATTGTTGGCGACGGTCACCACGTCGATCCCGCCCGCCGGCAGCGTCGCGGCGAGGGCAGGCTCCCCGTGGAAGTGGTACACCTCGCCCTCGCCCTTGTACCGCTGATTCAGCCGACGGGTCAGTGCCACTTCGAAATTGGCGACGGTGAGGTCGTCGGCGTCGAGGAATCGTTTGACGTTCTGGAAGAAGTAGTCGGGGCGTCGCCCGCTCTGTTCCCAGAGCGTCGGCAGCGAGTTCGAGGTGGAGAACTTGTCGTCGGTACCCAGGATGTTGTCGCCGGTGAAACTGAGGACCAGTTGCTGCTCGACGGGTGGGGGCTCGACGACCGCACTCGTCGATCCCGCGTGTATCGCCACGGCCCCGGTCGGTACCGCCGACGCCGCCGCCACGGCGACGACGACAACCGCCAGCACCACACCCACTCCGACAGCGCGCCATCGGGCTCTTTCACCGAACACCCTTGCATCCAACACGATTCACGTCTCGGGCGCGCGTCGTACAAACGGTGGAAATCGGCGGTGGCGCCCTGACGCGGGTCAGCGGCCGGGCAGGTACTTCAGTGCGCGCATCGCCATCGGGGTCAGCGCACGATAGACGTCCTTGGGGATTCCCGGTGCGCGGTCGATGCCGAGGAAACGTTGTTCGGCGATCGTCTGGGGCTCGGTGTACTTGAGCAATCCCTCCTCGCCGTGACGCCGCCCGACACCGGAGATGCCCATGCCGCCCATCGGGGCGGCCGTCGACGCCCACGCCGCGGCGTATCCCTCGTTGATGTTGACGGTGCCGGCGCGCAGTTTCTCCGCGATCCGCTGGGCTTCCTCGCTGCTGCCCGCGAAGACGCTCGCGTTGAGGCCGTAGTCGGTGTCGTTGGCGAGTTTGATGGCCTCGTCGATGGAATCCACCGGATAGATCGACACCACCGGACCGAAGGTCTCGTTGCCGTAGCAGGTCATCGCGTCGGTCACGCCGGTCAGGACGGTCGGCTCATAGAAGAACGGGCCGAGATCCGCGCGGCGTTTGCCACCGGCAATCACCGTGGCGCCCTTGGACACCGCGTCCTCGACATGCGCCTCGGTGGTGTCGACCTGCGCCGCCGAGGCCAACGAACCCATGTCGGCACGGAAGTCATAGGTCGCGTCCAGCTTCATGTTGCGCACGTATGCACCGAACTTCTCGGTGAATTCGTCGGCGATGATCGCGTCGACGTAGAGCCGCTCGATGGAGATGCACAGCTGTCCCGAGTTCGAGAAACAGGCCCGCGCGGCGCCCTCGACGGCCCGGTCGATGTTGGCACCGGCGGTCACGATCATCGGGTTCTTGCCGCCCAGTTCGGCGGAGAACCCGATGAGGCGTTGACCGGCCTGCGCCGCCAGGGTCGCGCCGGTCGTCGAGGAGCCGGTGAACATCACGTAGTCGGTGGTGGCGACGATGGCCTGCCCGACGACGCTGCCCGGGCCGGGAACGACGGCGAAGAGTTCCTGCGGCAGACCCGCCTCGTACAGCAACTCGGCCAGCGCCAGGGAGCAGTACGGGGTCTGGCTGTCCGGCTTGATGACGACGCCGTT
The DNA here is from genome assembly GCF_040044975.1 of Gordonia oleivorans. NCBI lineage: Bacteria > Bacillati > Actinomycetota > Actinomycetes > Mycobacteriales > Gordoniaceae > Gordonia > Gordonia oleivorans. Next base: position 54,375 of record NZ_JBDZDI010000025.1, read on the forward strand.
GCCGGCGATGAGCGCGGCCACGGCGTCGGACACCGCGAGCGTCAGCGGATAGTTCCAGGGACTGATGACGCCGACGACGCCCTTGGGCTGGTAGCGCACCCGCACATTGGTCGCCCCCGGGATCAGGCCCTTGACCTTGTGCTCGGCCAGCGCCTTGGGCCCGACGGTGGCGTAGTGCCGCGCGGTGAGGGCGACGTCGATGACCTCTTCCTGCGCGTAGATCCGGGCCTTGCCCGACTCCGCCTGCGCGATGTCCATCAGCGAGTCGGCGTGGCGGTGCACGAGCTCGGAGAACTTCGCGATCACCTTGGCGCGGTCCGCAGCCGGCCGCGCGGCCCACCCTTCCTGCGCGACGCGCGCCCGGGCGACGGCGGTTTCGAGGTCCTGGGCCGTCCCCACCGGAATCGTGGCCATCTCGACGCCGCTGAACGCCTCGAGCACCGGACGGGTCGGACGCTTGTCGGCGTCGTCGATGGCCACCAACGCGCCCAATCGCGCGAAGTACGCAGACGTGGGTTTCGGCATGACGGGACTCCTCGGTGAGTGGTGCGGTCGGAAAGGTCAGACGGCGGCGACGAGGACGATGCCGTCGTCGTCGGAGTAGAGCGTGTCTCCGGGGGCGAAGGTGATCCTACCCAGTTCCACCGGGACATCGCGTTCACCGACACCGGTCTTGGTCGACTTGCGCGGGTTGGTGCCCAGGGCCTTCACACCGATGTCCATTCCGCCGATCGTCTTGGCGTCGCGGATCGCACCGTTGACGACGATGCCGACCCAACCGTTGGAGCGGCCGAGTTCGGCGATGAGATCGCCGACCAGCGCGGTGTGCACCGACGCATCGCCGTCGATGACGAGGACGCCACCGGGGTTGGATTCGCCGAGGATGGACTTCAGCAGCGCATTGTCCTGGAAGCATCGGACGGTGCTGACGGTTCCGACGAATTCGCGGACGCCACCGTACTGGGTGAACTGGGTGTCGCAGCTGCGCACGTCGGCGCCGATCTCGTCGACCAGATCCGCGGTCGGGGTGAAAGTGAGCTCACTCATGCCGACCAGCATAGGTGTTACCCGCGGGCACACGTATGGCCGGTGTGAGCAGGATGACCGTCGGCGACAGCTGAGTCACACCTGAAGTTAGCCTTACCTAATCCTTAGGGTAGGGTCGGTTCTCGCCGACCGCCGCCGAGCAAGGAGACCCGACGATGCCGCTCCGGAGCACCTCCGCCACATCCGGATTGCGTCGTCCACGAACGCGCCTTGCGGTCTGCGCCGTCGCCGTGCTCACCACCGTCGGACTGGCCACCGGCGCCGGGCAGGCCTTCGCGGTCGACCCGACCGTCGTCCGGGACGGGTGTGCGTTCACCAGCGACGCCGATCGCGCGGCCAACATCCAGACCTGCTGGGTGTGGTCGGAGTCGATGCAGACCTCGGTGACGGTCAAGATCCGGCCGTCGGATCAGGAGGCAGGCGAATCCGAACAGGCCGTGTACTTCCTCGGCCAACTCAGCGACCCGAGCACCAACGGTCGCGGCGATCTGTACGGCACCGAGTACAACCTCGTCGCCATCCCCGACTCGGCCACCACCTGGTCGGCGAACTGGCAGTCGACACCCCGCGACAACGACGGCAACGTCCTCACGACCTACGAGGGCGGCGAGTTCGATCCGGCCTGGGAGACCTTCGTCGGAGAAGAACTGCCCGCATACCTGAATGAAGAATTCGATATCAGCACGTCGGGGAATGCCATTTCGGGTCTCTCGATCTCCGGCGGACAGGCCATCAATCTGGCGCTGAAATATCCCGACGTCTTCTCCGTCGCGGTGTCCCGTTCGGGCTATTACCAGACCGACAACATCTTCGGGTATCTCGCAGTACCGTTCATTCTCGCCACCCGACAGGGCGTGTCCAACGGCTTCGACGCCCTGTGGGGCAACCCCTTCCTGCCGGGCAACACGTGGGCCGCCAACGACGTCGCCGCGCGGATCGCGGAGGCGAAGGCCAACGGGCAGACCATCATCGTCTCCACCGGCAACGGCCTGCCCGCATCGCAGGCCGAGTGGGACGAGATGATGGCCCAGGGCGGGATCCTCAACGTCGCGATCGGCGTCGGTCTCGAGGTCGTGTCGTTCGCGTCGACACTGCTGCTCAACGCACAGGCCGACCTCCTGGGACTGCCCATCGAGTTCATCTACACCGACGGCGCCCACACCTGGAACCGGTGGATTCGCACCGACGCCGAAGAAGTCGCCAAACTCGAAGAGGCACTGGAGAAGTACGCCGTCACCTCGCCTGCGGCCACCTCGACCGCGACCACCTCGACTGCGGCCGTGTCCGCACGCGCCGTATCTGCGGTGTCCGCATCGCAATCGTCCACATCGGAATCGTCCACATCGGGCGTTGATTCGGCGTCGACACCCACGACATCGACGCCGGAGGCCACCGACACCGTCGAGACCGAGGACTCGCCGGCATCGTCGACGACCACATCAGCACCGACACCGACACCGACGTCCACGTCTCCCTCGACCTCGACCTCGACCTCAACCTCGACCGAGCAGAGTTCCGACCCGATGACCCCCGACCCCACAACCCCCGATACGTCGATGCCGACCTCGGAATGTGTTCCGGATTCCGACGAATCCACCGCCCCCGAAATTGCGACTACCACATCCGCTGCACCGACAACAAAGAATGCGATTTCCGACTGAAAGAATGCGCATTCCTGTTCGGCGACCGACAAAAGAATCTGCTATGTTCTATTCGTGCCGAAAATGCGTCCACGACGATTGACGTCGACATTCCTTCGCCCCATTCTCACCCTCGGTGTGGTCGCCGGAGCCGCGATCGCGGCCGATCCGGGCGACGCGCATTCCCTCGACCTCGGATCGTCCTCGTCGGCCCGGTGCACCACGACGGCTGCCGCCCAATATGGTTGGGGCACACCCGATCGCGCCGATGACTTCAACTCGCTGAGCAACTGGCACGTCTACGAGGGCGCCGGCCACGCCGGGAACGGCAGCCGCACGCGCGACGCGGTCTCCATCTCCGGCGGCGCATTGGCGATCACCTCGAGCATCAACGGCGACTCCGGTGGCGTCACCCCCACGTGGTCGGGACGCAAGTACGGCCGCTGGGAGATCTGCGCGCGCGCCACCATCGCATCGCCGAATTGGCATGCGGTGGCACTACTCTGGCCCGACGCCGAGGACTGGCCGGTCGGCGGCGAGGTCGACTTCATGGAGATCGTCGACGCTACCCGGCAGGCGGTCCAGTACAACCTGCATTACGGCGCCCAGGACACCGTCGAGTCCCACACCACCTTCGTCGACGCCACGGCCTGGCACAGCTGGGCGGTGGAGTGGACGCCGTCGCACATCGCGGTGTTCCGCGACGGTGTCCAGTGGGCGATCAGCACCGATCCCGCACGATTCCCGCCGCGCGCCATGCATCTGGCCCTGCAACTCGACAACTTCGGCGGCATCATCTTCCCGACCGGGCAGATGTTCGTCGATCGGGTCGCCGAATACGGGATCTGACTGGGGAATTCGGCCGTGGGACCTGACTCAGGCCGAATCGTCCCGATCACCGAAGAGTCGATCGACGTCGACCACATCCCGCACCGACGCGTCGCCGAGTTCGAAGTACTGCTCCGGCGTCACCCGATGCAGTGACGCCACCACCGAGGCGGGCACACTGCCGATCCTGGTGTTGAGCGCGCGGACATTGGCGTTGTAGAGACGCCGCGCAGCGGCGATCCGATCCTCGGTGTCGCCGAGTTCGCGTTGCAGCACTTCGTAATTCCGTACGGCACCGATGTCCGGATACTGTTCGGCCAGCGCACCGAGCCGCTCGATGGCAGCGGTGAGCGCATCTTCGGCGTCCCCCACCGCGGCGACATCGATCGTCGGTGCCGCACGGACGCTTTCGGCGCGTCGACGAGCCTGCGTCACCGCCAGCAGGGTGTCCCGCTCGTAGTCCGCGGCCCGCTCCACGGTGGCCACCAGATTCGGCACCAGATCATGTCGGCGCCGCAACTGCACATCGACGCCACGCCACGACTCCGCGACCAGATTCCGCAGGCGCACAAAGGAATTGTAGGTCGCCACGTACCACCAGAGTGCCCCGAGAACGACGGCCACCACGACGACGACGATCCAGATCATCAGAACTCCTTCCCGGCCCGCGACACTCCACGGTCACGCCAGACGAATCGGGGGATGCCGTCGGCGATGGTGACCAGCGCGTCGAAGACCTGCGAGATCTCCACGGGACGATTGCCCCGGGTGGTGATGGCGATGAACTCGTCTCCCAGGATCTCGAACTTCGTCAATGCCAGGGTGGCGTCACGACGGGACAGGGTCAGCAGTGCGTCGATCGTCTGCGGGGTGAACACCGCGTGCGCGAAGGCCGCGTCGGGGCAGTACACCATGAAGCGGTCGTTGAAGTCGCTCGACTCGAACAGCACCCGATCACCGGAGGAGGTGTCGATGTTGATCCCCAAGGTCAGCCGTGGCAGCGCGGCCGGCAATCGCAGCGCGAACACATTGCGATAGTGGCTGCTCACCTGGACGCGGTTGTTGTTCCACCAGGTGTAGTGGAAGTACCTCGCCGGGTACGCACCGCGCCACCCGGTCATGCCGTCCCGGATGCGCTTGCGACGGGCCCGGCGGACCGAGAACGGCGGCACCTCCCATTGCGGTTCCGGCCACTGCGGATCACGCCGATAGGTGAAGTCGTTGGCGGTCGCCCACGCGCGTGTCCACCGACGGCGCATGACCTTGAGGATGACACCCGCCGGGAGGAAGGCCAGCAGCGGCGTGGCGACGAGCAGCACCCAGGTCAGCGGACGTCCGTGGTCGTGCCACCACCAGATCTGAGCCGCGAGCAGCACCACGAAGGTGAGTGCGCTCAGCCAGTTCAGGAACGCCGACCGCGACCAGAACGGAATGCCCGACTCTCTGCGCCCATCCTCACTGTGCCCATCCTCCGCACGCACATCAGTGCCCCCGTCACTCATGCCTGCAGGGTAGCCACCGCACGTGGGCACCGCCGAATCAGTTTTCCGGCCCGGTCGTTCCCCCGAATGGCCTGGGCAACGCCCGCACCTCGTCGACGATCCGCGCGAGTGCCTCGGGCTGGTCGAGGACGATGAAATGTCGTGACCGGATTGCCCGGATCGAACCGCCCAGCATCCGGGCATACCGCTGCTGCTTCCACCGCCAGAGCCGTTGCCACGCCGACGGTCCGGACAGCGCCACCACCACGACCACCGGCACCGGCGGGATCTCGGTCACCTTCCGCATCTGCCGGAGCGCGCCGTTGATGGCCGGAAACGCCGCATTCTCCACCAGCGTGGCCAGCAACATCGACGTGCCACCGAAGAGTTGTTCGGCCCACGCCTGCTCCGCCTCGCCGAAACCCTCCGGCGGTTGCGGCAGCAACCGAGCACGTAGCAACGCTCGGCCGTGCAGCCGAAAGTCGGTGCGCCGGGCGACTTCCCGGAGGACGGCGATCAACCGATGGGCATTGGCGACGCGGAAAGCGGTCGGCACCACCCGCCACGGCATCAGGACGAACGATCCGTCGAGCATCACCACCGCGGCGGTCCGATCCGGGTACGCGCGCGCGAAACCCTCGGCGTAGAGCGAGGCGAGCGAATGCCCCACCACGACCACCGGCTCGTCGACCCCCACCGCGTCGAGAACCGCACGCATACGCTCGATCTCGCCGTCGAGGGTCGGAATGTGACCGGGCTCCGGCTCGTCGGAGAATCCGTATCCGGGGCGGTCGTAGCGGATCACCCGACGTGATCGGGCGCGCAACCGCCAGGCGATCGCATCGAGATCGAACCAGTTGCTGCCCAGCGCCGCCATCAGCAGCACCGGATCGCCGACCCCCTGATCGACGACATGGATGCGCTGCCCGGCGACGTCGACGAACCGCCCCGGTGGTTGGCGCACCGTCGTCAACTCCTGCATCGGCTACCCCTCGTCCGGTTTGACCAGCGGGAACGGCAGGGATTCGCGGATGGACTGGCCGGTGATGAGCATGACCACGCGGTCCACACCGATTCCCAGACCGCCGGTCGGCGGCATCGCATACTCCAGCGACTCGAGGAAGTCCTCGTCGAGTTCCATCGCCTCCGGATCCCCGTCGGCGGCCAGGATCGACTGCGCGGTGAGCCGGGCGCGCTGTTCGACCGGGTCGGTCAATTCGGTGTAGGCCGTACCCAATTCGACGCCCCACGCCACCAGATCCCAACGTTCGGCGACACCCGGGCGGCTGCGGTGCGCACGCGTCAAGGGTGACGTCGACGTCGGGAAGTCGATGTAGAACGTCGGGAAGGTGGTGCGGTCCTCACCGAGATGTTCGTAGAGTTCGAGGACCAGGGCACCGGCATCCCAGTCGGGACGGTGCGCGATCTCCAGCCGATCGCAGATGCGACGCAGATCCTCGGCACTCGTCTCCGGGGTGATCTCCTCGCCGGCTCCTTCGGACACCACCTCGTGCACCGTCTTCACCGGCCACTGTCCGGAGATGTCGATGCGCTGCGTCTCGCCGTCGTCGCCGGTCCGGTAGATCACCGGCTCTCCGTGTGCGGCGGTCGCGGCGAACTGGATCATCTCCCGCGTCAGATCCAGCATCTTGAGGTAATCACTGTGTGCCTCATAGGCTTCCAGGCTGGTGAACTCCGGGTTGTGGGAGAAGTCGACACCCTCGTTGCGGAAGTTGCGGCCGATCTCGAAGACCCTCTCCACCCCGCCGACGCACAGCCGTTTGAGATAGAGCTCCGGCGCGATCCGCAGGTACAGATCGAGGTTGTAGGCGTTGATGTGGGTCTGGAAGGGGGTTGCGTTGGCGCCACCGTGAATCCGTTGCAGGATCGGTGTCTCGACCTCGAGATAGTCACGGGTGGAGAGGAAGTCGCGCAGCGACTTGACCACCACGCTGCGGATACGCAGCAGATCACGACTCTGCGCATTGGTGGCCAGATCCAGATACCGTTGCCGGACACGCGCTTCCGGGTCGGCCAGCCCGGCCCACTTGTCCGGCAGCGGACGCAGGCATTTGCCGTTGATCCGCCACGCGTCGATGAGGACGGACAACTCACCCTTACGGCTGGTGCCGACCTCGCCGCGTACCTCGATCAGGTCACCGAGATCCACATCCGAGCCGAAATCCGGTGTGCCCGGAATGATCCGGTCGGCCTCGACGAGCAGCTGCACCTGTCCCGACCAGTCGTGGACGTCGGCGAAGATGACCTTGCCGAAGTCGCGGATGCGGGTCACCCGCCCGGCGATCGTCACCTGCGTACCCATCGGCTCGGCGACGGCCCGCGCGATGGTGTGGGTCGGGGCGTCCGCGGGTGGATACGGATCGAATCCTTCCTCGACGAGCCGCTCGAGTTTGGCCATCCGGACCCGCACCTGCTCGGGGCGGTGGACCTCCACGGCGCTGCGGTCGGCCTCGGACTCGAACTGCGCGATCAGGGCGTCGACGTCGACGCCTGCCGGGATCGACGGCTGGCCCGCCTCATAGTGCTCCTTGCGTCCGAACCGCGGCAGCCGGACAAATCCCTCGGTGACCACGCTCGCCAGGCCCGCGCGCGGCAGCATCCGGGCATCCTCGAAGCACAGGAACCGCGGTTGCCAATCCGGCAGGTACTTGGCGTTGGACTTGTAGAGCGATTCCATCTGGAAGAACCGGGAACCGAACATCAGCACCGAGTAGGTGGCCCGCATGACCGGGCCGGCACCGATCTGGCCGCCCTGTTCGAAGAACGCGCGGAATGTCGCGAAGTTGAGTGAGACGTCGGTGACTCCGACCTGCTCGGCCTGCCGGCACAGTTCGGCGACCATCGTCTCGACGACGCCGTTGACGCCGTTGCGGTCGCGGCGCATCAGATCCAGCGATACCCCGCGCCGCCCCCACGGCACGAAGCTGAGCATGCCGATCACCCGTTCGGCGCCGTCGTCGCCGGTCTGGATCGCCTCGACGAGCAGACAGTTGTCGTCGGCCGGATCGCCGATCCGGGAGAGCGCCATCGCGAATCCGCGCTCCTCGTCGGTGTCGCGCCACGCGTCGGCACGCGCCACGACGTCGGCCATCTCGGCGTCGGTCAGCTCCCCGTGCCGGCGAATACGCACCGTCACCCCGGCCCGACGGTTGCGGGTGACGGCCTGACGAACACTCTTCATCGCCGACCCGGACAGACTGAACTCGCGGGTGTGGATGATCGCCTCGTCGCCGATGTTGAGGGTGTTGAACCCGGCCGCATCGTAGGCCTCCGCGCCGCGTTCGCCGGCGCCCATCGCCGCCGGATGCCACCCGTACCGTTCACACAGGGTCAGGAACTCCGCGATCGCGCCCGGCCACGACTCCCGGTCACCGATCGGATCACCGCCCGCCAGGCCGACACCCAACTCCACCCGATAGGTGATGGCGGCACGGCCGTCGGGTGAGAACACCACCGCCTTGTCCCGGCGGGTGGAGAAGTAGGCCAGCGAGTCGTCGTCGCCGAAGCGGGTGACAAGCGCGCGGATGAGCCGTTCGTCCTCCGCCGTCATCAACGATTTCAGGCGTTGCGACCGGAACAGCACGATCGCCGCGCCGATGAGTGCCAGTGCGCCGAACAATCCCAGGAGACCGTTGATCGGCGCGTGGGCGTGACCGTCGAAGGTGCGTTGGTCGATGGTCGCGAAGGCCACCACCCGGTTGAAGGCGTACGGCAGACGCTCACCGGACTGCAGCGTTCCGGGGAACAGTGCCACCAGCGCCCACCCGAGGAGGGTGGCGACGAACAGGCCCACGATCAGGACGACGAGCGCGCGCAGCAGCGCCGCGCGCCGGACCCGCGTGTAGAACTGCCGATAGGTGAGAAGCAGGAAGATCAGGATCGCGACGTCGATCCCCAAGCCGATGACGAGGTTGACGCGTTCGGTCCGCGAAATCTCGAGTTCGTCGGCGACCGCCGGGATCAGCAGCAGGGAGTTGGTGAGCATGAACAGCACCAGGATGATGACGCAGATCCACCAGGCGATGCGTTTTCGGGCGGCCAGCGCGATGGCCACGAGCGCCAGCACATACGCCCACGCGAAACTCGTCTCCGGCATCGCGATGATGTAGTTGTCCACATAGTCGCGGGGCACGTGAATCCAGTGCCGGAAGAACGGCAGAATGCTCGACGCCAATGCGATCGCCGCCATGACGCCGACGACGGTGCCGGCGATCTGCGGTGCCCGATGTCCGAAACCCCGCGGGTGCCGGATCTGCTCGAGCAGATCCGCCGACCGCCGGTCGGGCTCATGCGGGACGTCGGTGCCGGTACGCGTGGGTGGGGTGTCGACCGCCATGGCAGCCAACGTTAGTCGGCGGTTGCGGTCGCCACGAGTGGTTCATTACGGGCACTATGGGCGTGTGTTCGACGTGACGATCAGAGATGACACGATCCGCCTCGGCCAGTTCCTGAAGCTGGCCAACCTCATCGAGTCCGGGGCGGAGGCCAAGGAGGTCATCGCCGACGGCGAGGTCTCGGTGAACGGTGAGGTGGAGACCCGACGCGGCCGGCAACTGGTCGTCGGTGACGTGGTCGAGTTCGCCGGCGAGTCGGCGCGGGTCGTCGCCGAGTAGCGGTACGGCCACCGCAGGCGGCCGCGGCGCGGGCTGACGCGGGCTACAGCGCCAGGCGCTTGAGTTCGGCGGGGGTTGCCAGTCGTTCCGCCTCGGCCGGGAACATCCGGGCCTGCCGGCGGCCACGCCGGTTGGCCAGCGCGGACAATTTGGAGGGGCGTCGGTGAGAGTTGATGCTGTCAGTCAATTTCATGACTTGAGGCTTCCCTGATCAGTACAACGGATACGAACTTCAAAATACTGTAGTTGTCGATTCCCCAATCGCAACTCACCCGTGTACGTCGATGATGACACGCGCAACGTTACCGATCCGGTAGCGACGCGCCAGCGCGTTGACCTGCGGAAAATCTTCCGAGTGGCACACGCCACACAGATTTCAGCGGGATTCGAGCACCTGTGTCATCTGTTTCGGCACCGAATCGGCCAGCCGGCCGAAGATGAATCCGAACAGCGGTTCGCCGATGAACGCGAACCGGTGGAAGTCGACCAGCGCGCGATACGTGATCGTCGTCCCGCCGCCGTCGGCGTCGGCGAAGGACAGGTCGTCGGACGTGGTGGCGGTCTTGTTGCTGCCGGAGAACACGACGTGGTCGGCGTCGTCGCGGACCAACTCGTAGGTCAGTTCGGTGGAGATGCCGTACAGCTTCGACTTGTTGTGCCAGCGGGTGCCGAGCCCGATCTCCCCCGGTGTCTCCTGCGTGCACTCGACGGTCCCGGGATCCCAGGCGGTGGCGTTGGCGAAGTCACGCAGATAGGCCACGACCTCTGCGCGCGGACGGCTGACGGTGAAGGTGCGGGATACGTCGACCACGGATGAGTCCTCTCGATCGGGTTCCCCAGCGATTCGACGGCGTCGCAGCTTCGGATGAGAGAAATTGGGTCCTGTTGGAAAATATGTGTGCTGTAGCACCCAGATTCTCCAACAGGACCGCCGTTTGCTCCCATACGGTGTCGGCTCGATCCCGACCAGTCACCGACCAGGCCAGAGCGACGCGTCGAGTTCACGTCGCATCGAGTGCTCGCGCAGATATCCGGCTGCGGATTCGGACAAGCGTCCGATATGGTGTGATCGAACTTCATATTTGATCCACGATGGTGGATCACCACTCTCGAAGGATCGGGGACCGATGAGATACCGAAACCGTGTGGCGATCGCGTGCGGCGCGATGGCGCTGGCCGCGACGTCGCTGACCATGACCGCATCGCCGTCACAGGCGGCGTCGCGGTTCCAAGACGGTGAATGTGAGTTGCGTGGTGACGGGCCGCTGCTCCCGTGCGAATACAGCACATCCAGTTCGACGCAGAGTTCCTACCCGGACGACGCAATCGGAACCGTCAAGGTTCACATCGAGGCGAAGACCAACACCGGATCGTCGATCACCTGCACACTGTCTGCGCGCGGAGTTCCCGAACTGGGAACCGACGAGGACTGGGCCGGCAGGACCTGGATGGATCTCGAGTTGCCCCAGAGAGCGGCCGAGACCCGCTACGACATCACCTGCGAGAGCTTCCTGTCCAGCGACGGCGAACTATCCGGCTCATTCGTGATCGACAGCAGTAACTGACGCCTGTCGCCGCCTCGGATTCGAGGCGGCGACAGACGATTGAGGCTCGTGGCGCGTGCCGATCAGCGCTGAGCGACCTGCGTCGGATAGATCGGCGAGGGCAGATCGGTCTGACCGGCGAGGAACGCGTCGGCGGCCGCGGCGGCCGAACGGCCCTCGGCGATGGCCCACACGATCAGCGACTGGCCACGGCCGGCGTCACCGGCCACGAACACACCCTCCTGGCCGATCGCCCGGAACTCGTCGTCGCGCTTGATGTTTCCGCGCTGGTCGTACTCGACGCCGAGCTTGTCGAGCAGATCGTTGCGCTCGGGTCCGACGAAGCCCATGGCCAGCAGGACGAGGTCGCATTCGAGCTCGAAGTCGGAGCCCTCGACCTTCTGGAAGCGACCGTCGACCATCTTCACCTCGTGCGCCTGCAGCGCGGTGACCTTGCCGTTTTCGCCGACGAACTGCTCGGTGTTGACCGAGAACACCCGCTCGCCGCCCTCCTCGTGGGCCGAGGAGACGCGGTACATCAGCGGATACGTCGGCCACGGGGTCGATTCGGCACGTTCCTGCGGCGGACGCGGCATGATCTCGAACTGGTGCACGATCTCGGCACCCTGACGTAGCGAGGTGCCCAGGCAGTCGGCGCCGGTGTCGCCGCCACCGATGATGACGACCTTCTTGCCCTTGGCGGTGATCTGGGATTCGACGGTGTCGCCCAACTGGATTCGGTTGGCCTGCGGCAGGAACTCCATCGCCTGATGGATGCCGTCGAGTTCACGACCCGGGATGGGCAGGTCACGCCCGATGGTCGAGCCCATCGCGAGCACCACAGCGTCGTAGTCGGTGCGCAGCTGCTCGATGGTGATGTCCACGCCGACGTTGACGCCGGTGCGGAAGACGGTGCCCTCGGCCTTCATCTGCTCCAGACGACGGTCGATGTGTCGCTTCTCCATCTTGAACTCGGGGATGCCGTAGCGCAGCAGGCCACCGATGCGGTCGGCCCGCTCGTAGACGTACACGGTGTGACCGGCGCGGGTGAGCTGCTGTGCGGCAGCCAATCCGGCGGGACCCGAGCCGACGACGGCCACGTTCTTGCCGGTCCGCTCCGTCGGCAGCACCGGGGTGACCAGACCGGAATCCCAGGCGTTGTCGATGAGTTCGACCTCGACCTGCTTGATGGTCACGGCCGGCTGGTTGATGCCGAGCACGCACGACGCCTCGCACGGCGCCGGGCACAACCGACCGGTGAACTCCGGGAAGTTGTTGGTGGCGTGCAGCCGTTCGATGCCGGCATCCCACTGGTTCTTGTAGACCAGGTCGTTCCACTCGGGGATCAGGTTCCCCAGCGGGCAACCGTTGTGGCAGAACGGGATACCGCAATCCATGCAGCGACTGGCCTGCGTCTTCAGCTCATCCTTGCCGAAGTCGGTGTAGACCTCTTTCCAGTCGAGCAGTCGCAGGTCGACGGGTCGACGGTCGGGCAGCTCACGCTCGGTGTGCTTGAGGAATCCTCTGGGGTCAGCCACGTGCGGCCTCCATGATCGCTTCGTTCACGTCTCGTCCATCTCGCTCGGCCGCTGCCGCCGCCGCGAGCACCCGCTTGAAGTCGCGGGGCATCACCTTGGCGAACTGGGTCTGCGTGGTCTCCCACTCCGTGAGAACCGCTGCGGCAACCGGAGATCCGGTCTCGTCGCGGTGCTCGGTGATCGTCGCCGACAGGAACGCGATGTCCTCGTCGTCGAGCGGCTCGATCTCCACCAGTTCGGTGTTGAGGTTGTCGGCGAATCGTCCCGCCGGGTCGTACACGTAGGCGATGCCGCCGGACATGCCGGCCGCGAAGTTGCGCCCCGTGTCACCGAGTACCACCACGCGGCCACCGGTCATGTACTCGCAGCCGTGATCGCCGACGCCCTCGACGACGGCGGTCGCACCCGAGTTGCGCACGCAGAACCGCTCACCGACCACACCGCGCAGGAAGATCTTGCCCGCTGTGGCACCGAAGCCGATCACGTTGCCGGCGATGATGTTGTCCTCGGCCACAAAACCTTCCGGCGCGTTGGTCGCCGGGCGCACCACGATACGACCACCGGAGAGTCCCTTGCCGACGAAGTCGTTGGCGTCGCCCTCGAGGCGCAACGTGATGCCCTTGGGCACGAACGCACCGAAGCTGTTGCCCGCCGACCCGGTGAAGTCGATCATGATCGTTCCGTCCGGAAGACCCTGCGCGCCATAGGTCTTGGTGACCTCGTGGCCGAGCATGGTGCCGACGGTGCGGTTGACGTTGGTGATCTTCGAGGTGAAGCTCACCCGGGTACCACTGTCGATGGCCTCGCGGCTCTGCGCGATCAGCTGCTGGTCGAGGGCCTTGTCCAGACCGTGGTCCTGCACGCCGGAGCAGTACAGATCCTGGTTCATGAACGGCGACTCGGTCAGCGCCAGCACCGATGACAGATCCAGCTTGCCGGCCTTCTCCGACGCCCAATGCGCTTGCGCCTTACCGGTATCGAGTGCCTCGACGTGTCCGACGGCCTCCTGCAGCGTCCGGAATCCCAGACGCGCCAGCAGTTCCCGGACCTCTTCGGCGATGAACAGGAAGAAGTTCTCGACGAACTCCGGCTTGCCGGTGAAACGCTCACGCAGCAGCGGGTTCTGGGTGGCCACACCCACCGGGCAGGTGTCGAGGTGGCAGACCCGCATCATGATGCAGCCCGACACCACCAGCGGCGCGGTGGCGAAACCGAACTCCTCGGCACCGAGCAGCGCTGCGATCACCACGTCCCGACCGGTCTTGAGCTGACCGTCGACCTGCACCGAGATGCGGTCGCGAAGTCCGTTGAGCAGCAACGTCTGCTGGGTCTCGGCCAGACCGATCTCCCACGGCGCACCGGCATGCTTGAGGGAGGTCAGCGGCGACGCGCCGGTACCACCGTCGTGACCGGAGATGAGCACCACGTCGGCGTGTGCCTTGGACACACCCGCGGCGACGGTGCCGACACCGATCTCACTGACCAGCTTCACGTGAATCCGCGCCTGCGGGTTCGCGTTCTTCAGGTCGTGGATCAGCTGCGCGAGATCCTCGATCGAGTAGATGTCGTGGTGCGGCGGCGGCGAGATGAGGCCGACACCCGGCGTCGAACCACGCACCTCGGCGACCCACGGGTACACCTTGTGCGGCGGAAGCTGCCCGCCCTCACCGGGCTTGGCGCCCTGCGCCATCTTGATCTGGATGTCGGTGCAGTTGGTCAGGTAGTGCGAGGTGACGCCGAAACGTCCCGACGCGACCTGCTTGATCGCGCTGCGCCGCCAGTCGCCGTTCTCGTCGTGGTGGAAGCGACGCGGATCCTCGCCGCCCTCACCGGAATTCGACCGGCCACCGAGACGGTTCATCGCGATCGCCAGGGTCTCGTGCGCCTCGGCCGAGATCGAGCCGAAACTCATGGCGCCGGTGGAGAATCGCTTGACGATCTCGCGGGCGGATTCGACCTTGTCGATCGGGATCGGGTCGCGGTCACCGAAATTGAAGTCGAACAAACCACGCAGGGTGGCCAGCTTGCGCGACTGATCGTCGACGAGCTTGGTGTATTCCTTGAACACCTTGTACTGCCCGGTGCGGGTGGCGTGCTGCAGCTTGAACACCGTGTCCGGGTTGAACAGGTGGTACTCACCCTCACGGCGCCACTGGTATTCACCGCCGACCGGCAGTTCGCGGTGCGCCCGCTCCGAGGGACGCTCACTGAACGCGAGTTGGTGGCGGGCGGCGACGTCGGCGGCGATCTCGTCGAGACCGATACCACCGAGCTGGCTGCGCATGCCGGCGAAGAACTCGTCGACGGTCTCGGTGTTGATGCCGATGACCTGGAAGAGCTGGGCGCCGGTGTAGGAGGCCACCGTCGAGATGCCCATCTTGCTCATCACCTTCAGCACGCCCTTGCCCGCGGCCTTGATGTAGTTGGTGCGGGCGGTCTCGAAGTCGATGTCGCCGAGCACTCCACGTTCGACCATGTCCTCGATGGACTCGAACGCCATGTACGGATTGACCGCTGCCGCACCGAATCCCACCAGCGTGGCGACGTGATGCACCTCGCGGCAGTCGCCGGATTCGACGATCAGGCCGACGCGGGTGCGCTTGCGCTCACGCACCAGGTGATGGTGCACCGCGGCGGTCAGCAGCAGCGACGGGATCGGGGCGAGGTCCTCGTCGGATTCCCGGTCGCTCAGGATGATCAGGTTCACCCCGTCGGCGATCGCGGCACTGACCTTGGCGCGGACCTCGTCGAGGGCCTTGCGCAGTCCGGCGCCACCCTCGGCCACCGGATACAGGCCGTGGATGTGGGCGCTGCGGAAGTCGGGCAGGTTCTCGTCGTCGTTGATCCGGACCAGCTTGGCCAGGTGATCGTTGTCGAGAACCGGTGAGGGCAGCGCGATCTGGCGGCACGACTCGGGGCCCGGGTGCAGCAGGTCGGCTTCGGAGCCGATGGTGGCGCCGATGCTGGTGACGATCTCCTCGCGGATCGCGTCCAACGGCGGGTTGGTCACCTGCGCGAAGAGCTGCTGGAAGTAGTCGAACAGCATCCGCGGCCGCGCCGAGAGCACCGCGATCGGGGTGTCGGTGCCCATCGAGCCGATGGCCTCCGCGCCGGTCTTCGCCATCGGCGCGACCAGCAGGTTCAGCTCCTCGGTGGTGTATCCGAAGGTCAACTGACGCAACGTGACCCGGTGATGCGACATGTGCTCATGCGGCAGCGCCTTGACGTGATCGATGTGCACGAGCCCCTTGTCCAGCCACTCCTGGTAGGGGTGCTCGGCGGCGAGTTCGTCCTTGATCTCCTCGTCGTCGACGATGCGGCCGGCAGCGGTGTCGACGAGGAACATGCGGCCCGGCTGCAGGCGCATCTTCTGCACCACGTCGGAGTGGTCGATGTCGAGAACGCCGACCTCCGAGGCCATCACGACGAGGCCGTCCTTGGTGACCCAGATGCGGCTGGGGCGCAGACCATTTCGGTCGAGAACCGCGCCGACGACGGTGCCGTCGGTGAAGCACACCGACGCCGGTCCGTCCCACGGCTCCATCAGCGTCGCGTGATACTCGTAGAACGCGCGGTGCTCCGGCTTCATCGACTCGTGACGTTCCCACGCCTCGGGGATCATCATCAGCACCGCATGCGGGAGGCTGCGGCCACCGAGGTGCAGCATCTCGAGCGCCTCGTCGAAGCGCGCGGTGTCGGACGCACCCGGCGTGCACACCGGGAAGATCTTCTCGGCCGTGCCCTCGCCGCCGAACAGTTCGGTGTCGATGAGCGCCTCACGGGCCCGCATCCAGTTCTCGTTGCCGGTGACGGTGTTGATCTCACCGTTGTGCGCGACGCGGCGGAACGGGTGGGCCAGCGGCCACGACGGGAAGGTGTTGGTGGAGAAGCGTGAGTGCACCAGACCCAGCGCCGACTCGACACGCGAGTCCTGCAGGTCGACATAGAACTCCCGCAGCTGCGGGGTGGTCAGCATGCCCTTGTAGACGAAGGTCTTGCCGGACAGGCTCGGGAAGTACACGGTCTCGCGGCCCGGGCCGTCGGCACCGGCGCCCTTGTTGCCGAGTTCGTGCTGGACGCGCTTGCGGACGACGAACGCCTTGCGCTCGAGCGTCATGCCGTCGGCATCCTCG
Organism: Gordonia oleivorans; assembly: GCF_040044975.1. Lineage (NCBI taxonomy): Bacteria > Bacillati > Actinomycetota > Actinomycetes > Mycobacteriales > Gordoniaceae > Gordonia > Gordonia oleivorans. The sequence continues at coordinate 71,220 of NZ_JBDZDI010000025.1, forward strand.
ACGCCCTCGGGGAGCGAGAGGAAGACCTGACGGAAGGTCGGCATCGCGTCACGCGCGAGCGCCCCGAGACCGTTCTCGTTGGTGGGCACCTCGCGCCAGCCGAGCAGGTTCAGGCCCTCGGACTCGATGATCTTCTCGACGCCCTCGACCGCCTCGGTCACATCCTTGGAGCCCTGCGGCAGGAAGGCGATACCGGTGGCGTAGGCGCCCTCGGCGGGCAGGTCGAAGTCGACGACCTCACGCAGGAAGCGGTCCGGAACCTGGATCATGATGCCGGCACCGTCACCGGTGTTCGGCTCGGCGCCGGCGGCACCGCGATGCTCCAGGTTGACCAGCGCCATGATCGCCTTGTCGACGATGTTGCGGCTGCGTCGACCGTGCATGTCGACGACGAAGGCGACACCACAGGCATCGTGCTCGTGGACGGGGTCGTACAGACCGGTCGGACCGGGAGCATGCTTCATATTCGCCCTCACTTTGCGCGCGACTCTGCGCACCGATTCATCCGTATACGTCTTGTGCGGACTCGACACCCCCGACCCCGTCTCGACAGGCCCCGGTTGGTGGGCTGACCTGGGCATTGTCGAGGGTCGAGCGGTGGCGTCCCGAGGGTCAGCGCCATTGCTGACTGATTCCACCCGACACCAGTTGTCGGGCAGGACTCACCCTGCTCGCTGAGCATTGTCAATTATTTTCTCACGGCGGGTACCCAGTATCGAAATCCGGTTACCACAACGATGCCGTCCACGCAGCGTATGAGGCATTGCGTGTCCTCCCCAAGGTCCTCCCAAGGTCCTCGCTGACAGCGCCCGCCACCCCACTGACAGCGCCCTCCCCCACGTTGACAGCGCTCGTTTTCGCACTGACAGCGCCCGATTTCCCCCACCGAGGGGCTCCGCAGGCATAGTGTCGCGTTTGTGAACCCCACGTCAGGTGCCGCGGCGGAGCTGCCCGACACCAACGATCCCGCCGCCACGGGCGCCGACACCACGGACACCCATGAGGCCCCGATTGACGGCCAGCACCCCTCCGCCCTCGCGTCGCGGCGGACACTGGCACTCAACTCCTATCTGCGACGGGTCACCCGCCCACTGATGGCGGGTGCCCGCTACGGCTCCCCCGCCATCACCGCGCAGGTCATCCGCACGACCCGACCGGGACTGAACCGGGCACTGGAGGCCATGAGTCCGATCCCGGAGCGCGTCGTCACCCGGCCCGTCGCGACGCGATTCGAGGGCGGGCAGGTCCGCGGCGAATGGGTCGGCGACAGCAGCCGGCACGGCGTGCACCTGACCATCGGCCGCGATCGGCCGGTCATCTATTACCTCCACGGCAGCGGATACGTCGTCTGCTCGACGCGCACCCATCGCGGACTCGTCGCCCGGTTGGGCCGACGGACCGGATGTCTGGCCTTCAGCCTCGACTACCGACTCGCACCCGAGTATCGGTGGCCCGCCGGTGGCGACGATGCGATCCGCGGATATCACTGGCTACTGTCCCAGGGCATCGATGCCGAGCAGATCATCGTCGCCGGCGATTCCGCGGGCGGGCATCTCGCACTCGACCTCCTCGCCGACAATCAGCGCACCGGTACTCCGCAACCGGCCGCGATGACGCTGTTCTCACCACTGTTCGACCCCACCTTCGACACCGCCGTCGCCCACCAGCGCGCCGGCGCACGCGACCCGATCATCGACGCGATCGGGGCACGCAAGATCCTGCGCCTCTACACCGGCAACGCCGATCCCGACCACCCCCGCATGCGCATCTCGGTCGACGATCGAACACCGTTGCCGCGCACACTGATTCAATACGGCGGTCTCGAGGTGATGGGCCAGGACGCCCGCAACTATCACCAGATGCTGACCGATGCCGGTGCCGACGCCCGGATCGAATCGTGGGCCGGGCAGGGGCACGTCTTCCAGATGTTCCCGCGCCTCTCACCCGAATCCGGCCACGCGCTGCGCAGTGCCGCCTCATTCATCTCCGAATCCGTGACGACGCCCCGAACCAACACACCCCGAACCAACACACCCTGACCCAACACCCCGACCCAAGGAGTAACGACGTGTCCGACATCGACGACCTCATGTCCCGACTCCCCATCGGCGACATCGCCGGCCAGCTCGGCGTCGACGAGACGACCGCGCGTTCCGCTGTCGCGCAAGCACTTCCGACCCTCGTGGGCGGTCTGCAACACCAGTCCGCCGACGAGTCCTCGGCACAGGGCATCGCCACCGTGTTGTCCGCCCACGACAACGATCTCGCGCAGGGCACCATCAACATCGACGACGTCGACACCGCCGACGGCGACAAGATCGTCTCGCACATCTTCGGCGACAAGACCGATTCGGTGGCCACCGCGCTGTGAAGCACCCCAGGTTTCGTGCCACCTCGTTGGTGGGCTACCTGCTGGTAGTGACCCCAGCGTAGTAGGTTGCCTCGTACTCGTTGGGCGGGACCAGGCCGATCGACCCGTGTAACCGGGTG